>NZ_CP083371.1:604166-906250 GCF_017488845.2 Ensifer canadensis
CTTTCCGAACAGCTGAAGGCGATGCGCGAGCGGCTGTTTCCGCCAACGGCGATGAAGACGCTTCGCAGCTTCACCTCAGGCGAGGCGGCCAAGCTGATCGGCGTTTCCGACGGTTACCTGCGCCAGCTGTCGCTTGCGGGCGAGGGGCCTCAACCCGATACCGGCACCGGCGGTCGCCGCTCCTATTCGCTGTCCGACATCAACGCGCTTCGCCGCCACCTTGCCGAGCAGGCACTTGCCAAGGGCAATGCCGCCAAGGCGCGCAGCTACCTGAAGTGGCGCGACCGCGAGCGCGGCGAGCACCTGCAGGTCATTTCCGTCACCAACTTCAAGGGCGGTTCCGGCAAGACCACATCGTCGGTCCATATCGCGCAATATCTCGCCATGACCGGCCACCGGGTTCTCGCCGTCGACCTTGACCCGCAGGCGTCGCTTTCGGCGCTCTTCGGCTACCAGCCAGAGCTGGACCTCACCGGCAACGACACGCTCTACGGCGCCATCCGCTACGACGCCGAAGCGCGGCCGCTGAAAGACATCATCCGTCCGACATATTTTGACGGGCTCGACCTGGTGCCCGGCAATCTGGAGCTGCAGGAATTCGAGCATACGACGCCGCAGGCACTCAGCGCCCGCCACAGCGGCTCCGATGCCGGCCCGCTGTTCTTCGCACGGGTGCAGTCGGCACTGGCAAGCGTTGCCGACGATTACGATGTCGTCGTCATCGACTGCCCGCCGCAGCTCGGTTATCTCACGCTGTCGGCGCTTTGCGCCTCGACGTCGGTTCTCGTCACCGTGCATCCGCAGATGCTCGACGTCGCGTCGATGAACCAGTTTCTCTACATGACCTCGGACCTCCTGAGCGTCGTGCGCGAGGCGGGCGGCGAACTCAACTTCGACTTCCTGCGCTATCTCGTCACCCGCTTCGAGCCGAACGACGGGCCGCAGGCGCAGATCGTCGGTTTCATGCGCTCGCTGTTCGGAGACCGTGTCCTGACCTCTGCGATGGTCAAGTCGACCGCCGTTTCCGATGCCGGTCTGACGAAGCAGACGCTCTACGAAGTGGGTCGCGAGAATTTCACCCGCGCGACCTACGACCGCGCGATCGAATCCTTGAATTCCGTCAACGGCGAGATCGAAGCTCTCATTCATGCGGCCTGGGGGCGCTAAAATACATGGCTGGCAACCGCAAGAACGAACTGCGCGCACTCTTTTCCGGAAACGTAGCGCCTGCGCCTGGCGCCGAACACAATGCGACGAGCTCCGCTGAAATAACGACGCTGACGCCTGCCGCACCTGCTGCCGATACGCCGCGTGCGGCCTCGGGCGCCATCAAGGCCATGGGCCTTTCGCTTGGCAGCATCACCCGCGAGGCAGAAGAGGCGCGATCGCTGCGCGAGGCGCTGCATCAGGGCGAGCGCGTTGTCGAACTTGATCCGGATCTGGTCGACGCCTCGTTCGTCGGCGACCGCCTGACCGATGGTGAGCTCGACGATCCGGACTTCCTGGCGCTTGGCGACAGCATCCGCGAAAACGGCCAGCAGTCGCCGATCCTCGTGCGCCCGCACCCGGAAAAGCAGGGCCGCTATCAAACTGCCTATGGCCACCGCCGGCTGAACGCCGTCCGCAGCCTCGGCATCAAGGTCAAGGCCATCGTCCGGTCCTTGACCGACGACGAACTTGTATTGGCGCAGGGCAAGGAAAACGCCGAACGCCGCAACCTGTCTTTTATCGAGCGGGCGCTGTTTGCCTCGGCCCTGGCCGAGCGCGGCTTTGATCGAAAGGTGATCGGCGATGCGCTCGCCGTCCAGAAGAGCGAGCTGTCGCGGCTGATCCAGGTCGCCGAAAGCGTTCCGATGGCAATCGCACGGGCAATCGGTCCGGCGCCCAAGGTCGGTCGCGAACGCTGGATGGCGATCGGCGGCCTGCTTGAGGGCGAGCAGGCGCTGCAGAAGACGCAGGAAGAGATTGGTCTGAGGCGTTTCCTCGAGGCCGACAGCGACCAGCGCTTCCAGTTCGTCTTTGCGCGTCTGTCGCGTACCGAAAGGCAGGATCCGGCCAAACCCGAGGTTCTCACCGACGAGAACGGCCAGGCCTTTGCCAAGCTGAGACGAGACGGAAAGAGTGCACGGATCGAGTTTTCGGCCAATGTCAGCCCGGCGTTTGTCGATGAAGCGATCGAGCTTCTGGCCAGGCATCACGCGGCTTTCGTCGCTGCGCGCCGGAGCTGATCGCTCGGGAATGTGCCGAGCCTATGGCGGTCATTCTCGGGCCGGCGTGACAAGGTCACGCCGGCCCGATTCGTTATGGTCCGTATCTCCGACCGAAGCGGTTGCCCCTGCTGCGCCGCGACGTGCCAAAATGACAATCCGGAAGAAATATTTTCGGCCAGGTTCTGCCAGCGACAGAATGGCGCGATGCCCTTGAGCGGGATGGGGATTGCGGCCGTTTCATCGGTCGTTTTGCCGGGTTGAACGGCGCGCCTGATGTCTTTCAAGCGGCCTTTGGAAGGGACTTGTTAACCTTCATTTTCTATCGCTTAGCAGGCCCCTCGGCGATGTCTCTAGCTCTTCCAGGACCCATGCGTATTCCCAGGACAAACTTCTCTCAGGCAGCTTTGCATGATGCAAACCAGGCGGATTACTATGACGATCCGCAGGACGGTGCGTTGAGCGATATGCCCACCCATGACGTGGATCCAGTCGATCCCTACCAGTTGTATGAGGCGCCTGCCGCGCCTCGCAAACCAGCCAACCAGCAATCGGACGCGACGGCGCATGTCGGCCGCGCTGCCCGGCTCTATGGCCAGGGCACGGCCTATGCGCCGGCCCAGGTGACGACGTCGACCGACGAGCCGCTGCCGACCCTGTCGGAGATCGCCGGCCACTACGGCGATTCAACGTGGGAGAGCCACTTCTTCCTGGCGCCGAACGTGCGGTTCACCCGCACGCCGGAACGGGAGTTTACCAAGCGCCGCGCGCCTTCGGACAGCGACAGCGATGTCGCATCTGAGGAACAGATTGCCTCAAGCGAAAATGTCGTCGTCGCGGCAGAGCCCGTGGAAGCAGCGTCTGCGGCCATCGAAGCCGTCGCCCCCGTCGAATCGCCGGACATGGTCGATGTCGTTCCCGTGCCTATGCCCGCACCCGTGCCTGAGCAGGCCCTGCCTTCCTACAGCCCCTCCGAGCTGCTGCGCGTTCTCACGAGCCAGCTGCCGCATTGGTCGTCGGCGCCAAAGGCAGGCGCGGCCAACCTGGCGCCCAACGCTACCGTTGCTGGCTCTGCAATCGGCCCGAGCCTGCCGGCCCAGTCCGCGAACGAGGCGCCTGTGGCGATCGCAATGCTGGCTGCACCCGTTGAACCGACGCAGATAGTCGAGCCAGCGGCGGCAGTAGAAGCCCCGGCCGACACGCGTCTGTCGTTTCTGTCGGACTTCGCCTTCTTCGAGTTTGGCCCCTCCACCCTGGATGACGGATCGGCTGAGGCAGCCACCGTGCAGCCGAAGCCTTTCGTCGACACAGCGGTGCCCGCTTCCTTCACGCCCGCCGCTGTCGTGTCGATGCCGGCACCGGCACCGGCAGCGGCCCTAATTCCTGTCAAGGCGGTCGAAATCAGGCGCATGCCGCCGACGGCGATCACGTCGCTGTTCCGCGTTGTCGAATGCCGCCCGGCAGCTGAGGTGCCATCGGTGCCTGCCGCCGTTGTGCCCGCACTGGCAGAACCCGTATCGATCGACCCCGCGCGCGATGCGCCGGAGCCGATGATCGTGCCGTCGGAAATCGCATCCGTTCCACCTGTTGCGGTTGAACCGGCCGAGATCACATCGCTTATGGCCGAGGAAGAGCCTGTTCGCACCGTTGCGACAGTCTCAAAGGCGGCTATCACCATGCCCGCCCAGGTCTCGCGCGCACCTTCGCTTCTGCCGCCGATCGGCGCGACCGAGCGTTTCGCGCACGCCGACGGCTATGAATTTCCGGCCGAAGACCTGTTGCAGGAACCGCCGGAAGGCCGCGGCTTCTTCATGTCGCAGGAGCAGCTCGAACAGAATGCCGGGCTGCTCGAAAGCGTGCTCGAAGATTTCGGCGTGCGTGGCGAGATCATCCATGTCCGGCCAGGGCCGGTTGTTACGCTTTACGAATTTGAACCGGCGCCCGGCGTCAAATCCTCGCGGGTGATCAACCTGGCCGACGACATCGCCCGCTCGATGTCGGCACTATCAGCCCGTGTCGCTGTTGTGCCCGGCCGCAACGTCATCGGCATCGAACTGCCGAATGCGACGCGCGAGACGGTCTATTTCCGCGAGCTGATCGAATCCGTCGATTTCCGCAAGACGAACTGCAAGCTGGCGCTTTGCCTCGGCAAGACGATCGGTGGCGAGCCCGTCATCGCCGAACTGGCCAAGATGCCGCATCTGCTCGTTGCCGGCACCACCGGTTCGGGCAAGTCGGTGGCGATCAATACCATGATCCTGTCGCTGCTCTATCGGTTGAAGCCGGAAGAGTGCCGCCTGATCATGGTCGATCCGAAGATGCTCGAACTCTCCGTCTATGACGGCATCCCGCATCTGCTGACCCCCGTCGTCACCGATCCGAAGAAGGCCGTCATGGCGCTGAAATGGGCGGTGCGCGAGATGGAGGACCGCTATCGCAAGATGTCGCGCCTCGGCGTTCGCAATATCGACGGCTATAACCAGCGTGCTGCCGCTGCCCGCGAAAAGGGCGAGCCGGTGATGTGCACGGTCCAGGCCGGCTTCGAGAAGGGCACCGGCGAGGCGCTGTTCGAGCAGCAGGAAATGGATCTGGCGCCGATGCCCTATATCGTCGTCATCGTCGACGAGATGGCCGACCTGATGATGGTCGCCGGCAAGGAGATCGAAGGTGCTATCCAGCGGCTGGCGCAGATGGCGCGTGCTGCCGGTATCCACCTGATCATGGCGACGCAGCGCCCCTCGGTCGACGTCATCACCGGCACGATCAAGGCCAACTTCCCGACCCGTATCTCCTTCCAGGTGACGTCGAAGATCGACAGCCGCACCATCCTTGGCGAACAGGGGGCCGAACAGCTGCTCGGCCAGGGCGACATGCTGCACATGCAGGGCGGCGGGCGGATCGCCCGTGTCCACGGACCGTTCGTTTCGGACCAGGAAGTGGAGCACGTCGTCGCCCACCTGAAGACGCAAGGCAGGCCCGAATACCTCGAGACCGTTACCGCGGACGAAGAGGAAGAGGAGCCCGCGGAAGAGCAGGGCGCTGTCTTCGACAAGACGGCGATGGCCTCGGAGGACGGCAACGAACTCTACGACCAGGCCGTCAAGGTGGTGCTGCGCGACAAGAAGTGCTCGACCTCCTACATCCAGCGCCGGCTGGGTATCGGCTATAATCGTGCGGCTTCGCTCGTCGAGCGCATGGAGAAGGAGGGCCTTGTCGGCGCTGCCAACCATGTCGGCAAGCGTGAGATCATCCATGGCAATCGTGACCATGCGATTGCGCCTGATAACGACGACATGGATTGAGAAGGCGCCCGCACGGCGCAGTGTGATGTGCCGTGCGTCTCTACTCTGAATATCGATGAAGAAGGCCGCGAAGGGAATGCTTCGCGGCCATTTTTCATTCGTGGGATTTTACCTGGCTGCAAAGGTCTACTGCCGGTTCCCTTAAATCCTATTCGATTTAAGGACAAAACATGCAGCCATTCAAAGTGCTACAGCGACCTTTGCGCGTCCAATGAGACGCGCGGCGCTGTAGTCTTCGGCGGGTGTTGATCCGCAAGTCCTTTGGGTTCCGCTCCGGCGCAAAGCACACCTTCCTGACCCATTAGGCAGTCTTGGTAGTAATTTCTTTGACGTCAACTTCTCCCCATATGATAATAAAAACGTTTTTATTTTTCTTGAAAACGTTTTTATTGACTGTTACGCATATGTTCAGAGTGAGCCAACGGCCTGGGAGGGTGCATGGCGGCTATGCACAGAACCCGGCGTACACCGGTGCCGACGATCAAGACACTGGCCGAGATCACCGGCTATTCCATCGCGACGATCTCGAAAGCGCTCAGGGATTCGCCCGTCGTTGCGCCTGTTACCCGCGATCTCATCTTCAAGGCGGCGCGCGAAGTCGGCTATCAGGCCAATGCGCGCGGCATGGCGCTTCGCACCGGAAAGAGCTTTCAGGCGGCAGTGCTGATGCCGGTTACCGCGGCACGCGATTACGAGTGGGACGGCGTCGAATATACCCAGATTTTGAGCGGCGTCAGCCAGGCGCTGGATGGTACGGACTACCGCATGTCCGTGCATGTCATCCGCGATGCTGCCGACGGCGCGGAAACGGCGCGCCGCATCGTCGATCAGGGTCTGGCCGACGGCTTGATCTTTTCCGGCATTCTTGCCGACGACCCGCGCATCGATCTGCTGGTCGACCACCATTTCCCATTTGTCTCGATGGGGCGTTGCCGCAAGGATCTGGATTACGCCCATGTCGATATCGACAACGAGTGGGCAGCCCACGCTGCCACCGCCCGCTTGCTTGCCGGCGGCCATCGCCGCATCGCGCTCGTCAACCCGGAGCGTCGGCTCTCCTATGCGTTGGACAGGCTGGACGGGTTTGCCCGCGCCTTCCGCGAAGCCGGCGTTACCGCCTCTGCCGATCTCGTTGTCGAAGGCGATCTTTCGACCCATTTTGGCCGGCAGAGCGTGATCGACCTTTTGCAGGTGGCGGAGCCGCCGACTGCCTTCGTCTGCATCAACGAATCGACGACGCTCGGCGTCCTTTCCGGTCTCGGCAGTCTCGGGCGGCAGGTTGGCGTCGATGTCGACGTGATCGCCTATGACGACATCAACGTCAGCGCCTATTTCACGCCGCCGATCACCACCTTCTATCAACCGATCGAGGTCCTCGGACGGACGCTCGGGCAGTTCCTGCTGAAGCGCATGGAGGGTGAGGACCCGAAGGCGCTCCGGCAGGTCTTCAGGCCAACCCTGATCGAAAGGCAGCCGGACAATCTCGGCGGCAGGCTGGCATGAACATTCATCATCCAAGGAGGAGAACCATGAAAAAACTGATTATTGCCCTGACATTTGCGGCTCTTTCCGCAAGTGTGTCCCACGCTGCCGATCTCGGCGGAAAATTGCTCAAGGTTGGATCCGACACCACCTCGCCGCCGATGGAAAGCGTCGATCCGGCCAGCGGCCAGATCGTTGGCTTCGACGTCGATGTGGTCAATGCGGTCTGTGCCAAGATCAACTGCCAGGCCGAGTTCATCACCACCGGTTGGGACGGCATCTTTGCCGCACTCGATCAGGGCAATTTCGATCTCGTCGCCTCCGGCGTCTCGATCACCGATGAACGCAAGAAGGCGATGGACTTCTCCGACCCCTATATCGTCAACAGCCAGGCGGTGCTGATGCGCGTTGAAGACCAGGACATCACGCTCGATCGCTTCAAGGAGGCCGGCAGAAAGCTCTCCGCCCAGGCCAATACCACCGACGCTCAGGTTGCCGAAGGTGTGGTCGGTAAGGAGAACGTTGCCGCCTATGACACCTTCAGCGCCGCCATCATCGCGCTCAAGAACAAGGACGTCGACGGCGTCGTCATCAATGGCGCGAATGCGGCGGCTTACGAGCGCGAATTTGCCGGCGAACTGGTGGTGGCGATCAAGGATCTGGAATCCGATCCGCTCGGCCTCGTCTTCCGCAAGGGCGACGAGAATGTCGCGGCCTTCAACGAGGGCCTGAAGATGATCAAGGACGATGGCACGCTCGACCAGCTGGTTAACAAATACTGGGGCCTGAAATAAGCCTTCCGCAATTTCCCCGGAGCGCCGAGGCGGCCGCTCCGGGGGCTAGCCTTTTCAACAGCAATACCCCGGAGGAATGAATGTCGTTCCTGAGAAGCGTGCGTCCGAGCAATCTCATCATCCTGACCGCGCTGCCCTTCATCATCTATCTTTTCGTATCCTCCGGAGACTACCAGCGGTCGCTTCGCGCCATTCTCGGCGTCGAGAACGGCTCGTCTGCCTTCGTGCCCGGCTTTCTCGCGCTGGCGATCGCTTTTTCGGCGGGCCTTTGCGTGCTCCTGTTCTCGCGGGCCAAGGCGAGCCGTCCGAAGTGGGCGGTGGCCGCGGCCATACTGAACCTCGGCGCCGCCGTCGTCCTGCCGCTCGGGCATAACATTCACCCCTTCATCGCCTCGGTCGTGGCAAACGGCGTCGATGCGTTCAAATCGGACCTGATCGTCAAGGGCGTGACGCCGCGCCAATTGACAGAGGCCGCCGATCTCTGGCTTCGTGGTGTCGAGTCCTGGCTGTTCCCGGGATATCTGGTGTCGAGCACCCTCGGTCTCGGGCTGTTTTTTGCAGGCGCACGTGGCGGCGAGCCTCTGGACAGTCCGTTCAGACGTGTCGGGCGCTGGATCCTCGGCGTCGTCAACGGCGCCGGGCTGGTTTTCGTTCTCTTCTTCGCGCACATCGCCTTTGCGGCGGGGGTGGCGACCACCATTCGCGCCGCGATTGCCGCCTACATCCTGGCGGCAGTGCTTGGTCTCGTCTGGGTCGGCCTCCTGCAATTGCGCTCGACGGTGCGCACCAGCCTCTATTTTGCGGTCGCGACCCTGGTTCTGGCGCTCGTCGCCGCCTGGTTCCTGCTGCAGCCGCGTGACACCTACGTGCTTGCCGGTTCGCTCGAGGGCAAGGTCGGCATCGTCACCAACACGCCGGCGGGTCTGATCGGTGCGGTGCGGTTCGGCCAGTATGACGGCGCGCCGCAGACGGAAACGCCGGTTCGCACCTTTGTCGGCCCGACCGAAGCACTCGCTTCCATGGCCAAGAACGAAGGGGTCAGCGCCGCCCTGCTGCCGGCCGCCTCGGCGCCTGCCGATCTGCCGGTGCTCTGGAAGACCCAAGCGCTCAACGACCGCGATCGCGCAACCGGCATTACGGTTGCGGTGCTGGCGATTATCCTCGGGCTTCTGACCTTCGGCGGCTACCTGCACCAGCGCCACCCGCTGGCGGTCGGCTCCGAATTCATCGTCGATACCATTCGCGGCATTCCGATGCTGGTCATCGTGCTCTATGTCGGGTTGCCGCTCAGCGGCGCGTTGAAGGACGCGACGCAAGGCGTGCTCGACCCACCCAATCTGGTGCGCGGCATCGTCGCCATGGCGCTTGCCTATTCGGCCTACCTCGCGGAAATCTTCCGTTCCGGCATCAACGCCATACCGGTCGGCCAGGTCGAGGCGGCGCGCAGCATCGGCCTCAATCGCTGGCAGACAGCGCGCCTCGTCATCCTGCCGCAGGCCTTCAGGATCATCATTCCGCCGCTCGGCAACGAACTGATCGCGATCCTCAAAGACACCTCGCTGCTGTCGATCCTGTCGATCCGCGACATCACCCAGCGCATGCGCGAGTTCCAGTCGGCAAGCTTCCTGCCTTTCGCGCCCTATAACTCCGCCGCGATCTTCTACATCTTCCTGACGCTTGCTGCAGCCAGCCTCGTGAACATGGTCGAGAGAAAATATGACATCAAGCATCGATAAAACGGAGGTACGACGCACCGTGCTGATCACCGGTGCCTCGCGAGGTCTCGGGCGCGAGCTCGCGGCACTCTATGCGGCCGACGGCTGGCGGGTCATTGCCTGCGTCCGAGGGGAAGCGTCTTTCGAAGGTGCCATTGAAGCGCAATCGCTTGATGTCTCCGACCCCGCTTCGATCATGGCCCTTGGCAGAGCGCTCGAAGGTGTGGCCATCGACGTTCTGATCAACAATGCCGGCATCCGCGGCGACACGGGTGGGCTTGCGACGCTGGACAGCGATGATTTCCTCGAGGTGATGCGCGTCAACGCGCTCGCACCTTTGCTCCTGGCACGTGCGCTGCATGCGAACCTTCTGGCCGGTGAACGCTGTGTTATCGCCAACATCAGCAGTCGTGCCGGCTCGCTTGCCGAAGGCACGCTGGACGATGATGACGGCGACTATGCCTATCGCTGCTCGAAGGCGGCGTTGAACATGGCGACGGTGAAGCTGGCACAGGATTTTCGCAAGGACGGCATCACCGTCCTGTCGCTGCATCCCGGCTGGGTCAGGACCGACATGGGTGGCGGCGAGGCAAATGTTCCGGTGGCAACAAGTGCCGCTGGGCTGAAAGCGATTATCGACGAAGCGGACATGGCCGACAGCGGCAGCTTCTGCAGCTACGACGGACGACGGATTTCATGGTGACGGGACAAGCAGCAGGCATGGCACAGGAAGACTTGAAGGCTGAGCAGGAACTGGCGGCAATCCGGGCGCTGCTCATCGAGACCTATGGCATCGAAGGGGATATCTCGCCGCTGCCGGGCGAGCACGACCTCAACTATCGCGTTCGCGCGCAAGACGGCGAGCAATATCTCCTGAAGCTGCACGCGCCAGGCGATGCCGATGAACTCGACATGCAAGTCGCGGTGCTCGACCACCTCGCAAAAACGGCAGTCGATCTGCCGGTCTCGCGGCCAGTGCCCGGTCGCGCCGGCGCGTCAACCGTGAAAGCGATGGTGCGCGGCGAGCGCACCGCGCGGCTCCTGACCTGGCTACCCGGCGATATCTGGGTGAAATCCGCGTCCCGCGGTCTGACGAGCGCGGAAACGCTCGGGCACCTGCTCGGCCAGCTCGACCAAAGCCTCAAGGGCTTTGCCCATGCCGGCACGAAACGCGTCTATGCCTGGGATATCGGCCGTGCCGATATGCATCTGAACCACGTGGGTCTGATCGACGGCGACGACAAGCCGGAAGCGGTTCGCGCCATCCTCGAACGGTTCGCGTCGTCCGTCCGGCCAAGCCTCGAAAGCTGCCTGCGACAGGTCATCCATAACGACGCCAACGACTACAATGTGCTTTTGGACCACGAGGGACGCGTCAGCGGATTGCTGGATTTCGGCGATATGGTCGAAACGTGGCGCGTCGTCGAGATCGCTGTCGCTGCCGCCTATGCGCTGATCGGCACGGCGGATGCGGTCGGCACCATCGCAGCGCTCGCGGGCGCCTATCACCGAGCGAACCCGATCAGCGAGGCCGAGACGGCTTTGATCTTCGATCTCGTTCGCACACGCTATGCCGTCAGCATGTGCATGGCGGCCAAGCAGATCCGCGACAACCCTGAAAACACCTACCTGCTTGTCAGCCAGGAAGACGTCTGGCGTGAGCTTCAACGGCTCGAACGCGAGAACCGCGCGATTGCGATCGCCCGCATCCGCGACGCCTGCGGCTTTGCGCCGATCGCGCATGCGGCGTCCGTCGTGCGCTGGCTGGAGCAGAACGCCCATGACTTTTCCGCCATCGTCAAGCCGTCCGTCGCCAAGCCCAAGGTCGCCGTCTTCGATTTCTCCGCCTCCAGTCCCGAAGCGGCACAGTGGGCGGCACTGGATGCCACGGCGGCAGAGGCGCTGATCGCCGCGCGTATTCGCGAGCAGAATGCCGACTATGGCATCGGCCTTTACGGCGAGGATCGCGCGATCTATCAGGGCGACGCCTACGAAACGGCAACCGCCGGTGAGCGCCGTTCAGTCCATCTTGGCGTCGATATCTTCGCGCCGGCATTGGAACCGGTGCATGCACCGTTCGCTGGCAAGGTCGCTTTCCTTCATGACGATGCCGTCGCCTTCGGCTTCGGCCCGACCGTCCTGCTGGAACATGTCACCGATGCCGGGGATATCTTCTGGACGCTTTACGGCCATCTGTCGCGCGAGACGATGGCGAAGTTGACGGTCGGCCAACCGATCGCCACGGGCGAAAGCTTTGCGAGCCTTGGTGCCACCCAAGAAAACGGCAACTGGGCGCCGCATCTGCATTTCCAGCTGGTGACCGACCATCTGGGGCTGGAGGGCCGCATGTTCGGCGTCGGCGTGCGTGATCAATGGCAGGTCTGGCGCGAGGTCAGCCCCGATCCGAGCGTTGTGCTTGGGCTGCCTGTGCCGGCTTCGGTGATCGTCGCCCGCGACAAGGATTTTCTGGTGCGTGAACGTCACCGGCGCATCGGGCGTTCGCTCAGTATCGCCTATAGCACAGCGCCGCTGAAGATCGTCGGCGGCGAGGGCGCTCATCTGATCGACGAGGACGGCACGCGCTGGCTCGATATGGTAAACAATGTCTGCCACGTCGGCCATTGCCATCCGCGCGTCGTCAAGGCGGCGCAGATGCAGATGGAGAAGCTCAACACCAATTCGCGCTATCTGCACGATTCGCTGGTCGAATATTCGCGGCGGCTGGCCGCGCAGTTCCCCGACCCACTCAACGTCTGCTTCTTCGTCAATTCAGGCAGCGAGGCCAACGACCTGGCGCTCAGGCTGGCGCGTGCCTACACCGGAAACCGCGACGTCATCACCGTCGATCATGCCTATCACGGCCATCTGTCGAGCATGATCGACGTCAGCCCCTACAAGTTTGCCGGCAAGGGCGGAGAGGGCCGCCCCGCCCATGTCCAGGTCGCGGAAATGCCCGATCTCTATCGCGGCCGCTATCGCTATGGTGACGTCGATGCAGGCCGCAAATATGCCGAGGATGTGCGCAACCAGGTGCTGGCGCTTGCCGCAAACGGCCGCCGCCCGGCGCTGTTCTTCAGCGAGGGTATTCTCGGAACGGGCGGGCAGCTGACATTGCCGGAAGGCTATCTGCATGAGGCCTATGCCCATGTGCGTGCCGCCGGCGGCCTGTGCCTGGCCGACGAAGTGCAGGTCGGCTTCGGCCGCGTTGGCAGCCATATGTGGGCGCACCAGACGCAAGGTGTGATCCCGGATATCGCCACGATGGGCAAGCCGATCGGCAACGGACACCCGATGGCCGCCGTCGTCACCACCGAGGCGATCGCCGCCTCCTTTGCCAACGGCATGGAGTACTTCAACACCTTCGGCGGCAATCCGGTTTCGGCCGAGATCGGCCTTGCGGTGCTGGACGTCATTCGCGACGAACGGTTGATGCACCACTGCCGTGTTGTCGGCGACCGGTTGATGGACGGCGCCCGTGCGCTGGCCAAGCGCCATGCCATCATCGGTGACGTGCGCGGCTACGGTCTCTTCAACGGCATCGAATTGGTGCGCAGCCGCGAGACCCAGGAACCGGCCGCAAGCGAGCTCGACTTCGTCATCGCTGAAATGAAGCGCAAGCATCGGATATTGCTCAGCAGCGAGGGGCCGCACCACAACGTGCTGAAGGTGAAGCCGCCGGCGCCGTTCAGCGCCGAGGATTGCGACCATTTCCTCAATGCGCTCGACGAGACGCTCGGACGCCTAAACCATTGATCAAGAAACGATACGGCCGGTCATGAACCGGCCGTATCGGTTTTGTGCCCTTTATCGCCCACAGCAATTTCTCAAGCACCGATTTTTTCGCTTTACAACAAAGTTAAACGTTTTTATCGTGCATATAAACGTTTAACACGAACATGTGGTAAGGTAAGCGTTAAGCCGGCTGCCACAATGTTCGCCATCAGGGGAGGGCCCGTTGGCAGCTATCCGTATTGAAAATCTGCGCAAAGGCTTTGGTTCGCTCGAAGTCTTGAAGGGCATCAATCTCGATATCGCCGATGGCGAGTTCGTGTGCTTTCTCGGGCCGTCCGGTTGCGGTAAGAGCACGCTCCTGCGTTCGATCGCCGGTCTTGAGGAGCTCGATTCCGGTTCGATCCGCCTCGGCGATCGCGATATCACCGATCTGCGCTCGGCCAAGCGCGATATCGCCATGGTCTTCCAGAATTACGCGCTCTATCCACACATGAACGTGCGCAAGAACCTGTCCTTCGGCCTGGCGCTGAACGGCATGAAGCGCGACGAGATCGATCGCCGCGTCAACAACGCTGCCGACATCCTGCGCATCTCCGAACTGTTGCACCGCAAGCCCCGCCAACTCTCCGGCGGCCAGCGCCAGCGTGTTGCCATCGGCCGCGCGATTGTTCGCGAGCCGAAGCTGTTCCTGCTCGATGAGCCGCTGTCGAACCTTGATGCCGGCCTGCGTGTGACCATGCGCGTCGAGCTTGCAGCACTCCACGAGCGCCTTGGCGTCACGATGATCTATGTCACCCATGATCAGGTCGAGGCGATGACGCTTTCCGATCGCGTCGTCGTGCTCGACAAAGGCAAGGTCAGCCAGTTCGGCACGCCGCTCGAACTCTTCTATCAGCCGGCGAACCTCTTCGTCGCCGGCTTTATCGGCTCGCCGCGGATGAATTTCGTCACCGCGAACCTGGTCCGCCAGGACCGTTCCGAATTGACGCTTTCCGGCGGTGGCCTGGTTCGGGACCTGACGCTCGGAACGCTGTCGTCCACCGTCGTCGCCAAGGACAAGCCGGTGACGATCGGCATCCGCCCGGACAAGCTTGAGCTGGTTTCGCCTGAGGAAGCGCACCTGATCGGCGACGTCCGCCTGGTCGAGCGGCTCGGCACCGAAAGCCATGTTCACATCGGCCTTGAGAATGGCTCCGACATGACCGCCGTCGTGCGCGGCACGCATCCGGTTGCCAACCGCGAGCGCATCCATCTGCGCATCCCCGCTGAGCATTGCCATCTGTTCGATGCCGACGGCAAGGCGATCGCGCGGGCGCTCGATCCCGAGACGCAGATGCTGATCAATCAGGAAAAAAGCAAAAGGGTCGCGTGACCCGAATGAGGAGGAGAAGCATGCAGAACAGGACGAAATCGCTCATCGGCTCGCTCATGGTCTTGGCGATGGCCGGAGCCGCCACGGCCCGCGCGGAAGAAACCTTGCGCTTTGCCACCTGGGACACGGATGAGAGCCTGGCGATCCAGCAGGCGATCGCCAAGAAGTTCGAGGAAAAGCACCCGGGCGTGAAGGTGCAAGTCGAGCCCTATGCCGATGGTTACGACCAGAAGCTGATCGCCGCCTTCGGCGCCGGCAGCCCACCCGACGTCATGTATATGTGGAATTTCCCGCAGTACTACACCTCGCTGATGCCGCTCGACGATCTGATCGCGCGCGACGCAGCCGAAGTGAAGCCGGACGATTTCCCTAAGGGCCTGATGAACACCACGCGCGTCGAAGGCAAGACCTACGGCATGCCGTCGGGCTTCACGACCCAGGTCGTCTTCTACAACAAGGACATGTTCGCCAAGGCCGGCGTCGAAGAGCCGAAGGATGGCTGGACCTGGGACGATCTGCGCGCCAAGGCCGCCAAGTTCCGTGACGAGAAGAACAAGGTCTACGGCTTTGCCGTCGACGCCAAGCCCGACCCTTACGACTTCGAGCAGTTCCTCTGGTCGAACGGCACCAAGTACATCTCCGACGATGGCAAGCAGATCGACGGCTACATGAACAGCGATGCGGCGGCCCAAGTGCTCGACATGTTCGGCGATATGGCCAAGACGCAGGAAGCGATCACGCTCAACCTCGGCGACGACACCTCGGGCAGCACGCTGTTCAAGGGCGGCAAGATCGCCATGTTCCAGAGCGCAATGTGGTCGAAGGCAGGCATCGACTCCTCGGGCATCAAGTATGGCGTGGCGCCGTTGCCGAAGTTCGGCGACAAGACCGCCCATTCGGCGCTCGGCGTCTCGGCGATCTCGATCGCCAAGGACGCAGCACACGCTGACCTCGCCTGGGAGTTCGTCAAGTTCTTCTCCTCGCCGGAAGCCGTTGCCATGCGGATCAACGACCTGCCGGTCCGCACCAGCGTTGCCGAAGAAAAGGGCATGACCACCGATCCGATCTACAAGCCGTTCTTCGACATTCTCGCGACCTCGAACACCGAAACCCACGCGTTCCTGAAGAACGCCAACTGGGGCAAGGTGCAGGACAATCTCGCGCGCGCCATCGAAGCAACCATGATCGACCAGGGCAACGCCAAGCAGCATCTGGACGATGCCGTCAGCCGTTCCAAGCGGTTGATCAAGTAAGCAAAGGGAGTACGGGGGATGGATATGACCTATACCGGGGCAGAGCCCAAGGTGGCAAGGCGCAAGCGCTCAGCCATCGCGCGCTACGCAGCGCCCTATCTGTTCATCTCCCCGTGGATCCTCGGGTTCCTGTTCTTCACGCTCGGGCCGCTCGTCTTCTCCCTGACGATGAGCTTCTATGACTGGCCGGTGGTCGGTGAGCGGGCCTTTGTCGGTCTCGACAACTATAAATCGATGCTGTTCGACGATCCGCAGTTCTGGGAGAGCCTCTGGATCACGGTGAAGTTCGCGGCGATCTACGTGCCGTTCAACATCGTCATGTCGTTCCTCTTGGCGATGATGCTGCACAACATCACCTTTGCCAGCGGCTTCTTCCGCACCGCCTTCTATCTGCCGAGCGTCATTTCCGGCGTCGCGCTGGTGACGATCTGGAGCTGGATCTACAGCAAGGAATACGGCCTTTTGAACTTCATGCTGTCGCTCGTCGGCATCCACGGGCCGAACTGGCTCGGCGATCCGAATCTCGCGATCGTCGCGATTATCATCGCCAGCCTCTGGGGTCTCGGCGGCACCATGCTGATCCTTCTGACCGGCCTCAAAGCCATTCCGAAGGAGCTTTACGAGGCGGCCACCGTCTCGGGCGTTCCCGGCTGGGCACAGATGCTGTTCATCACCCTGCCGATGCTCGGGCCGATGCTGCTTTTTACCTTCATCACCTCGATCATCTCGGCCTTCCAACAGTTGACCATCGCGCTCCTCCTGACCAAGGGCGGCCCGCTCGGCTCCACCTATTTCTTTGCTATGTATATCTACGACAACGCCTTCAAATATTTCGACATGGGTTATGCCGCCGCCGGCTCCTGGGTGATGTTCATCATCGTTCTGGCGCTCAGCCTCGGCGTGATGCGCTGGTCGGCCGCCTGGGTCTACTACGAAGGCGAAGTCCGCCAGAACGATGGAGAAGGCCATGCGTAAGACGCTGCTCTATTCCGCGCTGATCCTGCTCTCGGCCCTGTTTATCGCGCCGTTCTACTGGACCTTCATGACGGCGATCAAAAGCACCGTCGATCTCTACCAGTTCCCGCCGGTCTTCTGGCCGTCGGAATGGCACTGGGAGAATTTTGCCGCCGCCTGGAACAAGCAGCCCTTCGGCACCTACCTGACCAACTCGGTCATCGTCGTCGTGTTTTCGACCATCGGGCAGCTGATCTCGAGCTCGCTGGTTGCCTATGGCTTTGCCCGCTTCCGCTTCCCTGGCCGCGACCCGCTGTTCATCGTGCTGCTCGCCACCATGATGATCCCGTGGGACGTGAAGATGATTCCGCTCTACATGGAATTCAACATGCTGGGCTGGATCAACACGCTGAAGCCGCTGATCGTGCCGGCCTATTTCGCCGACGCCTTCTTCGTCTTCCTGCTTCGCCAGTACATCATGACCGTGCCTATGGAGATCGACGAAGCGGCGCGCATGGATGGTGCGAATGCCTTCGACATCTATTGGCGCATCCATTTGCCACTGATGATGCCGGCCCTGGTGCTGGTCGGTACCTTCCACTTCATGAACGCGTGGAACGACTATCTCGGCCCGCTGATTTTCTTGAACGACCAGTCGAAATACACGCTGACGCTCGGGCTCTCGATGTTCAAGGGCCTGCATGAAGTCGACGTCACCTCGATTGCCGCGATCACGGTGATCCTCTGCCTGCCGCCGCTGGCACTGTTCTTCGTCGCCCAGCGCTACATCATGGATGGTGCGGTCGGCTCGTCGGTGAAGGGGTAAACGATGCTGTTCGATATCGATCATATCCCCTTCAGCCGAAAAGGACGGTTTCTGACGCTGTCGATGATGAAGGTGCCGGGTGGCGACGGCGCGCGTGCTCTCTATCTGCGCTTTGTTGCCGGCGGTGACGAACGGCCCTCGCTCGGTCGCCTTTGCCGCGTCGAGTTCCTCGATGCAATGGGCAAGCCGGCGCAGGCGACCTTTGAGTTGACGCCGGAGCGGCTGGTTGCCCGCATCAATGCCGGATCGCTGACTTTTGTTATCGGCGAGGGCGAGCGGCTACATGTCCGCGGCGAGAATGCCGGCGTGCGCTTTCACCTGGAAGGATCGCGCTACGATTACGTCTATCGCACGCCCACCGGCGTCGATTGCCTCGTGGCAGCCGTCGAGAACGTGAAATTCATCCCGCGGGCTGTGTCTGGCACCCTTGACGTGTCGGGCGCCTGGCAGCGCGACCACTCGGCCGACGTTTCCTTCGCATTCACGGGCACCGGCATTTTCGAGGGCAATGTCGACTTCTTCCGCACCGTGCCGCCGACAGCGCCGCTTGAGAGCTTCGCGGACGCCCTTTCCGACGTCACTGTCGAGTTCGAAAAGTGGTACGGCAAGGTGCCGAGGGGCGCGCACGGTCAGGACGCGGCGCATCGGCTGGCAAGCTATCTGCTGTGGGCAAACGGCGTGCCGGTTGGCGGGCAGCTGACACGGCCGGCGATCTACATGTCCAAGAACCACATGATCAACATCTGGAGTTGGGACAACGCCTTTTCGGCACTGGGTGTGGCGGCCGTCGATGCGGACCTCGCCTTTGACCAGCTCGCAGCGATCTTCGACCATCAGGACGGCTCCGGTCTCCTGCCCGATTACATCAATGATCGTGACGTGCTCTTCGCCTTCACCAAGCCGCCGGTCCATGGCTGGGCGGTGTCGCTTATCGCGGCTAGGCACCCGGATTTCCTGACGGCGGAGCGCAAGAGCTATCTGCGCGACGCAATCGGCCGGCAGGTCGACTACTGGCTGACCTATGCGCGCACGGACGCAACGTCGCTGCCGAGCTATTTCCATGGCAACGATAGTGGCTGGGACAATGCGACCTTCTTTGCCGAAGGTGGCCCGGTCATCTCGCCTGATCTGCCGGTATTCCTCATTCTCGCTTGCGAGACGCTTGCGACTTTGCTCGAGAGCGATCCTGCGCGTGCTGCGGAATGGAACGCCAAGGCGGATGCCTTGCAGGCGTTGCTGTTCGTGCGCCTCTGGACCGGCGCAACGTTTGGCGCCCGGCTTGCGGGCGCACCGGACCGCATCTTGCCGGGCGAAAACCTGATCCAGTTCATGCCGCTGTTGCTCGGCACGCGTCTGCCCGCGGAAATGCGCGAAAAGCTTGTTGCCCGTCTCGTCGCTGGCGGCTTCATCACCGCCTGGGGGCCGGCAACCGAAAGCCCCAAAAGTTCGTTCTATGAGGATGACGGCTACTGGCGCGGCCCGATCTGGGCACCGACGACGTTGCTCCTTTGGGATGGCCTGCGTCGGCAAGGGGAGATTGAACTGGCGCGCGAAATCGCGGAAAAGTTCTGTTCACTTGCCAGCAAAAGCGGTATGGCCGAAAACTTCGATGCGCGGTCGGGGAGGGGACTTCGCGATCGGGCATTTGCCTGGACATCCGCAGTCTATCTCCTGCTGGCGGCATCGCTCAGCGACGACAATCCATGACGAGCCGAGACGCCATGCAAAGACCAACGATCAAGACCATTGCGCAGGAAACGGGGCTGTCGATTGCCACCGTTTCGAAGGCCCTGAAGCATTCGCCTCAGGTTCGCCCGGAGACGCGCGCGATCGTGATCGAGGCGGCCGAGCGCGTCGGCTACGAACTGAACATGCACGGCGTGCAGTTGCGCACTGGCAAGACCTATCAGGTCGCGGCGATCATGACGGCGCCCGGCCCGAAGCAGAACGAGTGGGAAGGCGTGGAATACGCCCAGCTCTTGAGCGGCATTTCCTGGGCGCTGGAAGACAGCCCGTACCGGGTCTCGCTCTATGCGGTCAGGAATTTCGAGGAAAGCCAGGCCGTCATCCAGCAGATCGTGTCGCTGAAGAAGGCCGACGGCATCATCATCTCGGGCACGCGCGCCGACGATCCGCGCATCCGCACGATGCAGGCGGCCGACTTTCCCTTCGTCACCTATGGCACCAGCGTGCACAACGCGCCGCATGCCTATGTCGATGCCGACAACGAGCAGATGATCCGGGTTTCGATGGCGAGACTGGTCGACCGCGGCCATCGCCGCATCGCGCTGCTCAACCCACTGTCGGATCTGAGCTACGGCATAACCCGGTTTGAAAGCTACAGGCGCGCGCTCGAGGTTGCCGGCTTGCCGTTCGACCCGGCTCTGGTCGCACATGGGCGGTTGACGCCGGCCTTCGGGCGGGAGAACGTGCTGACGATGGCGGATCTCTCCAATCCGCCGACCGCCTATATCTGCGCCAACGAAGCCTCGGCGCTCGGCGCCTTCTCCGGTTTCCATGAGCGCGGCCTCGTGCATGGCCGCGACGCCGTCATCAATGCCACTGACGACCTGAACGTCAGTCAGTATTTCGCGCCACCGATCACCACCTATTACCTGCCGATCAGCGAGCCGAGCAGCCTGCTCGGCGCCTACATCCTTCGCCGGATGGAGGGCGAGCCGCCGGAGGCGCTGCAGACGCTTTTGATGCCGAAGCTGATCGAGCGCTGCGACGACCGTTTGACCCCAAACCGCTGAAGACGAACAACGACCCGACGACCACACGACTGCGCCTGATGATATAAACGTTTATATCCCGGAGAGCGCTCGCATCGAAGACGAAGTGCCGGGTGAAGCCGGCCGAGAGCATGACGAAGGACCCGATCTTGCATATGCCCCTGACGAGACCGAACCGTTTCAACGCCGACCAGCAGGAGACCGACATGCTCGAACTCGGCGTCTGCTACTATCCGGAGCAATGGCCGCGCGAGAAATGGGAAGAGGACGCCCGCCGCATGGTCGAACTCGGGCTTGCCTGGGTGCGCATCGGCGAATTCGCCTGGGCCAAGATCGAACCCAGATCGGGTGAATTTCATTGGGAGTGGCTTGATGACGCGATCGACGTGCTCGGCCGCGCCGGTCTCAAGGTCATCTTGGGCACGCCGACCGCCGCACCGCCGAAGTGGCTGATCGATCGTCACCCGGACATCCTGCCAGTCGACGTCAAGGGTGTCGTGCGCAAGTTCGGTGCCCGGCGCCACTATTGCTTCTCCAGTCGCAGCTACCGCATCGAGGCCGCACGCATCTCGGAGGCCATGGCCGAACGTTACGGCAAGAACGCCTTCGTCCATGCCTGGCAGACGGACAACGAATATGGCGACCATGACACGATCTACAGCTATTCCGGCGAGGCCGAGCGGGCGTTTCGGCTTTGGCTCGCCGAGCGCTACGGCACGACCGACGAACTGAACCGCGCCTGGGGCACGGCGTTCTGGGCGATGAACTATGACAGCTTCGACGAAGTCGAACTGCCGAACAACCTCGTCGAAGAGCCGAGCCCGACCCATATCGTCGACTTCATCCGCTTCTCGTCCGACCAGGTGAAGAGCTTCAACAAGGCGCAAGTCGACATCATCCGCAAGCACTCGCCGGGTCGTCCGGTGACGCACAATTTCATGTCGCAGAACACCGACTTCGACCACTACAAGGTCGGCGAAGACATCGATATCGCGTCCTGGGACGTTTACCCGATGGGTGGGCTGTTGAACGGTCGTCTTTCACCGGAGGACAAGGGACGCTACCTGCGTGTCGGCGATCCGGACCAGCCTGCCTTTAACCACGATCTCTACCGGGCCGTCGGCCGTGGACGCGTCTGGGTGATGGAACAGCAGCCCGGTCCGGTCAATTGGGCGGCGCACAACCAGTCGCCGGCCGATGGCATGGTTCGGCTCTGGACCTGGCTTGCCTATGCGCATGGCGTCGACATGGTTTCCTATTTCCGCTGGCGGCAGGTGCCGTTTGCGCAGGAGCAGTTCCATGCCGGCCTCTTGCTTCCCAACAGCGAGCCCGACCAAGGCTATCTCGAGGTGGCTCAGGTCGCAGAAGAGATGAAGCGGCTGCCGAAAGGCGAGGCACGCGGCAAGGCCAAGGTCGCGATCCTGCTCGACTACAATTCGCGCTGGGCGACCCGCGCCCTGCCGCAGGGTCGGACCTATTCGGCCTCGGCGACGGCGCTCGACTGGTATTCGACCGTCTCTCGCCTGGGCGTCGACGTCGATTTCATCGGCCAGCATTCCGATCTCGACGGCTACCAGCTGGTGCTGGCGCCAGACCTTGTCATCGCCAATCAGGCCTTTGTCGAGAAGCTGGTCGCGTCGCAAGCCAGGGTCTTGTTCGGACCGCGCAGCGGCAGCAAGACTGAGGACATGCACATTCCCGAGGGATTGCCGCCGGGACCGCTCGCAGCACTTGTCGACGTCAGTGTCGCTCGCGTTGAATCCCTGCCGGAATTTCATAGCGAGACCGTGCTTTACGGCAACGAGACCTATCCGGCCGGCATCTGGCGCGAGACCGTGCGCACCAGCGAGGCGGTGCTGGCGACCTTCGAAGGGGAATACCGCAATGGCGCGCCGGCACTCGTCGGCAACGACAAGGCGCGTTACATGGCGGCGGCCGCCCGTGGCGACCTGCTGAAAAAGGTGATCAATGACGCCCTTGGCTGGGCTTCGGTCGAAGCGCTCGCCGATCTCGGCGATTTGCGCATCACCCGTCGCGGCAAGCTCAACTTCGCCTTCAACTACGGCAAGGAAGCGGCGGACGTGCCGGCTGGCGCTGGCGCTACCTTCCATGTCGGTGCCCGCAAGCTCGGTCCCGTCGACGTCGCCATCTGGACGGAATGAGAATTGGACCGTGGGCGGATCGCTCCGCCCACGGTCATTCCATGACTATTTGGCCGGTTCGGAGGCCAGGATTCCTTCGAGGCGGTCATAGCCGATGGCAATGCCGCTCTCCATCGGCGACTTGAGGACGGCATCGCGGGTCTCCGTCGAAGAGTAGATAACAGCCGTCGTCACCGTGGTGCGCCCACCCTCCTCGACGAAGTGGGTCGTCACTTGGGTTTGGCCGCCGGTCCAGTCCTCGTCAAAGAGTTCCTCGTGCACGATCCGGTCCGGCGCTTGGATCTCGCGATAGGTTCCGCCCATGCCCATCTCGACACCTTCGGCGCTTTTCCAGACGTAACGGAAGGTCCCGCCAGGTCTCAAATCAATCTCGCAAACGGGCAGCGACCAGCCGTCCGGGCCGGTCAGCCAGCGCTTGACGAGCGCCGGTTTGGTGAAGGCGTCGAAGACCAGCCGGCGCGGCGCGTCAAAGCTGCGGACGATGCGGATTTCCCGGTCGCCATGCGCCGTGACAACAAGTTTGTTGGATGCAGCATTCATGTCATTCCTCCTTCGTGGTGAAATTGGTGGGGAGTGCGGCCGACGCCTGTGATGCAGCCTCGGCTTTCAGCTCCTCAAGCAGGGTGTCGAGGCGGGCAAAATTCGCTTGCCAAAGCTTGCGATATTCCTCCAGCCAGTCGGCTGCCTCAGTGAGCGGATCGATCTCGATGCGGCAGGGACGGCGCTGTGCATCGCGGCTGCGCGAAACCAGCCCGGCGCGCTCCAGCACCTTCAGGTGCTTCGACACGGCCGGCTGGCTCATGGCGAAGGGCTCTGCAAGTTCGAGGACGGATGCTTCGCCCAGGGCCAGACGGGCAAGGATCGCCCGCCGTGTCGGGTCAGCAAGGGCGGAAAAGGTAGCGTCGAGGCGTTCGGATGGGGGCATTTGTATAACCAAATAGTTTTATAACTATTCGGTTATGTTGCAACCCGGCGCGAGAGTCAAGACTGCCCATGGGCAGGGAGCGCGCGACGCGTTTGCCGGCACCTTTTGCGAAGTGCATATTCGTCACACTGCAAGTTGTGGAAGAGACGCCTCGCGGCCTCGATCAACTTTGCCGGTGGGCTATGGCTGGACTGATGCCGGTAAGATTCGGCCCGGATCTTGGGCGTGCCGGCAGTGGACAGGAGTACCAGACCATGAAGATCATTCGGATTGCCAAAACCGCAGCCGTTGCTGCAATCGCCTTGTTTTCAACGCTCGTCGCCTTCGGCAACATCACCGACTACGCAACGAACTTCGCCTTCGTTCAGCATGTGATGATGATGGATACGATCTTTCCCGACGCGGCGATCAAATATCGCGCCATCACCAGTCCGGTGCTTCACAACCTGTTCTATGTCGTGATCATCGCGGCGGAAACGTTGACGGCGCTGCTTTGCTGGCTCGGTGCCTACAGGCTCGCCACTAACCTCAACGGTGGCGCCCGCGAATTCAACCGGGCGAAGACGGTGGCGATCGCCGGCCTGACGCTCGGCTTCCTCGTCTGGCAGGTCGGCTTCATGTCGGTCGGCGGTGAATGGTTCGGCATGTGGATGTCGAAACAATGGAACGGCGTTCCCGACGCCTTCCGCTTCTTCATCACCATCCTGCTGGTGCTGATCTTCGTGGCGCAGCGCGACGAAGAAACCGTGTGAATGAAAAAGGGGAGCCGTCAATGAACGGCTCCCTATCTGGCTTTCAGATGCGCTTACCGAGCATGCGTTACCGCAAAACCGCGGAGTGCTTTAGACGCGCTCGAGCGCTACGGCGATGCCCTGGCCGACGCCGATGCACATGGTCGACAGTGCATAACGTCCGCCGGTTTCCGCGAGCTCAAGCGCGGC
Organism: Ensifer canadensis; assembly: GCF_017488845.2. NCBI lineage: Bacteria > Pseudomonadati > Pseudomonadota > Alphaproteobacteria > Hyphomicrobiales > Rhizobiaceae > Ensifer > Ensifer canadensis. The sequence continues at coordinate 628,567 of NZ_CP083371.1, forward strand.
CGTCCCTGTAATGCGGGCGCCGGACATGCCGAGCGGATGGCCAAGGGCAATGGCGCCGCCATTGCGGTTGACGCGGCCGTCGTCGTCGGCAATGCCGAGATCGCGCAGCGTCGCTAGTCCCTGAGAGGCAAAGGCTTCGTTGAGCTCGATGACATCGAACTGTTCCTGCGCCAGGCGAAGACGCGCCATCAATTTCTTCGAGGCCGGGGCCGGGCCGAAACCCATGATGCGCGGTTCAACGCCGGCGGTGGCCCCGCCCAGGATACGGGCGATAGGTCTGAGGCCGTATCTCCTGACCGCCGCCTCGGAGGCAATGATCAACGCCGCCGCGCCATCATTGACGCCCGACGCATTGCCGGCGGTGACCGTGCCTCCTTCTCGTCTGAAGGGTGTGCCGAGCTTGGCAAGCGCCTCCATCGTCGTGGCGCGGGGATGTTCGTCTCTTTCGACGACAGTCGGGTCGCCCTTGCGCTGCGGGATGGTGACGGCGACGATTTCCTTCGCCAGGCGACCGTTGGCTTGCGCGGCTGCCGCCTTCGCCTGGCTGCGCAGCGCAAAGGCGTCCTGATCTTCTCGACTTACCTTGAAATCTTCGGCGACGTTTTCGCCGGTCTCCGGCATGGAATCGACGCCATATTGCTTCTTCATCAGCGGGTTGACGAACCGCCAGCCGATGGTGGTGTCATAGATCTCGGCATTGCGCGAAAATGCGCTCTCCGCTTTCGGCATCACGAAGGGAGCCCGCGACATGCTCTCGACGCCGCCGGCAATCATCAATTCGGCTTCGCCCGCTTTGATGGCACGTGCGGCAGCGATGACGGCATCCATGCCCGAACCGCAGAGGCGGTTGATCGTGGTGCCGGTCACGCTCGCCGGCAACTCGGCCAGAAGCAGCGACATGCGCGCGACGTTGCGGTTGTCTTCACCTGCCTGATTGGCGCAGCCGAAGATGACGTCATCGACCGCTTCCCAATCGAGCGAAGGGTTGCGCTCGATCAGCGCCTTCAGGGGTATCGCGCCGAGGTCGTCTGCCCTGACTGATGAGAGCGCGCCGCCGAAGCGGCCGATCGGCGTGCGGATGTAATCGCAGATATAAGCATCGGCCATTTACGCGGCCTCCTTGTTGCCCTGGTGGGCCTTCTTCGTGCGTGCGTTGATGTCGCGAAGCGTCGCCAGTTCGATCTCAGTCGGCACCGGCGTCTCGATGACCTCTCCGGCGAATTTGATCGGCCAGCCGCAATTGTCGACGATCTGGTCACGCGTGACGCCGTGATGGATCGAAACAACAGTTAGTTCCTTGGTCACCGGATCGGGCTCCAGAATGCAGAGATCGGTGATGATGCGAGTGGGTCCCTTGGTCTTCATGCCGAGCCGTTCGCGATGATCGCCACCTTCGCCATGACCCATCGAGGTGATGAAGGGCAGCTTTTCGACGAATCCACGCTTGGAGAGCGCCATGGTGATGAAGATGCGGCCGCAATTCGACGCGATCTCCGGAGCGCCGCCGCCGCCCGGCAGCCGGACCTTCGGATGGTCATAGGGACCGACGACCGTGGTGTTAAGGTTGGCGAACTTGTCGATCTGCGCGCCGCCGAGAAACCCGGTGGTAATGCGGCCGCCCTGCAGCCAGTAGCGAAACATCTCCGGCACCGAGACGGTGAAGAGGGCGGTATCGCAAAGCTCGCCGTCGCCGATCGACAAGGGGAGAACATCCGGCTTGGTGCCGACGGTTCCGCTTTCGTAGATGAGCGTAATGTCGGGGGCGTGGGTCAACCGCGCCACGTTGCAGGCGGCCGATGGCGCACCGATGCCGACGAAGCAGACGTCGTCGTTGGAAAGCTCTCGTGAGGCTGCGATGGTCATCATCTCGTTGGGGGTGAAATCCGTCATCGTCGCCTCCTCAAGCGGCCTTCGCCGGCTTCCTGCCGGCGTGTCGTGCAAAATCTTCAGGCCCTGCGTCGAGCACGTTCTCCTTGATCCATGCGGTAAAACTCTCGCGGTCGCGGGCGATCTCGTCCCAGCCGATGTAGAAGGCGTTCGAGCGCGGATAGTAGCCGTGGGCGTAGGAGGGGAAGGCGCCGCCCGGCACCTGGCTGACCGCCGTTACTGCCCAGGTGGGCAATACGACCGAGTTGGGCGACGGTGGCGCAAGCTCGTCGACGATTTCCTCGACCGTGATGATCGAGCGCTTGGCTGCAAGCACCGCCTCTTTCTGCACGCCGACGATGCCTTCGATGAGCACGTTGCCCTTCCTATCGGCGCGTTGGGCGTGGATGATCGTCACGTCCGGCCGGATCGCCGGAACGGCGGCCAGGACTTCGGACGTGAAGGGGCAGGTGATCTGCTTGATACTCGCGTTCACCTTCGGAAGGTCGGCGCCGATGTAGCCACGCAGCATCGCAAACGGCAGGTTCGCCGCACCCGCCTCATAAGCGTTGGCCATGGCCGCATGGGAATGTTCTTCGATTTCGAGCGGCCGCGGCCACTGGTTTTCGACTGCATCGCGGAAGCGGTGAAGCGAGCCGACGCCGGGATTGCCGCCCCAGGAGAATTTCATGCCGCGGGCGGCACCCACGCCGATCAGCTGATCATAGAGGATATCCGGCGTCATGCGCACGAGAAACAGGTCCTTGCGACCCTGGCGGATCACTTCATGTCCGGCAGCATAGGGGATCAGATGGGTGAAACCCTCCATGGCAACGGTGTCGCCATCCCTGACATTGTCGCCGATGGCCTCGGCGAGCGAAACGATCTTCGCCATGTTTCCTCTCTTCTGATTTGAGCGTTGCCGCCAATCGGCGGGCGCATGATTGTCTGCAGGCGGTGGGAAGAGCTGACGCGTCGTCTTTCGCGGTCCATGGAGTGCGGGCCGACAAGCTCCCCTTGCCTGTATTGGCCCGAAATAGGCTCTCAAAAACAGTGAGCGTCAAACATTTTGTGCGATATTTGACATTTGTTCGTATATCGCACAGATTAATTGCCGGTAGAACGAGGATGAGCCATGAGAGAAACCGATTTCGTCAGCGGTTTTGCCCGCGGGCTGACCGTCATCGAGGCTTTTGGTGAGACACAGCAGAAGCTGACGATCACCGAGGCGGCGAAGATTACCGGTCTGGACCGGGCGACCGTGCGCCGCTCGCTGCTGACGCTCTCGGAGCTCGGCTACGCCGACTATGACGGGAAGTTCTTTTCTCTGACGCCGAAAATCCTGCGGCTCGGCCACGCCTACCTCTCGGCAACACCTCTGCCGACGATCGTCCAGCCCTATCTCGACCAGCTCTCGGAGCGGGCAGGTCAAAGCGCTTCGGCTTCGGTTCTCGACGGCACTGAGATTGTCTATATCGCGCGCGCCTCGCAAAGGCGGGTGATGTCGATCAGCCTCATGCCGGGCTCCAGGCTTCCTGCCTACTGCGCATCAATGGGGCGCGTGTGGCTCGCCGCCTTGCCGGAACAGCAGGCGAGGGACGTGCTCGCCCGCTCGGATCTCAAGGCAAACACACCTCATACGAGAACCGACACGGAAGAACTGATGGCCGAAATCGGCCGCGTGCGTCACCAAGGCTATGCGATCATCGACCAGGAGCTGGAAATCGGTCTTTGCTCCATCGCCGTTCCGCTTCAAAACGATCGCAACCAGATCGTCGCGGCACTCAACATCGGCGCGCCGGCCGCCCATGTGCCGGCTGCTGAAATGGTCGAACGTTATCTGCCGCTCCTGAGGGAGACGCAGGCTGCCTTGCGGATCGTGCTGCGCTAGAGACAGCTCCCGTCTCTGATGCTTGACGGAAACCGCGACGGGTCTTCTAATCCGCGCGGACCGGAGGAGCACCCGATGACCGACGAAGAACCCCCAACGGAAACCAAGCTGACGACGACGAAGCGGCGTTGGGCGGCGGCCGGCAAGTTCCTCACCGCGCGCGCAGTCCGGCCTGAGGACGAACGATTGCCACCGGGCCAGCACCTCGTTCGGGATTGGCCGGTGCTGGATCTCGGGCAGCAGCCCGCGATCGGCGTGGAGCGCTGGCGGCTGGATGTGACCGGCCTCGTCGAACAGCGCCTGTCGCTGGACTGGACAGCGTTCAAGGCATTGCCCCAGAGCGACAGCCTCTCCGACATCCATTGCGTCACCACCTGGTCGCGCTACGACAATCGCTGGCAAGGGGTCTTGACGCACGACCTGCTCGACCTGGTCATGCCGAAGCCTGAAGCGTCTCATGTGATGCTGACGAGCTACGATGGTTATACGACCAATCTGCCGCTCGCCGATTTTGCCTCGGAACACGCGATCCTTGCGACCGATTGGGAGGGCAAGCCGATCAGCCGCACCCATGGCGGGCCGATGCGGCTTGTCGTGCCGCATCTCTATTTCTGGAAGAGCGCAAAGTGGCTGACGCGTATCGATTTTCGAGCCGGCGACGAGGCCGGTTTCTGGGAGCGCAATGGCTACCACATGCGTGGCGACCCTTGGCTTGAGCAGCGTTATTCCGCTGACTGACGGCCGGGCGTGGCTTTGGATATTGCCGGGAAAATGTATTCTGCGTTGCCCGCCGCGATCTGCCGGCGGGCAACGCAGCTGATGCTATTTCATCAGGTCCATATGCTGTTCGGCCCGCGCCTTGATCAAAGGGTCGAGGTCCGACTTGTAAGGCCCGTATTTCGTAAACATTTCGTGGGCTTCGAGCGGCGGAATGCCGGATGCGCGGATGAAATCCTCCAGATCATACCGGACCTCCCCGTTGGCGACGCCTTCTGTAAACTGAAGTCCCGTCTCGGATGTGGACATTTGAATCTCCGTTATCCCGAGCCCGCAACGACGGTGTTGGTTCCCGTGGCAGCAGGCGTTGATTGGTGGCTTCGGTTGTTCACGAAATGGCGCCAGATGCAGAACGCGGCGCGATGGTTTTGAACGCGTCATTGTGGCTTTTCAGAACGCGGGGGCATGCTCACAGCACATTTACGCGGGATTCACGCCGCAGAGGCGCCGAATGTATGCATGGGCTTCAACAGGCTTAAGGGCCAACAACGCCGCCCTCCATGCGCCGGGCAGGTGGCGGACCGCTCCCCTTGGCCATTCAGCTCCGGCCGGTGAAAGATACACTATCAAGCCGCCGGGCCAAACACAGGAATGGTCCTTGCGAGGCCTTGTTGCAAAAAGTGACTTTGGCTCCGACGCAGGGCGAAACCGCCATGCGGGCAAATGGATTGCGGCGATCAGGCGTCGGTGGGCGAGCCAGCGGCTTGAAAGCGGGCCTCGAACTCCCGCCGCAGGTTTTTCCGCACCTCCGCCGCGCGCTGGCGTCGCTTTCGGATGCCGGTCACGGGATTGTAAGTCGGAACGGCGGTCGGACGCCCCTCGGCATCGACGGCCACCATGGTGAAATAGCAGGAGTTCGTGTGCCTGCGCTCGCCCGTGCGGATGTTTTCTGCTTCGACGCGGATCCCGACTTCCATCGAGGTCCGCCCGGCCTGATTGATCGAGGCACGAAAGGTCACGAGTTCGCCGACATGGATCGGCTGCCGGAAGACGACCTGGTCCACTGACAAGGTCACCGCATATTCCTGCGAATAGCGCGAGGCGCAGGAAAACGCGACGCGGTCGAGAAGATTGAGCAGGGCACCGCCATGGACCTTGCCGCTGAAGTTGGCCATGTCGGGCGTCATCAAGACGACCATTTCAAGCTCGCTGGTGTCATGCCCGGCTTCCACGGCAACTCCCTCTAAGATGATCGCAGCCCTTCCGGACCGATACGCGGGCGACGATGCCAGCATTCTAGGTGACCGTCCAGCGGGCAATGAAACGCGTTGCTACGGTCGGTGATCGCAGTTGGTAGCACTGACGCTCACGATGCCTGGTTCCGCGCCAAGGTGTTGCAGGCTCTTGAGGACGCTGAGGCTCAATTCCGCGAGCGCCGGGTTGCGGCTGCGCGTAAAGCAGAAGCGGGCGACCGATGAGGTTTGTCTGGGCGCAGCATGCGCTCGACGATCGCGATGCCATCTTCAGTTACATGGCAATCAACAATGGCGGCGGCATTGTCGGTCGCCAGATCGAAACCTTCGTGGAGGTTTCTTCAGTGAGGCTCACAGGCCAACAATCAATCAAATGGTTATTGTCGCACTTGTTTCACCGTTTAGCAGTCGCCTCAGGTGGAAGCTCGCAAGCCGATCGTCGGAGTTTCGACCAACCAGGGCTGCAAATGACGCGATTGCATGGGGATCGGCCGCTTCCAACTCTTCGAAGGCTTGCAAGTACGCCTGTGTGTCTGGACTGGCATATCGCTCAGACTTAAGTGGCTCGAAAGCGCGGATGGGCTCGGTCCTGCCTCGAAGCAACAGGTTGCCAACCGGACGACCGCAGAACGTCTGCACCCGTGCAGCCAGGTTGCCGCTGACGCAGATCTGTGTGCCGATCGTTTTGTTGGCCGTCTCCAATCGCGCGGCGACATTGATGGTGTCGCCATAGGCGCTGTAGTCGAAAAACCGCTCTCCGCCGAAGTTGCCGACGAACGCGGTGCCCGCGTGTGCACCGATGCGGGTATGGCCAAGCGCTACTCCCTTTCTGCGCCACTGCTCACGGAAGGACGACGCGAACACATCGAGCTCAAGACAACAGGCGACGGCGCGGCTGGCGTGGTCCGGCTGGTCGGCTGGCGCTCCGAAGAGCACGTGCAATGCGTCGCCGACAATCTTGGCCACCGTCCCGTCATGGGCGAACACGATGTCGGTCATACCGACGATATAGTCGTTGAGCAGTGGTTTCAGTACGTCCGGCTCGATTGTTTCCACCAGCGTTGTGAACCCTGTCAGGTCGGTAAAGAGCGAGGCAACCTCCCGACGCGCGCCACCGAGGTCAATCGTATCGGCACTGTTTGCCAGTCGCTCGGCCAGATTGGGCGAGAAGTAGCGCGAAAGCGACGCACGCGCCCGTTCGGCCACGGACTGCCGACGCTGCGCTTCGCGCAGCGTCTCCACATGGTGGATGGTTTTGCCAATCGTCGCCTCCAGATCGGCAAAATCGATCGGCTTCGTCACGAAATCGTAGGCGCCGCGGTTCATCGCGGTTCGGATATTGGCCATGTCGCTGTAGGCGGAAACGATGATTGTGGACAGATCCTGGTCCCTCTGCTGAAGCTTCGCCAGCAGCGACAGGCCATCCATGCGTGGCATGTTGATGTCGCTCAGCACCATATCAACATCCCGATTGTCGGCGAGCATTGCTAGCGCCTCGACGCCGTCACGCGCAAACAAAAAGCGCAGCGTACCTTCGCGGATCTGCTTGCGGAACTTCTGGACGAGGAGAAGCTCAAGATCCGGCTCGTCATCGACAACGAGTATGATGGTACTCATGCGGATCCCCCGACTCGAATGTCGATTTCCTCCTTAAGGACGACGAAGTCGATCGGCTTGGTCAGCAAGGCGTCAGCACCGCACTCGAAAGCCTGCCGCTTCGTGTCGGGATCGCCGTAGGCGGTAATCATGATCACCGGGACGTCAGGCCGTAAACTCCGCGCTTTCGGTAGCAACTCGAGACCGCTCATGCCCGGCATATTGACGTCGGAGAGGATGAGGATGAGCGTGATGTCGGTCGCATCGGCGATGCGTTCGAGCGCGGATTGCGCTGACCGGGCGAACTCCATGACAAAGCGGCCGGCACGCAGGTCGCGGCGGAATTGCTGTTTGAAGAGCAGCTCGACATCGGGCTCGTCGTCGACGACCAGGATCAGAAGGCTCATGATCACGCCCCCGGCTTTGCGAACGTCGCGGCCGTCCGCGGCAACTGGATGCGAAACTCGGTATAGTGGCCTAGCTCCGTCTCTACCTCGATCGAACCGGCATGTTGTTTGACGACGATATCGTGACTGAGCGAAAGGCCGAGACCCGTCCCCTCGCCAGCAGGTTTGGTCGTGAAGAAAGGATTGAACATCTTTTCCCTCACCTCCGGCGGAATGCCGGGACCGTTGTCGCGGACGCTGATTTCGACACGATCGCCGAGATCCCGGGTGGTCGCCACAAGTGTCGGCTCATAACTTTCGTCTTTCTCGGAAGCTGCGCGCTTGCTTGTGGCGTAGAAGCCGTTCGAGATGAGATTGAGCAGCGCGCGCGTGATCTCCTGCGGGTGGAGATCGATGTTCCCGGCTGCCGGATCGAGGGACTTTTCGAGCTTGACGTTGAACCCCTGCTGTTCGGCCCGCGCGCCGTGATAGGCGAGATTGATGCTCTCCTCGACGATCGCGTTGATGTCGGCGGGCCGGCGCTCGCCCGCCCCCTGGCGCGAATGCAACAACATATTCTTGACGATTGAGTCGGCGCGCGCGCCATGCGCAATGACCTTCTCAAGATTGATCCTGAGCATCGAGGCAAGCTCATTGACCCCTGCGCGTGCTGCGCTGTCAACGACGACATTGTCGAGGACCTGATGCAATTCCTCGATCAATTCGACGCAGAGCGCCGCGAAATTGTTGACGAAGTTCAGCGGATTCTTGATTTCGTGGGCGATGCCAGCGGTCAATTGTCCGAGGGAGGCAAGTTTCTCGGTCTGGATCAATCTTTCCTGCGCGGTTCTCAGCTCATCGAGCGACCGTGACAGTTCCTCGGTTCGTGCCTGAACCTCCTGGAAGAGTCGCACGTTTTCGATCGCGATCACCGCCTGGTCGGCGAATGTCGAGGCCAGCTCGACCTGTTTGTTGGTGAACGGCCGTACTGTCGAGCGGGTCAGGGCAAGCACGCCGATCGGGCTGCCTTCTCGCAAGAGCGGCACCCCGAGCACGGTCCGAAATCCCCCAAGTCGTTGTCCCTCATGCAAGGCGTATTCGAGGTCGTCGAGGACGTCGACAACCTGGATCGGGTGGACTTCGAGCAGTGTCCTGCCGACGATTGTACCGCGCCCCGGCTCCAGCGGGAGGCCCTGGAGATATTGGCCGAACTCCTGCGAAAAGCCGTAACTTGCGACAGGGTAGTGTGCATCGCCGATCGGTCGGGTCATCGTTGCCATGTCTGCCTCGCAGAGCCGGGCAGCGGATGCGACCAGCGTGTCAAGAACCGTTTGAAGGTCGAAGGCGGAGCGGCTAATGACCTTCAGCACCTCTGCCGTCGCCGTCTGTTGTTCCAGCGCCTCCGTCAATTCGGCCGTTCGTGCCTTCACCTCGTCGAACAGTCGCACGTTCTCGATCGCAATGACCGCTTGGTCGGCAAAGGTCTGCACGAGCTCGATTTGCTTTTCCGTGAACGGCCGGAATTCAAGCCGGCGAATGACGAGGCCTCCGATAGCTTCCCGATGCCGCATCAGAGGCGCTGCCATGATTGAGCGATGGCCCATCCTGACGGCCATGCTTTGCCCCTCGGGGAAATCGTCGGGCACCGCGGTCAGATCAGGCACATGGATGAGTTTTCCATCGACGACAGCGCGCCCTGTAACCCAGTTCCGGGATACCGGCCAGCCAGGAAAATCGATCGGAATTGGTCCGTGATGCGCGCGCAGAAAGAGGGTATCGCCGTCCTTCAGGAATATTGCCGCGTCGTGTGCTTCACAAAGCTGCGCCGCGGACGCGACCAGCGTGTCGAGGACGGCCTGAAGATCGAAGGCGGATCGGTTGATGACCTTGAGAACGTCCGCCGTCGCCGTCTGCTGCTGCAGCGATTCCTTCAGCTCGAGGTTCCGTTTCTCCAGATCGGTTAACAGCCGCCCATTCTCGATCGCGATTACCGCCTGATCGGCGAACGTTCTAAGCAGCTGGATCTGGCGCTCCGGAAAAAGTCCGATCTCGCGGCGGCTGACGCCGATCACTCCGATCGGACGTCCTTTCAGCATCAGCGGCACACCGATGGCACTGCGATAGGACACGAGCTTCGCCAGCGGGAGCAGTTGGTACTCGGGATCGGCAAAAACGTCGGGGATCTGTTGCATGGCCCCGCTGAGAAAGGCTCGACCGGTTACGTTGCCCTTATAGGGTTTCCGCGGGAAAATGGCACGTACCGCGTCAATGCCATCACGTGTGATGCCGTGATAGGCGACCGGGTGCAGGAGTTCCCCGTCAAAGCGAAAGACAAAGCAGAACTCGGCCTCGCACAGCCTCGCCGCGCTTTTCGCTATGGCGTCGAAAACGGGCTGCACGTCGGTCGCCGAGATCGAAATGACGCGTAGTATTTCGCTCGTTGCCGTCTGCTGTTCGATCGCCTCTCCAAGCTCCCGTTTCAGTTGCTCGATCTGGCGTTCGAGAGTGAAGCTCAATTCCTCCACTTTACTCCCCCAACCACCCTTCCTGCAGTCGACCAGCTCGGTACGACCAAGCAGAATGAGCAGAATACTCTATCCAGCCAGCTATGACGAGGAAGGGCATGTGGTCAGCGTCTAGCCGTGACTGGCGCTGCATATTCTTACGCGCGCGTGCAGCTCTTCCTCTGGCACTGATGTTGAAAATTGCCTGGAAGCGTTGATCCGCGCTTCCGGTTTGCCGATGTCCATTTGTGCCTGCAGACGAGGGCAGAAGTCGCGACATCCGAAATTAGCCACGAGTGCACGCGCATTGAGGTATTGAAGCTTGTTCTCGTCCAGTCCGTTCAACGCGCTTGCGGTGGCACGACGTGACGGCGGTTGATGGTCGCCGGACGGACCTTGATGGACAGGGCCGTATCGCGCTTCTCGCGTTCAGCCACGACCTTGCCCTTCGCCACGACACAGAGCCGCTCGGCGGGCAGCCGCACCGCCTCGATGGGGTTGCCCGCATCGAGCACAACGAGGTTTGCCGATTTGCCGACGGCTAGGCCGAGATGATCGAGATCCCATGATCTCGGCATTGACCTTGGTGACCATGTCGAAACAGGTGCGCATGTCCGTGGGCGAGGACATCTGGGCGACGTGCAATCCCATGAAAGCGACGTCGAGCATGTCGGCTGTGGCGTGCCGCCCCTGCAGCATGATGTTGATGAGCGGATTGGGGATCGCCGAGACAGCGGCTTCCGCAATCAGCGGCGGCTTTGCTTCTTTCAGAGCGTCCTCAGCACGTCGCCGAGTGCGTCAACCAGCATGTCGGCGTTCTCGCGGGAGAAGACGAGGGGAGGGCGGATCTTCAGAACGTTAGCATTGGGACCTGAGGCGCTGATCAGGATGCGGCGCTCGCGCAGGCCGTTGACGATGCGTGTCGACAGGGCCGCGTCAGGACGCTTTGTCGCCGAGTCCGCGATGATCTCGACACCGATGAAGAGCCCAGACCCGCGCACGTCGCCGATCGCCGGATGGGTAGCTGAGAGGCTCTTCAACCTATCCATCAGGTGGCGACCAACCACCAGCGCATTCTGCTGCAGGCCTTCAATGCGGATCGTGTCCAGCACGGCTTTGCCGGCGGCGGCCGCGACTGGATTGCCGCCGAACGTGTTGAAATAGCGCGCCCGAGGACCGAACTCGGCAATGACCTCCGGGCGCAGAACGATGCCGGCCATCGGGTAGCCGTTGCCCATCGGCTTGCCGATCGTCACCATATCGGGCGCGACGCCGTGGCGTTCGAAGCCCCACATGGCCTCGCCGGTGCGGCCGAAGCCGGGCTGTACTTCATCCGCCACGAAGAGACCGCCGGCCTCATGGATGGCGTCGACCGCCGGCTTCAGAAAACCTTTCGGTCCCTCGAAAATACCGTCGCTGGAAAAGATCGTGTCGGTGATCAGCATGGCCGGCTTGATGCCGTGGCGCTTCAGGTCGGCAATCGCCGCGCGCACGTCGCGGCCGAACTTTTCCACCATCTCTTCGGCGGAATGACGGTAGCCGTCCGGGGCGGGCACGGTGCGCACATGCGGCCCCAGCGTCACGGCTTCGCCGAGGGATGGCGAGAATTCCGCGACGGCGCTCGTGAGACCGTGATAGGCAAGCTCCGTTGCGATGATGCCTGTGCCGCCGGTGACGAAGCGGGCGATGCGCACCGCAAGGTCATTCGCCTCGCTGCCGGTACAGGTGAACATGACCTGGCTGAGCGCCTCGGGGAAGGTGGCCGTCAGCGCCTCTGCATAGTCGACGATGCCTTCGTGCAGGTAGCGCGTGTGGGTGTTCAGCACGGCGGTTTGCCTGGTGATCGCCTCCACCACGCGCGGGTGGCAATGGCCGAGCGAGGCGACGTTGTTGTAGGCATCGAGATATCGTTCGCCGGCCGCGTCATAGAGAAAGACGCCTTCGCCGCGCACGAGATGCAGCGGTTTTTCATAGAAGAGGCGGTAGGCGGGACCGAGCACCTTTTCCCGGCGCGCGATCAGCGCCCGTTCGGCTTCGTTGAGCCGTTCGAAATCTTCGCGCGAGAAGGCATTTACCATCGACATGATCAGGCCTCGGAAAGGTTGGGCACGAGCCTTTTCAGCCCGGCCGGCGTCAGATCGGATATGTTTTGAAGCCCCCGCCAGGCGGTGGCGTGGTTGCGCAAAATGTAGTCGCGGTTTTCCGGGAAGCGTGCGGAGCGCCATTCGGCGATGATGAGAGACATCGCCAGCCGCGACCGGGTCAACACTGGTAGAAGTTCAATTTCGGCAGGATCCAACGCACGTGCCGAAAGGAACCCCTCCAGGAAGGAACTGGTGCGCGCCGCCCAGTTTTCCGTCGCCAGATGATAGGAAAGCGCGACGGCAAGATCGTTGATGAGTGGCGCATGGACCATGTCGCCGAAATCGATGATGCCGACGACTGCGGTGGGTGCGGCCGGATCGAGCAAGACATTGTGCGGGTTGAAGTCGTTGTGGATGATCTGCCGCCGCTTGAGATTGGTGATGGCGGGAAGCGCCCGCTCGAACTCCGCCAGCACGGCCTTCGCCTGCGCCCGGCGTTCGGGCGCGACATGGTCGAGGACGGCAGTGAGATCGAGCGTGTGGGAAATGTCCCACATCAGCTTTCCCGCCGGCGGGCGTCCGTCATAGTTCTCAAGGCCGAGCCCGAGTTCCGCAAGCGCCCGGCCGACGTTGCGGCTCTGCGCCTCGGAGGCGGGTGTGCGGTACTGCAATTCTCCCCGCAGGAAAGTGAGCAGGCGCATGATGCGCGGGCCATCGGCGGTGGAAAGCGTGTGGCTAGGCTCTCCGCTTTTCGTGAGTATGAGCCGCGGCACCGGTACGGCGGGGGCGGCAGCCTCCAGATGCAGGAGCGCACCGTCCTGGAATTCCAGCGCGGCCGGGTCCTCGGCGGGATTGGCAATCTTGAGGATGAAGTCCGTTTCGTCAGAGCGGGTGAAAAGAAAGGTCTCGTCCCTTTCGCTGGAGAACCGCCTGATCGTGCCGCCCATGCCATAGACCTGCTTCACCGCGGCCTCGGCATCGGCAAGCGATGTCGCACTCCACGTCGCCGACATGGAATCGGCCTTCTTGGCGGTGGGCGATGGCTCCGTCATGCTTGCTCCGTTGGTGGGGTTGCCCGCATTTCCTTCGATTGTCCCTGCCGTCTGCTGACCACGGTGCCGACTAAATTGCCGCCGCAAGCCGTTTGGCGGAAGATGTCCGCGACATGTCATACTTGAAACACGCCGAAAAAGATGCATCAAGTATCTTGTTACTCGATTTTGCGGACCAGTTCCATGCCTCAATTTACATCACTGGATCATGAGAACCTCAACAGCGCCGTTTATGGTGCGTTGTGCGATGCCCTGATCCAGGGACGGTTCCAGCCCGGCGACCGGCTGAAGATCCGTGATCTGGCGGAACAATTCGGCACGAGCGTCACACCGATCCGCGACGCCATCCTTCGGCTTGCCAATGACGAGGCGATCACCTTCCGCTCTCCGCGCGACATCCGCATCCCGGGTTTGAGCGAAAACCGCTACCACGAGATCCGCGCAATCCGTGTCCGGCTGGAGGGATTGGCGGCGGAAACCGCCGCCCAGGTGGCGACGAGCACGGATATCGAGGCATTGGAACGCATCTTGCGCGAAAATGAACAGGCAATCGAGGCCGGCGACCGGCTGAAGGGCACGCAACTCAACCAAGCCTTCCACTTCCTGTTGCCGCAGATCGCTGGGCTGCCGGTGCTGAACGGCATCCTGCGGCGGCTCTGGCTGCAGATGGGGCCGCACATTTCCGATGCCTATATAGAGGGTGGACGTGCGATGATCGACCATCACTACCCGGTCGTCGAAGCCCTGAAACGGCACGATTCCGCCGCCGCCTCGATGGCGATCGTCGACGATATCCTGCTCGGCGGCAAGCCGATCCTCGAGCGCATCGAACCGGGAACGGAGCGGGAGGCGCGCCGGGCCTGACATCACTTGGAAGAGGAGGCTTGCAATTCATGGGCGGCCCATTACGATGTATCAAGCATCAACAGAGAACGCTCCCATGACCGAAGAATGCCGCTACATGTTGCTGACGGGTGCGAGCCGCGGGATCGGTCATGCGACGGTCAAGCTCTTCCAGTCGAAGGGCTGGCGCATTCTCACCGTTTCCCGTCAATCCTTTTCCGAGGAATGCGCCTGGCCCTCCGCCCGCGAAAGCCATATCCAGGCCGACCTCGCGGATCTCACGCAGATCGACCGCCTGGCAGCGACGGTGCGCGAGCGCCTGCCGAACGGCCGGCTGCACGCGCTCGTCAATAATGCCGGCATTTCGCCGAAGGGGCCGGGCAAGAGCCGCCTCGGTGTGCTGGATACGGATGCCGATGTCTGGACGCAGGTGCTCAACGTCAATCTGATCTCGACCGCTTTGATCGCCCGCGCACTCATGCCGGAACTGGAAGCAGCGAAGGGCTCGATCGTCAATGTTACGTCGATCGCCGGCTCGCGCGTCCACCCCTTCGCAGGCGTTGCCTATGCGGCGTCCAAGGCGGCGCTTGCCTCGCTGACCCGTGAAATGGCGCACGAATTCGGCCAACGCGGGGTCAGGGCGAATGCCATCGCCCCGGGCGAGATCGAAACGTCGATCCTGTCGCCCGGAACGGATGAACTGGTGGCGGCGGAAGTGCCGATGCGAAGACTGGGCGAACCGCGCGAGGTCGCGGAGACCATCTATTTCCTCTGCACCGAGCCATCGTCCTACATCAACGGCGCGGAAATTCACATCAACGGAGGTCAACACGTCTGACGATGGTCGACTGGGGAAAATCCCCGCTGACCGACAAGGACCGGAGTGCATCATACGGTCGGACAAACGCCCGGGGAGAAAGGGCGCGACGACTGGAGATGCTGTAATCATCGCGATACGCCAAAGACAGGGACGGGTCAGCAGTCCGCATGAAATCGTCAACGGGGGCCGGAGGCTGACGGCGGTTCCTTCACAAACGAAGAAAAGGGGAGTGCAATGAAGACTATCTTTCAAGCGGGTGTTCTGGCGTCCGCCGTCGTCGTGCTGTCCGCAAGCCTTAACGCACCGGCATTCGCACGGGACCTGACCGTCGTCTCCTGGGGCGGCAACTATCAGGACGCGCAGCGCAACATCTATTTCAAGCCCTTCGCCGAAAAGACCGGCAAGCCGGTGCTCGACGAAGCCTGGGACGGCGGCATCGGCGTCATCCAGTCGAAGGTCAAGGCCGGCGCGCCGAACTGGGATGCCGTGCAAGTGGAAGCCGAAGAGTTGGCGCTCGGCTGTGCCGACGGACTTTATGAAAAGATCGACTGGGACAAGATGGGCGGCAAGGACAAGTTCCTCGATTCTGCGGTCGATGACTGTGGTGTCGGCGCCATCGTCTGGTCGACGGCGATCGCCTATGACGGTGATAAGCTGAAGGAAGGCCCGGCCTCCTGGGCGGACTTCTGGAATGTCGAAAAATTCCCCGGCAAGCGCTCGCTGCGAAAAGGCCCGAAATATACGCTCGAATTCGCGCTGCTCGCCGATGGCGTCTCTAAGGACGAGCTGTACGACGTGCTTGGGACCGACGAAGGGGTCGAGCGCGCATTTAAGAAGCTCGACGAGTTGAAACCGCACATCGTTTGGTGGGAATCGGGCGCCCAGCCGCTGCAGTTCCTCGCCTCTGGCGAAGTGGCGATGACGTCGGCCTATAACGGCCGCATCACCGGCATCAACCGCACGGAAGGCAAGAACTTCAAGGTCGTCTGGCCGGGCAGCATCTACGCCGTCGATAGCTGGGTGGTGCTGAAGGATGCGGAAAACAAGGACGCTGCACAGGACTTCATTGCCTTCGCAAGCCTGCCCGAACATCAGGCGAAGCTGCCGGAATTCGTCGCCTACGGCCTCCCGAACAAGGAAGCTGCAGCCAAGGTTCCGGCGGAATTCGCCAAGGACCTGCCGACTGATCCGGCGAACATGACGGAGTCGATCTCGCTGAATGTGGACTTCTGGATCGACAATGCCGAAACGCTGACGCAGCGCTTCAACGCCTGGCTGGCTCAGTAAGAACATCCGCCGCGAAGGGCGCTCCGACGGGCGCCCTTCCTGCCTGGCCGGGTGCGTTCTCACGGGTTTTCCGGATGGCGCATCCTTCGCCTCTAGCGATGGAGCCTTCCGTGGCCGAGTTCATTCGATTTGACCGCATCACCAAATTCTACGGCCCGCTCTGCGTGGTTGAAAACCTGGCTCTCGGCATTGGCAAGGGCGAGTTCGTAAGCCTGCTCGGCCCCTCCGGCTCCGGCAAGACGACGATACTGATGATGTTGGCGGGTTTCGAGCAGCCGACCTCCGGCAATATCCTGTTGGACGGGACCGCGATCAACGACGTGCCGACCCACAAGCGGGACATGGGGGTCGTCTTCCAGAGTTATGCCTTGTTCCCGCATATGTCGGTCGGCGAGAACGTGGCCTTCCCGTTACAGATGCGTGGGCTGGGCAAGGCGGAGATCGCCGAGCGCGTGGCGCGAGCGCTGGACATGGTGCAGCTGTCGGCCTTCACCGACCGCCGGCCTTCGCAACTCTCCGGTGGGCAGCAACAGCGTGTGGCGCTTTCCCGCGCGCTGGTCTTCGAGCCGCGCGTCGTGCTGATGGACGAGCCGCTAGGCGCGCTCGACAAGCAGTTGCGCGAGCAGATGCAGCTCGACATTCGCGACCTGCACCGCCGCCTTGGCGTGACGATTGTCTTCGTCACACATGACCAGTCGGAGGCGCTGACCATGTCGGACCGCGTCGCCGTCTTCAACAAGGGTAAGATTGAGCAGATCGGCACGCCGCGGCAGGTCTATGACGAACCGGCGACGCGCTTCGTCGCGGAATTTATCGGCGAGACCAATCTGGTCGAGGGTGTCGTAGAGGCGGTGCAGGGGCAGGAGGCGACTGTGCGCCTGCGGTCCGGCGCGCATATCGTTTCGGCCGTTTCCGGCAGCGTCGCCTCCGGCCAGCCCGTCTTTCTCTCTATCCGGCCGGAGCGGGTCGATCTCAGCGAAACGCGCGGCGAAGCGCGCAATTGCCTGGAAACGGAAGTGACCGATTCCGTCTATCAGGGCGATCATCTGCGTGTGCAGTTGCAGAACGCAGCACAACCGCTGATCGCCAAGCTCGGTCGCCGGTCACGCGAATTCCCGCCGGGCACCAAGGTCTATGCGGCCTTCTCAGCCGGCGATTGCCGGGTCATCGCGCCATGAGTGCAGTCTCGTCCCGGACCGGGCGGTCGCTCGTTCTTCTTGCGCCGCTGCTTCTCTTCCTCATCGGCTTCTTCGTCTGGCCGCTGTTCAGCATGATGTCGCAGGCGGTGTCGGATCCAGCCGTGCTGCGCCTGCTTCCGCGAAGCGCCGAAGTACTGACGGATTGGGATCGAAAGTCGCCGCCGACCATGCCCATGCAGACGGCGCTGATGGAGGACCTGAAGGCCGTCGATGACGACCAGGCGCTCGGCGATATGGTCCGCCGCCTCAACAGCGCCCGTTCCGGCTTCCGCACGCTCATGTCCAAGACGATCAGCGCGCTCGACGACACGGCGAACCCGCCCGCCGACCTCGTGTCCATCGACAAGCGTTGGGAGAAACCGGAATTCTGGCTGGCCATCGCCGATGCGCTCTCGCCGCTCACCGATCGCAACCTGCTCGCCGCAGTCGATCTCGGCCGCAATGCCGCCGGCGATATCGAGCACCTGCCAGCCGACCGGTCCGTCAACCGCGTTATCCTCGTGCGCACCTTCTGGATCGCCGCACTTGTCACCTTGGCCTGCGCCGGTATCGGCTTCCCCTATGCGATGATCGCGGCTTCGCTGACTGGCTGGAAGCGCGACCTGATGCTGGCTGCCGTGCTGCTGCCGCTCTGGACTTCGCTTCTGGTCCGCACCGCCGCCTGGTTCATCCTGTTGCAGGAAAAAGGGTTGATCAACGACCTCCTGCAAACGCTCGGTCTGATCGATGCGCCGCTGCCGTTGATCTTCAATCGCACCGGCGTCATCATCGCCATGACCCATGTGCTGCTGCCTTTCATGGTGCTGCCGATCTATTCGGTGCTTATTACAATCCCGAAGAACCTGATGCCGGCGGCCGCCTCGCTCGGAGCGCCGCCCTGGCGCGCGTTCCTGCGCGTGCTGCTGCCGCTGAGCCTGCGCGGCGTCGCCTCCGGCAGTCTGCTCGTCTTCATTTCTGCAATCGGCTACTACATCACCCCGGCTCTGATTGGCGGGCCGGGCGACCAGATGATCAGCTCGATCATCGCCTTCTACGCCACAGGTTCTGCGAACTGGGGCATGGCCGGGGCGCTTGGCGTCGTGCTGCTTGTCGCGACGCTGCTGCTCTATAGTGTCTATGCGCGGCTCTCCACTGACGAGCCGGGGAGGCGCTAGGTCATGCCGATGAAGCTCACCAAGTTCGCTTTCGCCTCGCTGACGATCCTCTTCCTCGTCGCGCCGCTCATCGCCATCCTGCCGCTCGCCTTCACCTCGAGCGTCATCCTCACCTACCCGATCCCGTCCTGGTCGCTGCGCTGGTTCGAGGAATTGTTCACGGCAGATGCCTGGCGGCGGGCGATCTTTAACAGCCTGATCATCGGGACGGGCACGACGCTGCTCGCCACCGTGCTTGGCACCGCCGCCTCGCTCGGCCTGCGCAACCGCCTCCTCTTCTTCCGCGGGTCAATACGCACGCTTTTTCTACTGCCCATGGTGGTGCCCGCTGTCGTGCTCGGTGTCGGCATGCAGGTGCTGCTCGCGAGTTTCGGCCTGACGAACAGCTATGCCGGCGTGATCATCGCCCACACTGTCGTCGCCGTGCCCTTCGTCGTGGTCAGCGTCATCGGCGCGCTTGCCGGCATCGACGAACGCGTGGAACTCGCCGCACAAAGCCTCGGCGCTTCGCCCGCAACGGTCTTCCGCCGCGTGACCCTGCCGCTCGCCATGCCCGGCGTGCTCTCCGGCGCGGTGCTGGCCTTCGCCACCTCGCTGGACGAGGTTGTGCTGACGCTCTTTGTCGCCGGTCCCAACCAGCGTACGCTGGCCCGGCAGATGTTTTCGAGTATCCGTGAGAACATCAGCCCGGCGATTGCGGCAGCGGCCTTCCTCTTCATCGTCGCGACAATTCTGATCGGCCTCGCGGTTGTGCTGTCTCGATCTGTGCTGGCGAAGCGGCGTTAGACAAATTTGCGCGTCCGGGATGAAAAGATCGTTGAAGGCTTTGGATACGTAAAGGGATAGATAAGCGCGCTGATGCCGGCCCGAGCAGCCAATCGATCGGGTTTTTGAGGCTGCAGGGAATGCTGCGGACATATTCAGGGCTCGAAATGATCAGCCCGTCACTCGCGGAAATTTTCTCGATGAACCGGATGACGCTCTGGGGTATTCGGGCCCTCCCGTTCTGTTCTCGTCCAGTCCGTTCAGCGTGGCTGCGGTGGCACGATGTGGCGGCGGTTGATGGTCGCCGGACGGCCCTTGATGGACAGGGCCGTATCGCGCTTCTCGCGTTCAGCCACGACCTTGCCCTTCGCCACGACACAGAGCCGCTCGGCGCGCAGGCGCACCGCCTCGATGGGGTTACCCGCATTGAGCACAACGAGGCTTGCCGATTTGCCGACGGCTAGACCGAGATGATCGAGTCCCATGATCTCGGCATTGACCTTGGTGACCATGTCGAAACAGGTGCGCATGTCCGCGGGCGAGGACATCTGGGCGACGTGCAATCCCATGAAGGCGACATCGAGCATGTCGGCTGTGCCGAGGGAGTACCAGGGATCGAGCACGCAATCCTGACCCCAGCCGGTGCGGATGCCGGCCTTCAGCATTTCGGGCACTCGCGTCAGGCCACGCCGCTTGGGATAGGTGTCGTGCCGTCCCTGCAGCATGATGTTGATGAGTGGATTGGGGATCGCCGAGACCCCGGCTTCCGCAATCAGCGGCAGCAGTTTCGAGACGTAGTAGTTGTCCATCGAATGCATCGAGGTAAGGTGCGAGCCGGCCACCCGGCCTTGCAGGCCGAGCCTCTGGGTCTCATAGGCAAGCTGCTCGATATGGCGCGACAGAGGATCGTCGGTCTCGTCGCAATGCAGGTCGACCATCAGGCCGCGCTCGGCCGCGATCTCGCAAAGTTCGGTAACGGAACGCGTGCCGTCGGACATGGTCCGCTCGAAATGCGGGATGCCGCCGACGATGTCGACGCCCATGTCGAGGGCGCGGATGGTGTTCTCGCGCGCATTCGCCAAGCGGTAGAGCCCGTCCTGCGGGAAGGCGACGAGCTGGAGATCGATATAGGGCGCGATCTCCTTCTTGACCTCGAGCAGCGCTTCGACCGCAAGAAGGCGGTCGTCGCAGGTATCGACATGGGTGCGGATGGCGAGGAGGCCCATCGAGACCGCCCAGTCGCAATAGGCCAGCGCGCGTTCCTTGACGGCCTCGTGGGTCAGGAGCGGCTTGAGTTCGCCCCACAGCGCGATGCCTTCGAGCAGCGTGCCTGAGGCATTGATACGCGGCAGGCCGTAGGACAGCGTTGCGTCCATATGGAAATGCGGATCCACAAAGGGCTGGCTGACGAGGTTGCCCGAGGCATCGACGACACGACCGGCCCCGGCATCGATACGGGGCTCGATCGCGGCGATCCTGTCGCCCTTGATGCCGATATCGGCGACGGTTCCATCGGGCAGCGTGCCGCCCTTTACGATCAGGTCGAAACTCATCTTTCGCCTTTCTGGTACGGGATCATCAAAGCTTTGGGATAGGTGGCGCGGCGTGCGACCAGGATCAGCGCCAGGATCGACAGCGCATAGGGCATCATCAGGAAAACCTGATAGGGCACGATACCGCCCGATATCTGCTGCAGGCGAACCTGATAGGCATCGAATGCGGCAAACAGGATGGCGCCGATCAGCGCCTTTCCTGGCCGCCAGGAACCGAAGACGACCAGCGCGATGCAAATCCAGCCGCGCCCATTGATCATCTGGAAGAAGAAGGAATTGAAGGCCGAGATGGTGAGAAAGGCGCCGCCGACCGCCATCAGCGCGCTACCGACGGCGACGGCGCCCATGCGTATGCCGGTGACCGAAATGCCTTGCGCCTCGACCGCCGACGGGTTTTCACCCGCAGCGCGAACGGCAAGGCCAATGGGGGTGCGATAGAGGATCCAGGCGACGGCTGCGACCGACACGAATGCGAGATAGGTCAGCGGCGTCTGGGTAAACAGCGCCTCACCAACGACAGGAATGCTGGACAGGCCCGGGATCGGCAAGGGCTGGAACGGCTCGATCTTGGGCGGCGACGTCACCTCGGGCAGCGCAAGACGATAGGTGAAATAGGTAAGGCTTGTAGCAAGCAGCGTAACGCCGATGCCGACGACGTGTTGCGACAGGCCGAGCGGTACCGTGAGCGTGGCGTGCAGCAAGCCGAACATGGCACCGACCAGGGCAGCGACCAGCACGCCGGCCCAAAGATCGCCGCCAGAATAGACGGTGAACCAGCCGGCGAAGGCGCCTGCCGTCATGATCCCCTCGATGCCGAGGTTGAGGACGCCCGCGCGCTCGCAGATCAACTCGCCCATGGTTGCGAAGATCAGCGGCGATGCTATGCGGATGGCGGCGACCCAGAAGGAGGCGGTGAAGAGGATCTCAAGCGCGTCCATGTCACCTCCACCTTATCCGGAATCGCGTCAGAAGGATCGCGACAACCATCGTCAGCAGCGAGGTGGCGACCATGACGTCGGCTATGTAACTCGGCACCTTGGCCGCACGGCTCATGGCATCGGCGCCGACGAAAATGCCGGCGACGAAGATGGCCGATGCGATGACGCCGAGCGGGTTGAGCATGGCCAGCATCGCGACGACGATGCCGGAGTAGCCGTAGCCCGGCGACAGGTCGAGCGTCAGGTTGCCCTTGAGCCCCGAGACTTCTGAAAAGCCGGCAAGTGCGGCCAACCCGCCCGAAAGCAGCGCCGTCTTCATGAGCGTGCGGTTGACCAGAATGCCGACAAAGCGTGCGCCCTCGGCATTGAGGCCGACGGCGCGCATTTCGTAGCCGAGAACCGTCTTTTTCATGACGACCCAGACGAGAACGGCCGAAGCAAGGGCAATGACGAAACCATA
Source organism: Ensifer canadensis (assembly GCF_017488845.2). Taxonomy (NCBI): domain Bacteria; kingdom Pseudomonadati; phylum Pseudomonadota; class Alphaproteobacteria; order Hyphomicrobiales; family Rhizobiaceae; genus Ensifer; species Ensifer canadensis. The sequence goes on from NZ_CP083371.1 coordinate 650,935, forward strand.
GTGCAGGCGCTTGCCCTGGATGAGGCGTGGCAATTGCGCTTCGGCGATCACCTTCTGCGATTGCGGCCAGCCGAGCCCCATCGGATCCTTGAGCACACCTTCAAGCAGCATCGACACGAACAACAGGACGATGAAGTTGAGCAGCAGCGTGGTGACCACCTCATCGACGCCGAAGCGGGTCTTCAGCACGGCCGGGCCAAGCAGAAGCATTGCGCCTGCGGCCATGACGGCGGCCATGATCACCGGGATCAGAATGACCGAAGGTAGCGGCAGCGCGCCGGTTCCCAGCACCACGGTGACGACGCCCCCGATGTAGAGTTGCGCTTCTGCGCCGATGTTCCAGAGCTTGGCCCGGAAGGCGACGGCGATCGCCAAGCCCGTGAAGATCAGCGGCGTCGCGCGGGTCAAGGTTTCCATGAGCGCGAACTGCGAGCCGGCCGCACCCTTGGCCACAAGATAGAAGACGGACAGTGGCGAAGCGCCAGCGGCAAGAACCAGCATCGACGTCAGCAGCAGCGTGGTGGCGATGGCTGCCAGCGGAAACAGCAAGGTGACCGTCAATGACGGTGCGGGCTTCGGCTCAAGCCGCATGATCGCTGGGCTCCCCGCTGTGGCCTGCCATCAGCTCCCCCAGTTCCCGAATGCTGCGTTCACCGCGCGAAGACGGCGTCGATAAGCGCCCCTTGGACATGACGATGATGCGGTCGGACAATGCCAGGATTTCCTCAAGGTCCTCCGAAATCAGCAATATCGCCGCGCCCCTTTCCCGCGCTTCAAGCAACATGCGGTGAACATAGGCGACGGCGCCGACATCGAGGCCGCGGGTCGGCTGGCTTGCAAGGATGACCGCCGGGTCGGGATCAAGGGCCCGGCCGAGGATGAGCTTCTGCATATTGCCGCCCGAGAGCAGGCGTATGCGGGCCTCGGGCGAGGGGCATTTGACGTCGTAGTCGGCAATGAGTTTCTCGGCGAAGCGGCCGGCGGCTTTCCAGTTCAGGAAGCCCATGCGGTTGAATCGCGGGCTCCGGTAGCGTTCGGCGATGACGTTCTCCGCCACACTCATGTCGCCGATGCTGCCGATAGCGTGGCGGTCTTCCGGAATGCGGGCCACGCCATGGGCGAGCGCAGCGCGCGGCGACCAGTCAGCGACTTCCTGCCCGGCGATGGAAATGCTGCCGCCGGTTGGACGCCGGATGCCGGCGATGAGGCCGGCAAGGACAGCCTGACCATTGCCGGCAACGCCGGCAAGGCCGGTGATTTCACCAGCTGTCAGCGTGAGCGACACCTTATCGAGGCCGGCTCCGTTATACGGCGCTGTTGAGACGCCCTCGAGCGCCAGCAGCGGTGCGCCCAGTTTCACCGGGCTGACCTCCGCCGGCTTGACCTCCTGGCCAACCATGAGGGAGGCCAGTTCTTTGCGATCGGTCGAGCCTGTCTCGCGCTCGCCGACGAGCTGGCCGGAGCGCAGAACCAGTACACGATCGCTGACAGCCATCACTTCGTGCAACTTGTGGGAGATGAAGATGATCGACAGGCCTTTGGCGACGAGCAGTTTCAGCGTCCGGAACAATGCGTCGGTCTCGGCGGGGGTCAGAACAGCCGTCGGCTCGTCCAGGATGAGAATGCGGGCTTCGCGATAAAGGGCCTTCAGGATCTCGACGCGCTGGCGTTCGCCGACCGAAAGGGTGGAGACGGTGGCCGCGGGATCGACGGCGAGGCCGAAATCGGTAGACAGTTGCGCGATGCGCCGCCGCGCTGCGGCCCGGTCGAGCCGCATGCGCCAGAGGCCCTGCGTGCCAAGCGCGATGTTTTCCTGCACCGTCATGTTGTCGGCGAGAGTGAAGTGCTGGTGGACCATGCCGATGCCGGCATCGAGGGCTGCGCGCGGATCTCCCGGCGGAAGCGGCTTGCCAAAGGCCTCTACGGTTCCTTCGTCTGCGATGTAGTGGCCGAAGAGAATGTTCATCAGCGTCGTCTTGCCGGCGCCGTTCTCCCCGAGAAGCGCGATGACTTCGCCCCGCTTCAGGTCGAAGGAAATGGCCTCGTTGGCTCGGAGCGGGCCGAAACGCTTGCTGATGCGTGAAAGACGAAGGGCGGGATTGCTTGACACATCGGTGACCGGAAGTGGCGTTGCGGGGGGCTTCCTTTCTCGTCCAGGGAGGGAATGGTCGCTGCCGGCGAAGGGTAATCCCTCGTCCGGCATTGCCAACCACCTCTCCCATGAACGGAAGGAGAAGAGGGCTAGCTCGATTTTGGCTCGGCGTCGTTGATCTCGACGGCGAACGAGCCATCCTTGATCATCTTTTCCTTCTCCGCGACCTTGGCCTTGATGTCGTCCGGAACCTTGCTGTCGAAGGTGCCGAGAGGCGCGAGCGAACAGCCGCCGTTCTTCATGAAGGAATAGACGCCGTAGTCGTCGGCCTTGAAAGTGCCGGCCTTCACTTCGGCGATAGCCTTGTCGAGTGTCGGTTCGAAATGCCACAGCGCGGAGACGACAACGGTGTCCGGATAGTCCGCCTGGGTATCGATGACATTGCCAATGGCCAGGACTTTCTTCTCCTTGGCGGCGTCGGACACGCCGAAACGCTCGGCATATAGAAGGTCCGCACCGCCATCGATCTGGGCGAATGCGGTCTCCTTGGCCTTGGGCGGATCGAACCACGAGCCGATGAAGGCGACCTGGAACTTGGTGTCCGGGGCCACTTCATTCACGCCAGCCATGAACGCGTTCATCAGCCGGTTGACCTCCGGGATCGGATAGCCTCCCACCATGCCGATGTTCTTGGACTTGGTCATTGCGCCGGCGACCAGGCCGGACAGATAGGATGCGTCCTGGATATAGTTGTCGAAAACCGAAAAGTTCGGCACGGCGGCATCGGGCTTGAAGCTCGAGCCCATCAGGAAGGCGACGTCAGGATAGTCTTTGGCGACGGCGCGGGCGGCATCCTCGACGCCGAAGACCTCGCCCAGGATCAGCTTGTGGCCGGCCTCGCAATATTCGCGCATGACGCGCTCGTAATCGTTGTTCGCGGTGTTTTCAGAATAGACATATTCGATGTCGCCGCGCTCCTTGGCGGCATTAGCTGCCTTGTGGATACGGCTGACCCACTGCTGCTCGACCGGGACGGTATAGATGGCCGCCACCTTTATCGGGTCCGCAGCAAACAGACGGCTCGGCAGACCCGCCGCGGCCACCACGGCGGATGCGCCAGCAACTTTCATCAGGGTTCTTCTGGAAATGGCGGAATTGAAGGAATTGCTATGCATTAAATTCCCCTCTGGTTGATTGCGCGTTTTGGAACACGTCTTTTTTACCACTTGGTCAATGTAGGTGAAGTTGGAGGTTGCAGCAATTGGGTGCCGCGGAAAGTTCGCCGCAGGCAATGGAAGCAAAACGCGGGATCACGAAGGCCGCTCGATCGTGAATTGCGGGCGTGAGCCCATCGCGGCGCTGAGCAAAGGCCTGCCGCTATTCTCCGAAATCGCCGCGCCGACGCTTCTCAAGCTGATGAGCTCGAAGGCTTTTCCGGGGGTGGGGGGTGGCGCAGATCTATCGGGTGGCGTGAACCCGTCGCCGAAGGGTCGGTTGCCGGGGCAACACCTTTCCCGGATTGAGGATCGCGGACGCATCGAGCGTGTCCTTGACCCGATGCATCAGCGCCAGCTTGACCGGGTTCGATGTGGCTGACAGTGACCCCACTCTCTTGGTGCCGATCCCATGCTCGGCAGAGAATGACCCGCCGATCGTAACTATGTCCCTGTAGAGCACCTTCTCAATGGCTTTCGCCTTTTCGCCTGCAATGTCACTGCCAGCCGCGTTGAGGACGATATGGAGATTTCCGTCAGCAAGATGGCCGAACACGTAGGGATCGAACGTGGCATCCAGTCCCCTGAGATCTGCAAGACAGCGATTAAGATAAGACCCGACTTGCGATAGAGGAACCGAGACATCGTAGGATGGTGCGCTCGGATGCTTTCGGTAGATGAGGTCCGTGTCTTCGCGCAGTCGCCAAAGATCCATCTCCTGCGCACCTGAGGATGCAATGACGGCTGAGGCGTCGGGGTGATCCTCGATGACGTCTTCATAGATACGTCCCAGTTCCGATTGCAACGCTCCCTCCTCGGCCCCGCTTAGTGAAACCAGCAGGTTGACCGGATGCTCGGCATTGTAGTCCGAGACAGACCAACGATGATGGCCGGATGTCAGACGGAAATAGGTGTTCCAGATCGCTTCCGCAGCGCGTAGTTGACCGTACTCGGCGTCGAGACCTCGACGAACTGTCTCGAGCGCTGCATCAACTGACGGTAAACCGAAGAGGACAGTGGCCGTGGCAAAGGGCTGGGGCTCAAGCTTGACGGCAATACGCGTTATGATGCCGAGTGTTCCTTCGGCTCCCACAAAGAGATGTTTCAGATCATAGCCGGCCGCGTTTTTCACGACCCGTGTAAGATCGGAATAGATCGAGCCATCCGCGAGCACGGCCTCCAGGCCGAGAATGCGATGCCGCATGACCCCAAACCGAAAGGCTGCAATACCCCCGGCATTCGTCGAGGCCATACCTCCGATCGTTGCCGAACCGCGCGATGGCAAATCGATCCCTGTTTCAAGTCGATGCTCCGCGGCCGCCACTTGCAGCGCTTGCAGTGTCACGCCGGCCTCCACGACCGCAACCCGCTCGATTGGTGAAATATCCAGGATTCGATTGAGGCGGACGGTTGAAAGCACCAGTTCGCCCGGCCGAGACATCGCCCCGCCTACGAGCCCGGTTCGTCCTCCATGGGTGACGAGCGAGATCCCGTTGGCGAGGCAACATTTGACGACGGCGGCAACCTCATCGGTCGTTCTCGGGAAGACTACGGCGCCTGCCCCGAGATTTTCAGGTGCAACTCCGTGGTCGATCGTGGCAATGGCCTCCTCGTCCTTGAGATTTTCGTCACCAACAATTCTACGAATTTCGTCTTTGAATTCGGGCTGTAGGCGATCCATTCGATGTTACCTGTTGGTGGATGTCGAGAACGGTGAGATGTCTGCGGCAGACTTGTTCAGGCCGTGTCAGTTTTGAGCGCGCCACTCTTCTTTGCCGTCCAGGTGGCGATGAAGTCCATGAGGCCAGGGTTGAGGCAGTCATAGGGCTCAATACCAAGCTCTCGCAGGCGGCCACGCACGCCATCCATCTTTGCCGGATCGTATCCGCTTTCGATGATCGAAGACACGAAAGCCGCAAACCCCGGCTTCGCCCAGCCCGTTTCCTGGAACCGCTCAGGATGCAAGAAGGAAAGCCCCTTGAACGGATGGTCGCGTTCGACGGGGCCGTACATGTGCACGCCGCAGTCCTTGCAGGCGTGGCGCAGAATAAGAGCGGCCGGGTCCATGACAGCGAGCTTGTCGCCGTTTTCGAGTATCTCGACATTGTCCGTCGGCGCGACGGCGACGACCGAGAAGACAGCACCATCGGGCTTCCAGCACTTGGTACAGCCGCAGGCATGGTTATGGGCAATGTCGCCCCTGATCCGGACCTTCACAGGGTTGCTCGCGCAGTTGCACACAAGTGTGCCGCCCGAGAAGGCTGCATCGGTCGCCTGGAAACCGGAATCGAGGGATGGATGTATCGCAACGCTTGGCATGGGCTTCTCCTCCTTCATGGCCGGCGCGGTATGCCCGGCAGATCATTGGCATCGCCGGGCGGACGCTTGGCGATGTGATGAACGGATTGCATTCGTGATGCGGTCGTGAACCCGCGCTCAGTATACCACGACGCTGCGGATGCTTTCGCCGGAATGCATCAGTTCGAAGCCCTTGTTGATGTCTTCGAGCGGCATCGTGTGGGTGATCATCGGATCGATCTCGATCTTGCCCTCCATGTACCAGTCGACAATCTTCGGCACGTCGGTGCGGCCGCGCGCGCCGCCAAAGGCGGTGCCCATCCAGCTGCGACCGGTGACGAGCTGGAACGGACGGGTGGAGATCTCCTGGCCAGCGCCGGCAACGCCGATCACCACCGACTTGCCCCAGCCGCGATGCGAGGCTTCGAGCGCCTGGCGCATCACCTTGGTGTTGCCGGTGCAATCGAACGTATAATCGGCACCGCCGATCTGGTCGGCCCCGCGCTTCGTCATGTTGACGAGGTAAGGCACGATGTCGTCGCCGACCTCCTTCGGATTGACGAAGTGGGTCATGCCAAAGCGTTCGCCCCAGGCCTTCTTGTCGTTGTTGAGATCGACGCCGATGATCATGTCGGCGCCGGCAAGCCTGAGGCCCTGGATGACATTGAGGCCGATGCCGCCGAGGCCGAAGACGATCGCGGTCGCACCGATCTCGACCTTGGCCGTGTTGATCACCGCGCCGATGCCGGTGGTGACGCCGCAGCCGATATAGCAGATCTTGTCGAACGGCGCGTCGGGATTGACCTTGGCGACGGCGATCTCCGGCAGCACGGTGTAATTGGCGAAGGTCGAGCAGCCCATATAGTGATGGATCTTGTCCTTGCCGATCGAAAAGCGCGAGGTGCCATCCGGCATCAGGCCCTGGCCCTGGGTCGAGCGGATCGCCGTGCACAGGTTGGTCTTGCGCGACAGGCACGACGGGCAGGAGCGGCATTCCGGCGTGTAGAGCGGGATGACGTGATCGCCCTTCTTGACCGAGGTCACGCCCGGGCCGACATCGACGACGACGCCGGCACCTTCATGGCCGAGGATCGCCGGGAACAGACCTTCCGGATCCGCGCCGGCAAGCGTGAAATCGTCGGTGTGGCAGATGCCGGTCGCCTTGACTTCGACCAGCACCTCGCCGGCCCGCGGGCCTTCGAGCTGAACGGTCATCACTTCCAGCGGGTTGCCGGCCTGAACGGCGACGGCGGCGCGTACATCCATGGACATTTCTCTTTCCTTTTAACGTTTTCGGCCATTTCAGGCAGTCGGCCTATCGGGGCAGGTAGCGCGTAAGATGGGCTTCCAGGAGCCGTACGAGCGTGATCAGCACCAGATTGATCAGGAGATAGAGCACACCGGCGATGGCGAATATTTCGAGGATTGCATAGGTCTGGCTCATCAGCCGCTTTGCATGGCCGGTGATTTCGAGGACGGTGATGGTGGAGGCAAGGCTCGTTCCCTTGACGACGAGCACAAGCTCGTTGCCGTAGGCCGGCAGCGCTTGCCTGATGGCGAGGGGGAACGTGATCCGGCGAAAGCGCAGAAACCGCGACATGCCGCAGGCCTGAGCGGCTTCGACGAGCCCTCCCGGAATGGACATGAGGCCGCCGCGCAGGATTTCCGATGTATAGGCCGCCGTGTTGAGTGCCAGCGCCATAACAGCGCAATGGGCGCCATCGCCGACGATCCACCAGAGCATGGGGTTGTCGCGCACGAAGGAAAGCTGGCCGAGGCCGTAGTAGAAGAGAAAGAGCTGGACCAGTAGCGGCGTGCCGCGGAAAACGGTGCTGTAGCTTTTGGCAAAACTGCTCAGAGCCGTGTTTTTCGACAGACGCATGACCGCAAGCGCCAGACCGAGATTGAAGCCGATGACGATCGAAGTGACAGTCAGGACAGCGGTGAGCCACAGCCCCTTGGCAAGGGTCGGAACTGCGAGGCGAACGAGTTCGAAATCCATGGCCTATTTCCTCGTACGGGGACGCAGAAGGCGTTCGATCCAATCGAAACCACCCTGGCTGACCAGCGTGATTGCGAGGTAGACGACAGCGGCGATGAGATAAAAGATGAAGGGATGGCGGGTCGAACCCGCCCCGACGAAGGCCGCGCGCATCAGTTCCTGCAAACCGACCACGGAGACAAGCGCGGTGTCTTTGATCGTGGTCTGCCAGACATTGTTCATACCCGGTACCGCGATCCGCAGCATCTGTGGGGCGATAATGCGGCGGAAGATGCGCCTGCCTGGAATCCCAAGCGCCCGCGCCGCTTCGATATGTTCGGCCGGTATGGCAGCCAGAGCCCCCCGCACGACCTCCGTCGAATAGGCCCCCGATATGGCTGCGATTGCAACGACTGCGATGGTGAAGGCGTAGCCGTGGCCAGCCAGACCTTCATAGCCAAACGCCGCGGCGACCTGGGCTACGAATTCCACGGAGGAAAAGAAGAGGAGATAGATGATCAGGAGTTCCGGGACGCCGCGCACGATCGACGTGTAGACGTCCACGACAAGCGTGAGCGGAAACAGCCGCGCCCATTTCATCAGGCCGCAGGCAACGCCGATGACGATGCCGAAGGCCATGCTCGTGACCCCAAGGGCGACGGTGATCGCCGCGCCGCGCAGGATTGCGGAGATCCAGCCGCCGTCCCATACCTGCCATAATCCAAGTTCCATCGAACCCGCCCAACCTTCGCATTGTCCTGTCGGATGAAGCCCCCCGAAGAAGGATCGACCTGACGGCCTTTCCTCACCCGGGAGACGTCGTGTTGGTGTTACTGGCAGGGACGGGAGATGTCCGTCTTGAACCAGGTCTGGCTCGTATTGCCGATCGAGCCGTCAGCGACCAACTCGCAGAGCGCCTCGTCGATGCGGGCCTTCAGCTCGGTATTCTCCTGCGAAATGCCGACGCCGATGCCTTCGCCAAGCGTCGGATCGAAAGTGCTGAGCACCTTCACATCGACGAACTGGAAGTCCTTGCCATCCGGGCGCGCCAGGAAATCCTGAAGGGCGGAGGCATCGGCGAAGGCGGCCTCGACGCGGCCGCTGGCGAGATCGATCTGCATCTGGTCGAGCGTGTCGTAGGTCTTCAGGACGGCGGAGGAGGCGCGCTTTTCCACGAAATGGGCATGGGTCGTGCCGGCCTGGACGCCGACCGTGCGGCCGTCGAGCGATTTCAGCAGCGCATCGATGTCCTTGATGCCGGCGAGATCGGAATCCTTCTTCACCACGAACATGTTTGCGAGTTCCGCATAGCCGACCGAGAAGTTGATCTGCTTCTTGCGTTCAGCCGTGATCGACATGCCGGAAATGATGATGTCGAAACGTTTGGCTTTGAGCGCCGGAATGAGACCGTCGAAGGCCTGCACGACGAAATGGCACTTCATCTTCAGCTTGGCGCAGAGCAGGGTCCCGACATCGGCGTCGAAACCCGTCACGTTACCGGTGGCGTCTGCCATGCTCCATGGCGGATACTCACCCTCCGTCCCGATCGACAATTCGCCCTCGGCGGCCTGGGCCGCAGTGAGGCCGGCGGCGAAGAACGTGGCGAGCAATAGACTTTTGAGCTTCATGTTTTGGTTCCCCATGTTGAACTTTCTTGTTGGGTCTCGTCCGGAGAGATCCCCGGACGGGTGATGGCGGCGGAATGTCAGAGCGTACGGGCCAGGAACTGGCGCATGCGTTCGGAGCGCGGGTTGGTGAAGACCTCCGCCGGGGCACCCTCCTCCTCCACCTTTCCCTGATGGAGGAAGAGGATCTTGTGCGAGACCTCGCGCGCGAACTGCATTTCGTGCGTCACGAGGATCATCGTATTTCCTTCTTCGGCCAGTTGCCGGATCACGCGCAGCACCTCGCCGACAAGCTCGGGATCGAGCGCGGAGGTCGGCTCGTCGAGGAGGATGAGCTTGGGGCGCATGGCGAGCGTTCGGGCGATGGCGGCGCGCTGCTGCTGACCGCCCGACAGCTGGCCTGGATACTGGTCGTGCTTGTCGGAGAGGCCGACTTTCTTCAGGAGCGCATGGGCATGGTCGACAGCCGCCTGCCGCTCTTCCTTCAGGACATGCCGCGGCGCCTCGATGATGTTTTCGAGAACTGTCATGTGCGGCCAGAGATTGAAGTTCTGGAACACCATGCCGACGCGTGAGCGGATGCGCTCGACCTGCCGCATGTCGGCCGGCGCGGCGCTGCCGTCCGACGTCTTCTTCATGCGGATTTCCTCGCCATCGATAACGATGCGCCCGTCGTTTGGCTGTTCGAGCAAATTGATGCAGCGCAGGAACGTGCTCTTTCCCGAACCGGAGGAGCCGATCATCGACACGACCTCGCCCGGTTGCGCGGAGATGTTGACGCCGTTGAGCACGGGGAGGGGACCGAAGCGCTTGTGGATGTCGTGCACTTCGATCGCCGGCCTTTCGTCAAGCCTTGGACCGCTAGCTTCCGGGTGGGCGACGACGGTGACGGCCGGCGCCGCAGGAACCGGCTTTTCGGCACCTGCGCCGCCGACCGACTTGAGGTCTGCGAAGGCACGGTCGAAATGGCGCAGCGAAGCGGCAAGACAAGTGCGCTGCCAGTCAGCGTCCTCCGGAATGAAGGCGGCGCGCAGGGTCTCCTTGATCCTGCTGCCGAGCGGGGTATCGATCTTGCCGAATAAATGAAGCCAGTTGTCCGCCTGAACCGCATCCGCGACCGTGGCGCCGTCGAGGGTTCCGCATTCGACGACCAATGGCAGGACGCGCGCCTTCGGCAGCGCGTCTCGCACCGCGGCCGAGACATAGCCGGTGGCCGTCGCGGAGATGCCGGTATCTGTGGTTGCATTCTCGCCGGTGACGACGACCGAGAGCGTCGGACCGAAGATGCGCCGCCCCCAATCCAAACCGTCGTGCTCGTTCTCAGCAACGGAGAGGAGGGCAGGATAGCCGTAAGGGCCCGCGCCCGTGTGCAGGTCGAAGACGACGACCTCAGTCGCCTGTTGCGCGAATGTCGATAGGATCTCGATGAGGGTGCGGTTGGACCAGACAGGACCGTCGCCGCCGTAGAACAGGCCGTCCGGAAAGAGGTACTGGCCGGCTTCCACAATGGGCGCGATGCCGGCATAGCCGCCGAGTCTCCGTTTGGCCGCTTCGTATGCCTCAGCGGCCGCATCGCGCTCCGGGCCTTCCCAGGCACGACAGACGAGCGCGCAGTGCAGTGCGGCATACCGTTCGTTTTTCGGCGGCGCTTTCTGCCAGTCGATGAAATTGCGGTTGACGTCGACGTTGTCTTCGTTCACCCGGCGCGTCCAGGCCGTGCCCCAGGGGTTGATGAGGTGGATGGCTAGGACCGCGGTGTCGTCGGGGAGCTGCCAGGGCGAATTTTGTGAAAGCCAGGCAGTCTGGCAGGCCGAGCCGAAAGGACCCTCGACGCCATGGGTGCCGGAGATCAACACCAGGAGCTTCTTGGCATCATCGCGTCCAAGATAGGCAACGTCGGTCGCCAGACGCTCGCCGTTCGGTCCGTGCAGCGGATGCAGGTATTCGACGACACTAGCCCCAGCGGTGCGCGCGGCGGAGAGAAACCGGGCGCGCAGGGCCGAGAAATCGCCGGCGAAAAGACCGGATGGCGTTGAAGGGGACATGCGAGGGGGCTCCCGGTTTGCTTTGTGCTGACGTGCGTTTGCGCTCATTGTTCGTTCCCGTGGGGTCGCGGCCCGACCCCTTGTTGTGTGTCGGATTGGAGGGGACGTCGCAGGCGTCTCCTCATCCTTCACGCTTGGCGAGAGCGCGAAGCGCGTCGAGAAAGCGGTCGTTTTCCGAGGGCGTGCCGATCGTCACACGGATGAAGGTCTCGTAACCCTCTTCTTTCCACGGCTTGACGATGATGGCCTTCGACAGGAAGTGATTCAGCGCCGCCCGGCTGTCCCAGCCGACGTCGATGAACAGGAAGTTCGTCTGCGATCGGGCCACCGAAAGCCCCATGGCGGCAACGGCATCGGCCACACGTGCCCGCTCGCGTTTCAATGCGGCAACCGAAGAGCGCATCCATGCCTCGTCCTCCAGTGCGGCAACGGCTGCGACCTGCGCGGCAGCATTGACGTTGAACGGCGTCTTGGCGGCGGTCACGGCGCGCGCGAGCCGCGCATCGGACATCACGGCATAACCGACACGCAGGCCGGCAAGGCCGTAGGCCTTGGAAAAGGTTCGCAATACGACCCAGGACAGGTCCGTGGCCGAGAGCGCGGCGAGGCCGTCAGGCATGTCTTCGTCCGTGAACTCGAAGTAGGCTTCGTCCAGAACGAGAAGCGTCTGCGGCGTGACCGCCGCGAGAATGCGCTCCAGGCTTTCGCGGTCGAGCGCCGGGCCGACCGGATTGGAGGGGGAGGAGAGGAAGAAAATCACCGGCGCCCGCTCGAGCATGGCGACGATCGCCGGTATGTCGAAGTTCAGATCTGTCCGCATGCCGACCTTCTCGACCTTGGCGCCATTGGCCAGCGCCTCGATCTCGTGCAGCCCAAAACCGGGACAGACTGTCGCCGCGAGGGCACCGGGACGCAGCACGGCGCGACAGACCGCGGCGATCATCTCCTCCGAGCCGTTACCGGCCACGATACGTTCAGCGGGAACGCCGAGCTTATGGCTGAGCACCGCCCGCAGCACCGTGCAGGCCGGGTCGCTGTAGCGCGACGGATTGAGGTTGGCGAGCGCCGCCGCGACATCCGGCGAACAGCCATCCGGGTTTTCATTGCTGGCAAGGGCAGCGATGTCCTGCCGACCGCTGTGCTTTTGTGCGGCGGCGATGCTCATGCCGGCATTGTACGGCGGCAGGCCTGCTACATGCGGATTGAGCGGGATTTCGGTATGGAGCGGTTTCGTCACGGATCCTCCTTCGGGGATTGGACACCCTGGTTCAGGCCGCAGCCTCTTGTTCTGAGCGCGTCAGAGATCGAGCACGATCGAGGATTTCGGCCTGGTGCAGCACAACAGCACCCGGCCGTCCGGCATCGCGTCGAGCGGCTCCTCGAAATAGTCGACCTCGCCTGAGACGAGACCCTGTTCGCAAGTCCCGCAGACCCCCGCCCTGCAGGAGAATTCTGGCTCGATGCCCCGTGCCTCCAGGAAGGCAAGGATTGATTCGCTCGTCCCGTCCCAGGCAAGGCTGCGACCCGACTTCTGGAGAACGATGCGTGGGCCGTCCCCCTCGGTGGCTGGCTCGGCGGCGCGCGCCATCGCGGGCCGCGCCGTCAACTGCCCGGCCTCCGACAACAGGCTCGCCGGCCCGAAGAATTCGTAGGCAATGCGTTCCTTCCGCACTCCGAGGCCGGTCAGAATGCCGTAGATGGCCCGCATAAAGGGCGGCGGCCCGCACATGTAGATGTCGTAGTCGTCGAGCGGCAGAAGGCTCTGAAGCGTGGTGCGCGTCAGGAAACCCGTCGAGTGGCACCGGGCGACCGCGAGATCGCCGGTCTCGGCGAAACGGTAGCAGAAGTGTACGGCGATGCCGGACCGCTGGGCGGCGAGTTGCTCGACTTCCTCTCGCAACGCATGAACGGCCGCGCTGTCGCAGGCATGGATGAACCAGACGGGGCGGTCGCTTTCCCTTGCCAGCACATTCAGCATCGAGACCGTCGGTGTCAGCCCGACGCCGCCAGAAAGAAGCACGACGGGCCCCGAACTCGCGCTGTCGAGCTTGAAGGCACCGCGCGGCGGGTCAATCTCGACGACGGCGCCGGGCTCGATCTCGTCATGGAGCCAGCAGGAGCTCAGGCCATCCGGCACGTCCTGCGACGGTGCGGCCTCACGCTTCACGGTTATCCGGTACGTGCCTTCCTCGCGCGGGGACGAGGAGACCGTATAGTTGCGCAGGACATGGCCACCCTTGCGGTCGGGAACGCGCATCGTCAGGAACTGTCCCGCCTCGAACGGCCGCCAGTGCTGCCGTTCGAGAGGGGCAAGGCGGAAAGACGTGATCGTGGTGCTTTCGCGCACCTTCGAGACAACTTCGAAGGGGCGAAAGCGCGAGGCCGCGGCATCGAGCATCCGGATTGATCCTTATTCAGCGGCTTCGCTGGTCGTGCCGGCTTTCGCCTCGGCGGCAATCAGTTGGGCGAGCTTGCGGCGAAAGCGCATCGGGCCGACGTCGATCTTCAGGTCGAGGTTCGGTGTCTGCATGTTGGCCATTGCGTGATGGACCGCCTCCAGCACGACGCGATCCTCTTCGAAGGCGCCTCGTACGGATTTCGCGAAACTCTCGGAAACCTTGGCGTCGTCCGGCGCGAAGTTGCGCATCTGGAACCAATAGTATTTGGTCCGGTTTTCATCGACCGGCGTCATGAAGTTGTAGCTGTCCATGAGGAAGGTGTTTTCTGGCAGGACGCGGCCTTCCCCGCCGTTGTGGGCCGGCGCGAAGATGGCCTTAATGATCGCGTTGCTCGGATAGCGCACCTCGTAGTGTTGCTTGCGGTCGGTGTTGCCCTCGAATTGCAGGAAGGGCGCGTAGAACGGGGCCGGTTCGGAATCGATCATCCAGCGCCAGACGGTGACGCCGTCGTCCTTCACGGTCGTCTCGAGCGGGGTTTCCTCACAGGCCGAGCTTGCGAAGGATGACTGATGGACCCAGGCGACATGGGACGGGTCGAGCAGGTTGTCCGTCATGTAGAGGTAATTGCAGTTGAGCGTCATGGACTCGCCGCGATTGATTCCCCAGGCGGGATTACCGAAATACTCGACTTCGAAGATTTCCTTCGGATCCGCCTTCTCTGCATCGCCCATCCAGATCCAAAGCAGGCCGTAGCGCTCGTGGACTGGGTAAGATCGCACCTTGGCGACATGCGGAATGCGCTCGGCGCCCGGAACCCGCGTGCAGGAGCCCGAACAATCGAAGGTCAGGCCGTGATAGCCGCATTCCACGTCGTCACCTTTGATGCGGCCCATGGACAGCGGCAGCTTCCGATGGGGACAGGCATCCTCGAGCGCGGCGGCATGGCCGTCCTGCTTGCGGTAAAGAACGATGTGTTCGCCGAGGATCGTGACCGATTTTAGCTCGCGGCCGACTTCTTGGTCCCAGGCTGCGACGTACCAGGCATTCTTGAGAAACATTTCGCTCTCCTTGCGTTTTGTTAAGCGAATGTCCGCCGTTTTTTTTGTGCCAACAAGTTGCCAGCTCCTGCGTTCTTTTTTAGATTTTCTAAATTGAGCGACCTGTCCGAGGAGTGCCTAACGATGCCGAACCCGTCCTTGCGCGGCCTGCAAGCCTTTGAGGCGATCGGACGATGTGGCTCGGTCAGCGCCGCTGCGGAGGATCTCGGTGTAACGCCCGGCGCCGTCAGCCAACTGGTACGAAACCTGGAGCAATGTCTTGGGCTCACGCTTTTGGAGCGACGTGGGCGGCGGGTTGAATTGTCGTCATGGGGGCGGCTGTATTACCGGGAAGTCGCGAAAGGCTTTCAGCAGCTCTCCCATGCCGCCAATATTCTCACGCGCGCCAGGAACGAGACCGGGATCGTCCTCAGTGCCTTGACCTCGGTCGCCAACAGGTGGGTCGGTCGCAAGATTTTCGACTGGCAGTCCCTCTGTCCGGAATCCAGTGTGCGCATTCTCGGCCAGGAGCAAGAGCCCCGCATCGGTATCGAGCAGGTGGACTTCCGCATTACCTACGGCCGGCGCGCCTATGCGCACGAGCATGTCGCAAATCTGTTCACCGACTGGGTCGTACCGGTCTGTTCGCCCGCGTTGATCGCCAACCGTGTCCTCGACAGTCCGCAGGCCATTCTCAAATTCCCGCTGCTAAACGTGGAATGGGAGGCGGATTACAAGGCTTCGCCGCAATGGAGGGACTGGGCCGCCTTGGTGCATGCCGATGGCCGCCAAACGTTCTCTGGCCTTTCGTTTGCTTTGTCGAGCAGCGCCATTGACGCGGCGGTGAACGGTAGGGGATTCGTTCTCGCACAGGTTTCGATGGTACTGGATGAGGTCGCCTCCGGCGCCTTGATGGTTCCCTTCGACATTCGCATGCAACTGTCCGAAAGCTACTACTTAGCCTGGGACCGGACGGCTCTCGAAAAGCCGTTCGGGCAAAAATTTCACAAATGGCTAATCGGGGTAGCGAGACAACAGGAGCTGCTGTCCGCTCCGGCTAAAGGCGCAGCCACCTGACGTGAAGTATTGTCACGGCTGCTCTACGCGGGCTCTTGCCCGCCATCAATCGACGAGCCGCATCACTTGAATGCTCCTTGGGGACTTCCCGAGGCGCAAGTTCAATGGGGAGGCTTCAACGAGAGTGTCGGTTTCTATCAGGGGACGACTTTCTCAGGCACCGCGCCAAGCTGATCGATGTGGTGACGACGACTACTCCAAACCAAACAACTCGACGGAGAGCAGCCGTATAAAGGTCCGCTTCGCGGTGCGCTACCAGATTGGCTTCCCTGGACCGGACGACCCCGGGGAAATTGGTATCCATCGTCGCCTTTGAGATCCACTACGAGATCGTCGACGTTCTCTACCGTCAGGCCAACATTGGCCTTGGCAGCTTTCCCACAGCCAATAAGTGTTACCGCCTTGAGGCGCTTTCCCGACCTGAGGCGTGGCCTGCAGCAGAATAGGTAACGGCGGTCACCGAGCAGTGCCGACTTTCTTAGCCGGCTCGAAAAGCGGTTGACAAAGCCCAGCTATGTATACTTTATAAATACAAGAAGTATGCAGGAAGAGGAGGCGCGTGCCATGTCATCGACCGGGGAGCCACGAAACCACCCGCTCTGGGCGGAGAAAATAACAGGATTGTCCCAGGCGCTCCTGCGCGCTGAGAAGTTCCTGGCCGGGATTTTCATAACGGTGCTGCTCGCGCTGATTTTGGTGAATGTCATCACCCGATTCGCCAAGGTGCCAATCTACTGGATCGACGAGGCCTCGATCTTCTCCATGATCTGGCTTGGCTTTATCGGGGCTTCGGTCATGACGCGGCTGCGGATCGATTTCGCCGTCACGCTTCTGTCGGATCAACTGTCACCCAAATGGGTCGCGCGGCTGCGCGCCTTTTCCACCGCAATATCGCTGACTTTTGCGACCGGCTTTGCGGTGGTGTGCTGGATCTGGCTGGATCCGCTGGGCATCGCTTCCCACGGTTTCGACGCTCAGGCTTTTGCCGCCGAAACGTTCAACTTCCTCTACACCGAGCGAACCCAGACGCTGGAATGGCCGACCTGGATCGTCAACCTGATTCTGCCGATCTTCGCTCTCACGCTCATCGTCCACAATGCTGCAAACCTGCTTGAAGACCTCGGCATCGCGCGCAAGCGCGTACAGGTCTCGCTGACGACTGCAGAAGGAGCCGCCTGATGTTTACCTTCGGCGCATTCGTTGCCCTCATGCTAGTCGGCCTGCCGATCTCCATTGTGCTTTGCCTCACGGCCGCCGCGTATATCTGGCAAAGCGACAATACGGTCCTGTTCGTCTCCTTTCCCACCCAAATGTTCATGGGTCTTGACAGCTACGGCTTGATCGCCATTCCGCTGTTCATTCTCATCGGCGAGATCATGAACGGCGGCGGCATCACGCGCCGTATCATCGACATGGCAATGGCATTCGTCGGCGCGCTCAAGGGCGGCCTTGCCTATGTGAACCTGCTCGCCAACATGTTCGTGGCGTCCATTCTCGGCTCGGCCGCGGCCCAGGTTGCGCTGATGTCGCAGATGATCGTCCCGGAAATGGAGAAGAAGGGCTATGACAAGACCTTCGCTGCCGGTCTGACCGCCTATGCCGGCATGCTGGGGCCGATCATTCCCCCTTCCATCATGTTCGTCGTCTACAGCGTCATCGCGCAGGTTCCCGTCGGAACCATGCTGGCCGCCGGTATCATTCCCGGCGTCATTCTTACCATCGCCTTTTGTGTGGTGATCGCGCTTATGGGATACGTCTACAACTACCCGCGCGGCACCAGCCTGCCGATGAGCGAGCGTGTGACCATCACGCTGAAGGCCGCGCCGACACTGATCATCCCGCTGATCATCGTGGGATCGATCGTGACCGGGCTCGCCAATCCGACCGAAGCCGCGGCCATGGGCGTGGTTGCCGCAATCCTCGTCGGGCGTTTCGTGACCGGCGATCTCCGCCTGAAGCAGCTTCCCGAGATGTTCGTCAAGGCAGGGGTCCTGTCGGCCGGCATTCTGTTCCTGATCGCTGCGGCTGCCGTATTTTCCTGGGTTCTCGTCTACGGAATGGTTCCCCAGCACGTGGCGGAATGGATCCAGACGATCGCGAAAGACCCGGTGACGTTTATGCTGCTGGTCAATGTGATCCTGCTCGTCATCGGCACGGTCATCGATGGCGCGCCCGGGCTGATCATGACAGTTCCGATCCTGCTGCCGATTGCGACAGAAGTCTACGGCATCGATCCGGTGCATTTCGGCGTCGTCGCCGTGATCAACCTGGTCCTGGGCTTTCTGTCCCCGCCGGTCGGCTTGAATTTCTTCATTGCCGCCGCAGTAACGGGGGCGAAGCCCGGCAAGATGTTCATCGTAACGCTGCCGTTTTTCCTGATCTGCTGCGTCATCCTTGTGCTGCTTTCGATCTTCCCGGCACTGTCGACCTACTTCTCCTAACCGATAAACTCACAACAGAGGGAACCTGCAATGAACATTACGCGTCGTACTTTGATGAAGAGCGTCTCGCTGGGAGCCGCGATGGCGATGTCCGCGCCGTCGGTTCTGCGTGCACAGACTGCAAAGATCTATCGTCTCGGCATCACCACGCCACCGGGCCACCCCTGGAACCTTGCGGCTGAAGCCGTCGGCAAGCGTCTTGCCGAAGAAACAAACGGGCGCCTCGCGATCCAGGTCTTCCCGTCGAACCAGCTCGGCAACGAAGGCGCCATGCTGCAGCAGATGCAGTCCGGTGCGTTGGATCTCGGCTGGATAATGACCGCGGAACTCGGCTCGCGCATTCCCCAGATCGCGGCCATCAATGCGCCGTGGCTCGTCAAAAGCACGGAGAAGGTCGCTGCACTCGTTCGTCACCCGACCGCAATCAAGCTGCTCGACGTACTGCCTGCCCAAACCGGCACGATTGGACTTGGTTACGGCATCACCACCCTGCGCGTCGTCTTCACGGGTCAGGAAACCGCCGGCATTGAAGATATCAAGGGTATGAAGCTGCGTATCAACACAACGCCGGCCTACCGTGACTTCTATCAACTGCTCGGCGCAGCGCCGACGCCAATCCCGACGCCGCAGGTGTTTGACGCTATGTCCAACGGGCAGGTGGATGGACTTGAAGCCGACCTGGATCTCTCCTGGAACCAGCGATATGACAAGGTCGCCAAGACCATGCTGCGCATGAACGCCATCTTCATGCCCTGTGTCGCGCTGGCTTCCGGCCGCATATGGAAGGGCGTTCCCGAAGCGGATCGCGAACTTATCGCCCGCCTTACCCGCGAGCAACTCGACAAACAGATCGATGCGACCGTCGCAAAGGAAGCCACCCTCCTGCAGAACTTCAAGAATACCGGTATCAAGATCGTCGACATAGACCTGCAGAACACCGCCGAGATCATCGCCGCCTATGACCAGATCTGGCTGCCGAAGGCGCCGGTTCTGAAGGAGCTTCGGGAAGTCGGCGCAAGCCTCTGACGGAAGCAGTTTCACGTACCATTACGGCTTTCCCTTCAGGGGAAAGCCGTAATGGCAAAGTCGAACATACCGCCGCCCTTGAGCACGGAACGCCGGACGCGGACGGCGGGGATCACACCATTTGCCTGAGGCCGTCGGCAACTTGCCGCACCGAACTCATCCATCGAGCATCGCGCTATATTCCGGATGCTTTACCGCGAAGGCGGCCATGAACGGGCATTTGGCGATAATGCGAGCTTGTCTTTGGCGGAGCGTCTCGAAGACCCCACGCGCCAGCCGTGTGCCGATGCCTTGCCCGGAAAGTGCCTGTGGAACCTCCGTGTGGGTAAGAACGACCCGGCCGTCTTCGTTGCGGTAATAGGCAACGGCAAGCTCATCGCCAACAGCAAGCTCGAAGCGTGATGCCGCGACATTGTCGGTGATCGTGCCGTTCATTGTCTCACTCCAATCGTTCTCTTCGGCGGACGGTCGCCTGGGGCGGGTCTCGCTCAATTCAGCGTGCGACCAAGATGGATCGTCAAACACGGCAGGGGAAGGGAATTTTTGCCTTTGGGATCGGCAAAAACTGGCTCCTCGTCGGTCAAATCCTCCACACGCAGGCCGGCGATTTCCGATTGTCTACGTCCACCTGCCTGATCGCGCAGATCAATCAGGCGGCTACTGGCGCAGGTCGCCAGCAACAGGACGAGAGTATCACCCGTAACGGCCTTTTTGCTCTTTCGCTAACGTGGACGATTGCTGGCTCTCACGGCCAATCTGAGTGCACTTTTAAGCGATGGTGCGTCGAAGTACCCGGTGAGGCCGCGCCAGTCCTTCCTTGCCGAGCTCGGCATGCAGTGCTGCGACTGTTTCAGCCAAGAAAGCATTCTGCGCGGGCGGCCAGACGACGCTGACGCGAGGCAAGGCTGTTGCGGAACCGGCCGAGGTATCCGCACTTACGCAAAGGACTGTCGGCATCGACTTGATTAGCGTAAGCTAACGTTAGGGGTACAGTGATGCACCGCGTGGTCACCATAGCTGTTGCCGCGCTTGCGGCTATCTACATCTGCCCCGCGCAGGCGGAGGTAGTGATCGGGGTTTCGGCCGCGATGACCGGACGGCTCGCCTGGATCGGCGAGCAGGGTCAGCGTGGGGCAGAGATGGCCGTAGCCGACATCAATGCGGCGGGCGGCGTCCTTGGCCAGCAGGTGCGCGTCATCAACGTCGACGATTTCTGCGATCCCGAGCAGGCCGTGGCGGCAGCCAAGAAACTGGTGGCTGACGGAGTGGTGTTCGTCGTCGGACATTACTGCTCCGGCGCCTCGATCCCGGCATCAAAGGTCTATGAGGAGGCGGCGGTTCTGCAGATTTCACCAGGATCGACCAATCCGCTGTTGACCGAACAGGGCCGTGACAACGTTTTTCGAGTCATAGGTCGCGACGATAAGCAGGGGATCGTGGCCGGCAACTACCTGGCCGATGAATGGGGCGAAAAGAAAATCGCGATCCTTCACGACGGCACGACCTATGGTATGGGTCTCGCCGGTGAGACAAGAAAGCAGTTGAACAAGCGGGGCGTAACCGAAGCTGTCTACGACGCATACACGCCTGCTAAGAACGACTATTCGGCGGAGATCGCTGCGTTACAGGCCGCTGGTATCGCCGTTTTGTATGTCGGCGGGTATCATGCCGAGGTTGCGTTGATTGTACGCGCTGCACGCGACCGCGCCTACGCGCTTCAGGTCATCTCCGGCGACGCCCTGGCAACCGAAGAGTTTGCGCTGATCGCCGGCCCGGGAGCCGAGGGGACCCTCTTTACGTTCTCCGCGGACCCGCGGCGAAACCCCGAAGCTGCCCCGGTGGTGGAGCGGTTCCGTGCCGAAAACTTCGAGCCCGCAGGTTACACACTGCTGAGCTACGCTGCCGTCCAACTCTGGGCGCAAGCGGTCGATAAGGCAGCCTCGCTCGAACTGCCGGCGGTCATCGCGACACTGCGCGGACAGGAGTTCGACACTGTGCTCGGCCCGGTCGATTTCGACGACAAGGGCGACCTCACGAACCAAAGCTGGGTGTGGTACGTCTGGCGGGGTGGAGAGTATGTGCCGGTTGAATAGCAGCCCGCCACACGCCGCCGCGTCACTTCAGATTAAGTGTCGCCGCGATGCTTGAACGCCTAGGCATACGCGGCCGCCTGTTGCTGGCTTTCTTCGGCATCAGCACCTTCGCGGTGCTCGCGACGGCAGCTGCTCTTTATGCCTTCCTCCAGGTAGGCGAGGTTGTCGACAGCATAACCAAGGATCGGGTGCCGTCGGCGCTGGCGTCCCTCCAACTGTCGCGTCAAGCCGAGCGGGTCGCGGCAACTGCTCCGTCTGTACTGAATTCAACGAGCAAGGTACGGCACAACGAGGTCTCGGCTGCGATCGGGGTCGAGATGGCGCGCCTAGAGGAACTGCTTGCCGCGCTCAAGGGGGGCACGCTTGGCACGGCGGCGGTGGCCGAGATCGAGGCGGCGGTGCTTGGTCTGCGGCGAAACCTCGACGCACTCGACGACCTTGTCGCCGCCAAGCTCACCATAGTCGCGCGCAAGGAGGAGTTGTTACGTCGCCTATCGGCTACGACAATTGCAGGCCAACGCCTTCTGGCGGCCGGCATCTTGGTGATGAATTCCAAGCTTGCGCAATGGAGAACTGTCGCGGCCGACGCGTCGCTCGCCTCAGACCGACGCGCGGCGGCGACTTCCGACCTGGTCGAGGCGATTAAGGGCTACATCCCCCAGCAGAGGGCACACCACGAGATATCCGCCGTCAACGACGCGCTGGTTAAGTTGGCGAACGCGCCGACGCCAGGCGATCTTGCATTGATGCTCTTTCCGCTGCGCCGGTCGCTCGCCGTCCTCGAAACGGTTTCAGCCGAGATCGACGAGAAGCTACGGTCCCGCTTCCAACAGCGGGTGGGCGAGTTCAAGGCGCTGATCGATGGTGGCAACAGCATACCGAAGGCTAGACAGGACGAGTTTGCCGTCCTGGCTGAGGGCGAAAAACTTCTGGCCGAAAACAATCGGCTGTCCCGCAGTCTCACCGCTGCTGTCGATCGCCTTGTCGCTGCGGCAAACCGTGAGATCTCCTCGTCCGGTCTCGAGGCCGCGGTCGTCCAGCGCTACGGCACCGGCGTTGTCCTTGGCTCGGCCGTTCTCAGCCTGTTGAGTTCGATTCTGATTGTCTGGCTCTATGTCGACCGCAGTCTTCTCGCCCGTCTGGGAAGCGTGAGCCAGGGCATGCTCGCGATCGCCGACGGCAATCTTTGTGCGCCATTGCCTGCCGCGGGCCACGACGAAATCGGCCGCATGGCTGAGGCGCTCAGGCTGTTCCGGGACACGGCTGTCGAGGTCGAGGAAAAGAATCTGCGCGAGGTTGCTGAAGCACGCCAACGGCTCGTAGATGCCATCGAGAGCATCTCGGAGGGGTTCGCTCTCTATGACGTGGAGGACCGGCTCGTTCTCAGCAACAGCCGCTACCGCGAACTGCTCTACAGCGATGTTGCGATCGAATTGACGCCCGGCACCACATTCGAGCACATCATCCGCCGGTCCGCCGAGCGCGGCTACATCAAGGATGCCGAGGGGCGCCTCGAGGAATGGGTCGCCGAGCGGCTCTCCCGGCACCGCAATCCTGGTGAACCGTGGGTGCAGCGGCGAAGTGACGAGCGATGGATAATGATAGGCGAGCGCCGCATCACAGGCGGCGGCACGGTGGCCGTTTACTCGGACATCTCGGAGTTGAAAAAGCGGGAGGAGAACCTCGCGGAGAAATCCGCAGCCCTCGAGGCGCTATCGAGCAAGCTGGCGAAGTATCTGGCACCACAAGTATACAACTCGATATTCACCGGCCGTCAGGACGTCAGGATCGCCAGCCAGCGGAAGAAGCTGACGATATGCTTCTCGGACATTGCCGGCTTTACCGAGACCACCGACAAGATGGAGTCCGAGGATCTCACCCAACTCCTCAATCACTACCTGACGGAAATGTCGAAAATTGCTTTGGAACACGGCGCCACCATCGACAAGTATGTCGGCGACGCGATCCTGATGTTTTTCGGGGACCCGGAGACTCGCGGCGTCAAGGAGGACGCGCTCGCCTGTGTTGAGATGGCTCTCGCCATGCAGAAACGGATGAGCGAACTTGCAGAAATCTGGCGCGACATCGGCATTGAAACGCCGCTACGATGCCGCATCGGCATTCATACCGACTACTGCACGGTCGGCAACTTCGGCAGTGAAGATCGGATGGACTACACGATAATCGGCGGCGCCGTGAATCTCGCCTCGCGCCTCGAGCAGGAGGCGCCGGCGGGGGCAGTGCTCATTTCCTATGAGACCTTTGCGCAAGTGAAGGACACAATCGCTTGTGTCGAGCTGGGGCATGTCCAGATCAGGGGTATCGCCTATCCCGTCGCCACATATCGTGTCCTCGATCTGAAGACCAATCTGGTCGCCGCACGCAGCGCCGTTCGAACCGAGCTGCCGCATCTCAGACTAGAAGCGGAACCCGAGTTGATGTCTGCTGGCGAGCGAGATGAAGCCGCGACTGCGCTTCGCGACGTGCTCGATCGACTTTGCCACAAGCCTGGGTAGCGTGGTTCGCGCTCGCACCCGGATCGACGACTACTACTGCAGTCACTTCGTCGACCAGCAGTGATGTATCGTCCCCATCGGGAGCTGAACTGCCCGGGTCCGCTACAGCCTGAGCCCCAGCATCGGCGGCTCCAATTCGGGCAGGATCTGCCATGGCCTCAGACGAGGCCTCGGGGATGCGCACAATCTGTGCTGTTCTAGCGATCTAATGATCGATTTTCATTCCCGGTCCATCTGAAACCGTGATGGTGGAACTCCCGTCCAGCGTTTGAACGCGTGCGTGAAGTGCGCGGAATCACCTTTGATGTGGGCAGAGATAACGAATCCGACCACCGCCTCACCGGAGACAAGCCAATCTATCGCGTTTTTGAGGCCGCCGGGAATGCTGCGGACATATTATGATCCGGATTTCGGCCGGCACAGTCCCCACATTCCTATCAATTGAGATCACATTCCGACGTGGGCGAACATACGACGGTGTTCGGGAATTGAGAATTGTGATCATGCAATATGCAATAGTAGCGAATGCTAATACAGACTCTCTAAATAATGCTCCTGATGTGGTAAAATCGGCTTTGGGAGCAGCGCCGGCTCGAGGAGATGCCGGACGGCGTTTCAAGTTGTCGCGTGTCGGTTCGCATGGGCGTCGAGCTCGCATCTCCGCCGTACCGGATAGGGTAGGGCCCCCTACGAAAAAGCGGCCTTTGGATATCAACTCGGAATGGGAGGTGTACGATGGTTCGCAAACTGTTTCTCGTCTTAGCTGCCGCGGCGTCCGCGCTGGCGATCAACGGGGTCGCGTGGGCCGATTTCACAGTCCTCGTGCCATCGAGCAGCGAGGGTGACGGCCTTAGGGCTGCTGCCGACGACTACTCGAAGATGAAGGGCACGAAGGTGGAGATCGTGCAGGCGCCTTATGCCAATGTGTTCGAGCAGGGCGCCAATGCGGGGGCAACCAAATCCGGCGTGTTCGACATCATCTTGATGGATGACCCGTGGATTCCGTTTTTCGCCGAGAACGGACATCTCGAGGATTTGACGCCATACTTCAAGAATGCGGGCATGGAAGGTCCGGACAACGACTTCCTGTCGAAGTCGCTGGCGATCTGTCGCAACCCTTACAATACGGGACCTTATGTGTGCCTGCCCTATGTGGGAAACGCCCAGATGTTCTTCTATGACGCCGCTAAGTACAAGGAAGCTGGCGTAGACGCTCCCAAGACCTGGGATGACGTATTGAAGGCGAGCCAGACCCTAACCAAGAACGGCGGAGGTCGCTATTTCGGTTATGTCTTCCGGGGCGGCCAGGGAAACCCGGTCGTGGCCGACTTCATGCCGATCTTCTGGTCCTACGGCGCCAATATGTTTAACGAGGATCGCACGAAGGTGACGATCGATACGCCGGAGGGCGCGGCCGCGATGAAGATGTTCATGGCGCTCCGCGACGTTTCTCCAAAGGGGATCGAGAGCTACAATGCCAACGAAGTGGGTACGGCGCTTGCTGCTGGTGCCGCCGCCTCGTCTATCAACTGGCCGAACTGGGTTGCGACCTTTGAGGATCCGAGCCAGTCGAAGATGGTTGGCAAGATTTCCTACGCCCCAATTCCGGCGGGCACGAAACCGGGCAGCTCCGAAATTGGCCATTGGACCATGGGGATCATGTCGGCCTCCAAGAATAAACAGGAGGCCTTCGACTTCATGGTCTGGGCGACCTCGGCTGAGCAGATCAAGATTTCCGCCACGCGCGGCAATCCGCCTGTCCGAGCCTCGGTCTTTGCCGATCCGGAACTGACCTCGCAGGAACAGTTCCGACACTATCCGGTGTTGATGGAGGCGATCCAGGCCTCGACGCCTCGTCCACGCCATCCGAAGTGGCCGGAGATCGAGAATGCCTTCGGGATCGAGCTTTCCAAGGCGGTCGCAGGCACGATTACGCCAGAGGAGGCGCTGAAGAGCTCACAGGCAGCAGTCGAAGAGATTACGGGCCTTAAATAGGCGGCGATGCGATCTACGCGGAGCGGGGTTTTTGGGCCTCGCTCCCATGGTGGTGACGGCAATTACCCGTAGCGCTCGCGGGGTTTGAGGTGCGTATGGACAAGCTGTTCACGGGAGGGAGATGTTGACGCCCGATCAAGGCACATTGACCACGCCGCTTCGCATGGGCGGCGGTCTGGAGCGTTGGGCAGAGCGCCATTTGCGGATCCTCATGCTTGCGCCAACGGTCCTCATATTGCTCGGGCTGACGATCTTTCCCAGCCTCTATATGTTCTATGCCGCGGTTCACAAAATCAGCCCGAACCCCGATCTGCCCTGGGAGTTCGTCGGCCCCGACAATTTTGCTCGACTGCTTTCCGACACGCAATTTCACGTCGCACTCTGGAACACGACTGTCTTTACAGTCGTGGCAGTGACGACCGAATTCCTCCTCGGTCTCGGCCTGGCGCTGCTCCTCGATAAATTCATCCGCCGACTAGCCTTTCTCAAAACCGTCCTGATGATCCCCATGATGCTGCCGCCGGTCGCCGTCGCGATCACCTGGAAGATCATCTACGAGCCACAGTTTGGCGTCCTCAACGAAATCATGTTCCGTCTCGGTCTTCCACTGCAAGCCTGGGCGGGCGACGTGAACCTCGCGATGTTTTCGATCATCGTTGCCGATGTTTGGCAGTGGACGCCCTTCATTTTTCTTCTGATGTTGGCGGGGCTGGCAAGCCTGCCGGTCGAACCTTACGAGGCCGCAGCGCTCGACGGCGCCTCGTCATGGCGGCAGTTCTGGGATCTGACGCTGCCCTTCCTGAAGCCGGTCATCGCCATTGCCTTGCTCCTGCGCGTCATGGATGCGCTGCGCCTTTTTGACCTGGTCTTCATCCTGACGGGGGGAGGTCCGGCAGACCGAACGAAGGTCTTGAGTCTATACATCTATCAGGTCGCCTACCGCTTCGCCGATCCCGGCTACGCTGCGGCGATCTCGCTCTTCGTGCTGTTCGTGACGATCGTGCTGAGCACCTGGTTCATGAAGCGCATGCGGCTGGCGGAGTGAGGCGACGATGGCGACGATAAGAACACGCAGCCGGGTCCGGGAGATGCTTCTCAGACTATCCGCCTATCTGGCGATCCTCATCGCGCTGATCTTGACGCTGTTTCCCGTTTATTGGATCGCGGCGAATTCGTTCAAGTTCGACATCGACATCTTCGCAGTACCGCCCGAATGGCTGCCGCGCAACCCGACATTGAAGCACTACAACGAAGCGTTCATCCAGCGGCCGTTCCTGCGCTACGCATTGAACAGCTTGCTCGTTGCGGCCGGAACCACGATCATTTCCGTAGGCTTTGGCACGATGGCTGGCTATGCCTTGGCGCGCTTCAGCTATCCGTGGCAGTGGCGAAAGCAGATTTCGTTCTGGATCCTCTCGACGCGCATGATGCCTCCTATCGTCAGCATCATTCCGCTGTACCTGTTTTTCAACTACTTCGACATGCTCAACACGAAGTCGGCGCTCATCGTCGCCTATACCGCCTTCAACCTGCCGTTCGCAACGTGGATGATGAAGAGTTATTTCCAGGACCTGCCGGTCGAACTGGAAGAGGCCGCGATCGTCGACGGGGACACGCGCTGGGGCGCATTCCTGCATGTCGCTTTGCCGCTCGCGCGTCCAGGGCTCGCGGCGACGGCCATCTTCTGCCTGATCATCTCGTGGAACGAGTTCCTGCTTTCCCTGATCATCACGCTCACCGAGCAGTCGCAGACGCTTCCGATCGGCATCGCCGGGCGGGTGACGCAGTACAAGACCTATTGGGGGGAAATCAGCGCCGCCGGGTTCATGGCCTGCGTGCCGATCGTCATCTTCGCTTTCATCGTTCAGAAGCATCTTGTCCGGGGGCTGTCTCTCGGGGCCGTCAAGGGGTGAGACCATGGCGTCCGTCACGTTCACCAATGTCTCCAAGAAGTTCGGCGAATTCATCGCGGTCGCCGACTTCAATCTAGAGGTCCGGGACAAGGAGTTTCTCGTCCTGCTCGGCCCCTCCGGTTGCGGCAAGACGACGACGATGCGCATGGTTGCCGGTCTCGAGGAGGCGACATCGGGCGATATCTACATCGATGCGGAACGCATCAATGGCGTCCTGCCAAAATATCGCGACGTCGCGATGGTCTTCCAGTCATATGCCTTGTATCCGCACCTCAGTGTCGAGGACAATATCGGCTATCCACTGAAGATCCGCAAAGTGCCCCCAGCCGAATACAAGCGACGAATAGCCGAGGTCGCGCGGCGCGTTGAACTCGACACGATGTTGTCGCGTCTGCCGAAGGAACTCTCCGGCGGTCAGCGCCAGCGCGTGGCACTCGCCCGCGCCATCGTCCGCACGCCACGTGTTTTTCTGATGGACGAGCCGCTTTCCAATCTCGACGCCAAGCTTCGCACGCAAATGCGCGCCGAGCTGAAGCATCTCCAGCATGAACTGCAGGTCACGACGATCTATGTCACCCACGATCAGATAGAGGCGATGACACTCGCCCACCGCGTGGCCGTGATGAACAAGGGCGTGATCGAGCAGCTCGGAACGCCGAGGGAAATCTACAACGATCCGCGCACCCTCTTCGTTGCCGGATTTATCGGCTCGCCGCCGATGAATCTGATCCCCGGGGAGGTGACAAACGGCGTGTTCGTTAGGGCCGGCCTAAGGGTGGCGGGTCTTGGGCGGGCAAACATCTCTTCCGCCGTTCTCGGTGTGCGTCCAGAGGACGTCCATGCGGCCGGAGCCGAGGATGCCGACGTCAATCTGGTTGCGCCGATCTATTCGGTGGAGCTCACGGGCGAGAACACGCTTGTAAGCCTGCAGCTAGGCGGCCAACTGATGACTTTGCGCGCCGACAAGAACTTCGCTGGCCAGATTGATCAGCGGATCGGCGTGAAGGTTGCGACAGATCGCGTCTTTCTGTTCGATGGAGGGACACAATACCGTGTCGACTTCTGACATCTGGACGGCGGCAATTGCAATCACAGTGGCATTCGCCGCGGCCGCCGCCGATGCCGGTCCCATCGACGGCAATCCGCTGATAGAGATCCCTGCCGGCGCGTTCGTCTTCGGTCGTGACGACGGCCCCAAAAATGAACACCCGCGCCGCGTTCTGTGGGAGCGGGCCTTCGCGATCAACCGTACCGAGATCACGAACCGACAATACGGACGCTTCATCGATCAGACCGGTCACCGCCCGGCCTTCTACGCAAATCACCCGGCTCTGGGATTGGACGACCGGCCGGTCGTCGGGGTGAGTTGGGGAGACGCCGATGCTTTTTGTCGTCACTACGGGTTGGCGCTGCCGTCGGAGCAACAATACGAGAGAGCGGCACGCGGAACGACGGGCAGCGCATTTCCGTGGGGCTCGGCACCTGGGGACTTGGTGCGGGCAAATTCCGGCGCGGATATCTGCTGCTCCGGCGACGCGCGCGACGGTTATCCGATGACCGCGCCAGCAGAGTCCTTCGCCGATGGCGCAAGCAGCGAGGGCGTCCTCAATCTTGTCGGCAACGTCTGGGAGTGGACCAGTGATGTTTACGCGCCCTATGACGGTGGGGCTGCGGCAAACGTTACGGGGCTATACCGCGTGCTTCGCGGTGGCTCCTGGAACAGCGATGCACGCCACCTTACGACGACCTATCGCCTCGCCTATAATCCGGAATTTCGTTTCTCAGCCAATGGTGGCTTCCGATGCATTCGCTCCGCGGCTTGACAATCATTGCTGGTCTTCTGTTCCTGGCAGTCGGCGCTAGCGCAGAGCCGGCAGTCGCACCCGGCTACCGGCTAGAGACCGTTAACCTGCCGGGTGCCGCGTTCGCCGGTATGTCCCGCGACGGCGAGGCTCTGCTCGTCACCGATCTGGCCAGCGGCCGGCTTTATCGCCGCGACGCGGAGGGTAAGCTCGTCGCATTCGGTCCGGTCTTTTCGCATGGCCTCGATGTGATCGGCGACCCGACCGGTCCCTACCGTGTCGTGCGTGCCGGTAACGTTCTTGTCGTCGCCCAAGGGTGGACGCCGGCCAACTCCGACGCAGGCCCGTATGATCACGCCCTCGTTGCGATCGATGGGGCTGGCGCGGTCCGCGTCATCAGCAGCGATTTCTGGAATCCGTTCGACTTCATCTTGGCGAACGGCGTCTACTACGTGATCGATGCCGCGCGAAACAGTGTCGAACGGGTGCAAACGGATGGGCAGAAGAACACGATCATGACGTTCCGCCGTATGGCCGAGGCGGCGACGGCACTGCAGGATCTTTCGCCGACAGAGTTCGCAACCGGGAACAGCTATGAAGTCGATGCTGTGCCGACCGGGATCGGGCTGCGCGACCGACGCCTTTATGTCGCGCTGTTCGGCGGCTTTCCTTTCCTTGCCGGTGCTGGAAAGATCGTATCGATCCCCGAAACCGGTGGCGCGTCAAATCCGCGACTTGACGTCGATGGCCTGAATGCGCCCGTTGCTATCGCCTTCGACAATGATGGAGCGATGCTTGTTCTCGAACATGGTATCTACGATCAGCCGGAAGGTTTCCGGAAAGGCAGCGGTCGTTTGCTCAGACTCGACACAATGACGGGCAGCCGAAAGATCATTCTCGACGCCTTGACACGACCGGTGTCCGTCCTCGTCTGGGACGAGCGGCGGCTCGTCG
Source organism: Ensifer canadensis (assembly GCF_017488845.2). Taxonomy (NCBI): domain Bacteria; kingdom Pseudomonadati; phylum Pseudomonadota; class Alphaproteobacteria; order Hyphomicrobiales; family Rhizobiaceae; genus Ensifer; species Ensifer canadensis. The sequence continues at coordinate 681,443 of NZ_CP083371.1, forward strand.
TTTCCGATCTGGGCGGCAACCTCCATTTTCTGACACGTGAATAGGCGCACTGACTACCAGTGTGACGACCTATCGAGGCGAAGAGGGTGTCGGGTCGCACTTCAAATGGGCAACGAGTGCTTCACCGCTGACAACTGCGCGAATGCCGCCGCAACCGTAGTAACCGCATATGATGATGGTTTAACGCCAAGCAATTGAAAGCATATTCCACGATGGACAACATGGGTCAGTCGGATCGATCAAGTTGGCGACGTTGCGGTGCAGGAACACCTCGCCAGACTAGAGGCCGGCGATGACGTTGGCCGCACGCTGCTATCGGAACACCCGATCCATAGATACTCTGCCGCTGCAGTTCCGACAAACGCTCGCGTCGGCTTTCAAGGCTCTTCTCTCTTCTGACCAAATCCTGTTTCTATCGAAGAGTTCTGCGATCATCAGATGCTCCTGCTGGTGAAGACACCAGCCTTCCTTGGCCAACATGTGTCAAATCTAAACCTGAAACCCGTCACCCATGGCTCTTCCAGGCAAGGGAAATCAATCCGCACGAAACATCAATGCGAAGAAGGGACGCTCTGGCAGCGACACGACGGTCGCGGAGAGTCAGGTTATCGGCATCAAAGCGGCGGTTGTGGAACACGTCGAGAATCAACTCTCTCGTTCGCTGCGCTCCGAGTTGCCGATGGGGGCGCAGGGGCGGGGGCAACTCTCCGAAGCATGCCGTCCTCTCGTCGTCCTGGTGCTGGTCCTGCTGGGCACGTGAACTGATCGATGCACCCTGATCGTTCATAAAGATTGTCAATCCTTGTAGGATTGGGTGGCGAAAGGATGCACACATGCATATCTCTTTGACCGAAAAGCTCGATGAATATGTCCGCGATAAGGTGGCGTCGGGCCTCTACAACAATGCCTCGGAGGTGATCCGCGAGGCGCTGCGTCTCAAGATTGCGGGGGAAGAATCGGATGCGGCGAAGCTGCAGCAACTGCGCGAGGCGCTGGATCCTGCCTGGCGTCAGGCCGACGCGGGCGCTTGTGTCCCCTTTGATCTGACCGCGATTCTCGATGAACTCGACCAGGAAACGGCGCATGCCTGAATTTGCGATCACGCCGCTTGCTCGTGAGGATGTGAAGGAAATCGGCCGCTACACCCAGCGAACTTGGGGAGTGGCGCAGCGCGATTTGTATCTGCGTGGGTTCGCCGCTCTGTTTGAGCGCCTACGCACCGGCGCGATCGTCGGCCGGTTTGAGCGGCATCTATAGCCCTCTCCAATGCGACAGCCGGTCGTGGCCAGTTAAAAGTGAGAATGCGGCTGACCTCGGTCCGATTGGGGCTGTCTGCGGGGTGGTCATTTCCTGCCGGCGTTTTTGTTCATCTAAGAATTAAGTGCGGGAAAGGCAGAAGAAAGGCGTTGATGCCAACCGCAGCGATCGCGATAGAGCGATATTGAAACGTCCAATGGTTGCCGCCTTCACGATTGTCATACAAAGGACGAGCGCGGCAACCGCCGTTGATGCTGGGGAACCTTACCTGGCCTTTGTCGTTCAGTTCTCAATAGGCTCAACTGAACTCTATTGAGGAGGCGGACATGCAAAAGTCCATTCATAATCTTTTGGCGGCAGGCCTGCTCTCGGTCGGCGCCCTCTCAGCCGTTTCATCCACGTCGTCGGCGCAGTCCCTCGACCTCTACATCGGCCCGGACGGACGTCCTGAGCTGCGCGATAGAGATCTGGACCGTCGATACTACGAGGACCAGTACGAGCGGCCCGGCTGTAGCGAGCGGCAAGCGCTTCGTCATGCATCGAGACTTGGACTACGTGATCCGGAAATTCAGACCGTGACACGCAGACAAATCGTCATCGATGGCGAACGGCGCGGGCGGTTCGTGACAGTCGCATTTGCCAACCGACCCGGCTGTCCGCGCCTCGGCTAAGCGTGCTGCTTCATTATCATCGGCCAGTCAGTCAGTTCATCGCAGGCTTCATCGCCTGGACTGATGGCATCATGCCCCCGAGCGTAGTCATGTCGTTCAAGCAAAAGGCTGAGTTGGGCCGGTGGCGGGTTGCGTGAACCAGCGCGGTCCAGTGTCAGACATGAATATGTGGTCTTCGAGCCGGATACCGAACTGACCTGGTACGACGATCATCGGTTCGTTGGAGAAGCACATGCCGGCACGAAGGCGCGTGCCGTTACCGCGCACGATGTAAGGTTCTTCGTGGATCTCGAGGCCCAGACCATGACCGGCCCGATGGGGTAGGCCCGGTAATCTATAATCCGGACCAAGGCCCTCGCGCACGAGCACCGCTCGGGCCGCCTCATCCAGCATGCGAGCCTCCACGCCGATCTGCGCGGCTTCGAAGACCGCCTGTTGTGCCTCGCGCTCGATCGACCAGACGCGCTCAAACTCTGCGTCCGCCTCGTCCAGCATGTAGGTGCGGGTGAGGTCCGAGTGATAGCCGTCGATGCGTGTTCCCGTATCGACGAGGATCGCCTGTCCCTTCTCAAGCACCTGGTCGCCATCTGCCCCATGAGGCAGGGATGTGGCGGTTCCGAATGATACGATACAAAAGGTCGAGCCACCGGAGGCGCCGAGCGCGCGATGTTGTTCATCGATATAGCGCACGACATCGGATGCCCGTATACCCGGCTCCATCATGACGTGCGCGCGTTTGTGAACCTCGAGGGTGAGATCCATCGCGTACTGGATCAGCGCGATTTCGGCTGCTGACTTGCAGAGCCTGAGATCACGGATCAAACGAGCACCATCACCGATGCGATCAACGCCGAGAGCCCTGACGAGCTCATGATAGGCAAACAGCGGCAGCGCATCGTCGAGCGCGAGCTTATCAGTGGCTGCAAGCAGTGAAGCAATGAGCCGAGCGGGGCTTTCCTCTTCCTCCCAAGTGGCGATTTCGCCAGGCAGGTGCGGCAGTGTTTCCACGCGACTGCGCTCGAAACCCGGAACGATGTAAGTAAGTGTCGTGGGTGTCACCAGCGCACCGAGGAGACGTTCGCTTTGATGCCAGACAAGGCCAGTGAAATAGCGAAGGCTTTCTGTCGCTCCTATCAGAACGGCTGAGAAACCGGCAGCTTCCATGTTTTCGCGCAATCTTCCCAGTCGCGCATGTCTTTCCGTAGCGGAGATCGAGGCAGGGCGGGATGGCAAAGGCATGTCGGCTCCTATGTCAGAATCTTTGAGGCTTTTGCCAATGTACGAGGCCAAAACCCAACTGTCGATTTTATATATTTTCTATGTAGGCAATTTGTCGACAAGGATATTGGCGCGCGACACCCTGCTGAAAATTCGCTGAATGTACAAGGGGAACGCTAGCGTTCGCTTTCATAAGAGCGAAAGAACTCGAGATGCCCGAAGTCTTTTGCGCTCAACCGCAATGCTGTAAGTGTACAGCCATCGACCTAAGCGGGAATCATCGGGGAGAACAGCGCATGGAACTTCTGACGCTTCAAAATTTTGCGGGTTGTGTCGGCCAGGCGTTTGATCTGTCTCTTGGCGAGAGCACCGTGCCGCTGACCTTGGCGGAAGCTTCTCCGGGCACAACACAGATCCTGCCTGGCATGCGGCGCGCGCCTTTTTCCCTGGTGTTCCGCAGCAGTTCGGCGATCGTCCTGCCGCAGCAGATCTACCGCCTGAGGAATGCGTCGCTCGGCGCGCTGGAGATCTTCCTCGTACCGGTCGCCAGGGACAAGCAGGGCATCGTCTACCAGGCCGTATTCAATTGATGAGGTGAAAGGCGGTCAGAGACGCCCAGTCTCGGCGAGGTTGCAGCAAGACCATTCCATCTGGACGTGAGAACCACCATTCTCCTCGGCTCGAAAACCAAGACGATGGTAGAGAGCCTGCGCCCGGAAGTTATGCTGCTCGACGTGCAGGACGACGGCCTCGCAATCGGACACCGTCGCCTCGTGCTGAATGGCCGCCAACAGCGTGGTTCCGTGGCCTTGACGGCGCCATTGCGGCAAAACACCGATATCGACGATGAGCCAACGCTCCTTCTTCGCATCAAGATAGACGCGGCCGGCTGGCTCGCCTCCGATCTCGACAACGAGAAAATCTGTGTCGGGAAACGTCGCCATGTAGTGGCGATGCTGGAACAGGAACTGCTGTTGGAGAAAGGCGTGTTTCTGTTCGATTGACCAAGGCACCGCCGCCAGTTCCTCCGCTCGAAACGACCGGTAGAGCTGTAGCAGAAACGGAAAATCCTCGGATGTGGCGTGGCGCAAGGACATGCCCGCGACCGGCAGGCGAGGCGGATCGAGGCGTGCCGGAAATCCGATCGTGGCAATGTCGGCTGGCAACATCACCCGAACGACGGGAAGGTGCCGTTAAGGGCAATGCAGAAGTTCACGGCAAGATAAGGCTGTCGGTTTTCATGCGGCAGGTTGTTGCCCGCCAAGCCGATCATATTTGACGCGAATTGGGCATTCGGCTGAGCGTCCTTTGCCGTGACCGAGCTCTCGATGGGCACGGTCAACGCGTTGCCGGCAGAAGGTGCGCTTGCCCGTTTTGCCATGTCGGTCTGGTTGTAGATCGTGAACCCGTGCGTATGCGCCGGCATTTCCGACGTGCTCAGTGTGACGTTGTTTTCGCCGACAACCTCGCCGAGCGTGTGTTGCGAGAGCCCCGGTGCCATGCCCTGAGTGAAGCCGGCGCGGCCGGAAAAGTTTGGCAATTGAAAAGTGGAACTGCCATTGCCGCCGTAAGCTACGCCCAGTAATGAAAACAATGCCGTGTTCTGCTGAATTGCAAGCGTCGCGCCATTACAAAGCGCCCAATTGCGGGGCGCGAAATTGAAGCCGAAAAGCTGGATTTCACCAATGAAAGGCTCTGACATTTCTATTCCCTTATCGTGCAATGGGGGCTGCATCAGCTTTGCGACGGAAAGACACCGTATAGCGAGATGCAGAATTGCACCGTCAAGGTCGGCATCATATTGTCGTGGGGTTGGGTTTGTCCGGTGGGCCCGGTCGAGTTCGGGGACGTATTGAACCCATTAAGGCCAGTGACATCAGTGGCATACATCGTGTTGCCCGAGAGTGCGCCGAGTTCGGCGTTCGTTCCGATCGCGGTCGCGCTGGCTGCTGTCGTTGTCGCAAACATCGGATGGTTGTGCGGCGGCAGCTGGGTCGCGAGAAGGGTCACGGTTTCGGTGCCGCCAAGTTGGCCGGGCAAGCGCGTGCTCAGTCCTTGGCCGGTGCCCTGATGCAGGGGCACGCGACCGCGAAGGTCGGGCACGCCGAACGTATTCTGGCCGTCGCCGCCATAGGTGGTGCCAAGCAGCATGTACAGTGTGTCATATTCCGCGATTGACAGCAGCGAACCATCGCAGGCCTGCCAGCCGGTCGGCACGCGGGAAAAGCCAAACATCCGAATTTCCCCGATATAGGGAGTGCCCATTGTTATCCTCCGGCGGCTAGGTTCAATTGCGGGGCGGGTATACGCCCTGTAACGCAATGCAGAAACTGATGACGTTGAATGGCTGCATATTGGAGTGCGGCTGTCCGCCGCCCGCCGACGCGACGCTCTGGGGCGCCAGCACAACCTGCGCTTCGCCTGATGGCGCATAGATCGGCAGGGAGGTGGTACCGTAAAGCGTGTTCGTCGGGTTGCGCTGATTGGCCTCCGCAGTCGTCCCGTTGCCCTGATGTTGGTGGGCAGGAATCTGCTGCTGCATGAGGGTCACAGCTTCAATGCCACCGGCCTCTCCGATTTCATAGGGTGTCGGGTTCCAGCTGGGGTCGGCGGACGGACCGGCCGCTGCAGGCGTTCGCCCCTGCAGATTCGGCAGGGCAAAGGTGGTTGAGCCGTTGCCGCCGTAGTACGTCCCCAGCAAGGAGAACAGGGCCTGGTTCTGATTGATCCCCAAAATCTGGCCGTTGCACAGTGCAAAACCGCGCGGCGCAAAGCCGAACCCGCTCATCATGATCTGCCCCACAAAAGGTTCGCTCATGGTTGCCCCCATCCCGATAAAATTCGACGACTCTGGATTTATCCTGCGGCGCACTCTCTCTCATAACGAGCATCTTGGGAAGGGCGGTTTGACAAACTTTTTGAACGAGTTTCTCGCTAAAGTCGCACGATGCTGGGTTGTGTGACTCGAAAATACATGTCACTGGGTGAGGCGGTGAACGGACTGATCGTGACGATGGACTTGCGTCCATGTGACGTGCCGTGCGCACAAGGGCGGAACAATGGCGCAGAAATCGTTTGGTTGGGCAAACCTGGTGTGCGGATATCGCACGAACGTGGCCCACCTCCTTGCTTTGGTGATGTTTGCCTGCCTGGCGGCGCTGTGGCCGATATCAGCGGCTCAGGCGGCCTGTATTTCACCGCAGACGGCAACTATAAGCTCGGGCGGTACGGCAACCTTTACCTGCGCGGATTTCGGCTTTATTTCGCCGGCCAACATATCCCCGTCCCACGGCAGCCTGACCTTCGGAATGCCGTCGAACACTTCGGCGCTCATCTACACTAACAACGGCGACGGTGCGACATCCGACACGTTCATCGTCAAGGATGATTTCGCGACGCCGATTACATTCAACATCACGATCAATCCGTCGACCTCCCCGCTGACGGTCACGCCCTCGAGCGTTGCCACGCCGGTGATCGGCACGTCCTATAATCAGGCGCTCAGCACGAGTGGCGGAACCGGCCCCTATTCCTATTCGCTCGTCGCAGGCAGCAATCTGCCGCCCGGCCTTTCCCTTTCCTCCTCCGGTGTCATCTCCGGTACGCCGACCGGCTCGGGTCCCTACAATTTTACCGTCCGTGTTGTCGATTCGACGACGCCGACGGCCAATACGCTCGATAAAGCCTACAGCGTCCTCATCGCCCCGCCTGCCATCGACGTAACACCGGATACTCCGCCGCACGGCGGTGTCGGTACGGCCTATAGCGTCCAGTTCTCTGCAAGCGGAGGCACCCCGGGCTACACCTATACCCGCGACAGCGGCAGCCTGCCCGCCGGGCTTACGCTCTCGGCCAGCGGGCTCCTGTCCGGCACGCCATCGGCGGTTGGCAGTTCGACCTTCAACCTGAAGGTCCAGGACAGCACCACCATCTCGACCGGCGGGGTGCACTTCATCACGCAGAACGTTACCGTCACCGTCAATGCCTTCCCGCCGGTGTCGCTGACGCCGGCAGGCGGCACGGCGCTTTCGGCCGGCGTGGTGGGAACCTCCTATTCCAACGCATCGATCTCGGCGAGCGGGGGGTCTGGTACAATCACCTACGCGGTCACCGCCGGCGCACTGCCGGCAGGCCTCGGCATCAATGGATCGACTGGCGCGATCACTGGCACGCCCACAGTGGGCGCGATTGGAACCGCGAATTTCACTGTGACGGCGACGGCTGCGACTTCCGGTTCGGCTTCGGCCAGCTACTCGATAACGGTGTCAGCTCCACCGGTGGTGCTGACGCCGGCGAGCGGCGCTTTGACCGGCGGTACCGTGGGGGTGTCCTACTCTAACACCTCGATCTCGGCGAGCGGCGGTGTCGGGACGATCACCTATGCAATTACGGCCGGCTCGTTGCCGGCGGGTCTTTCCATGAGTACATCGACCGGTGCGATCAGCGGGACGCCGACGGCGGGCGGGTTCGGCACGGCGAATTTCACGGTGATGGCGACGGCCGCGACCACCGGTTCCGCTTCGGCTAGCTACTCGATCGCGATCGTAGCACCGCCTGTGGTGCTGACGCCGGCGAGCGGCGCCTTGGCGGGCGGCACGGTTGGCGCGATCTATCCTGGTGCGTCAATTTCGGCGAGCGGTGGGTTGGGGACGATCAGTTACGCCGTGACATCAGGTGTTCTTCCTGCAGGCCTCGCCCTGAACCCGTCAACCGGTGCGATCAGTGGCACGCCGACGGCGGGCGGGTTCGGCACGTTCAACTTCACGGTGACGGCAACCGGCGCAACCGCGGGCTCGGCTTCGGCGAGCTATTCCATCACGGTGGCCGCGACGCCGGTAGTGCTGACGCCGTCAGATGGTACGACGCTAACGGCGGGAACCGTTGGCTCGGCCTATTCAGACGCATCGATTTCGGCGACCGGCGGCGCGGGCCCAATCTCCTATTCGGTGACCGCTGGCGCGCTGCCGGCCGGCCTCACCCTGAATGCATCGACCGGTGCAATCAACGGCACGCCGACGGCGGGCGGGTTCGGTACGGCGAATTTCGAGGTGACGGCCACGGCCGCGACCAATGGCTCGGCTACCGCCAACTATACGATCGTGATCGGAGCACAACCGGTGGTGTTGACACCGGCCACAGGTACGGCTCTGACGGCCGGCACGGTCGGTTCTGCCTACTCGCAGACGATTTCGGCGAGCGGCGGTGTGGGTGCGTTCACGTATGTGGTTAGCAGCGGAGCGGTACCCGATGGCCTCTCTCTGAATGCGACGACCGGCACGATCAGCGGCACGCCGACAGCGGGTGCATTCGGCACGGCGAACTTCACGGTGACGGCCACAGCGGCCACCTCGGGTTCTGCTTCGGCGACCTACTCGATTGAAGTCGGAGCTCCGCCCTTGGTCATGACACCGGCCAACGGTACGGCGCTTTCGGCCGGTACTGTTGGTGCGTCCTATCCGGGTGCGTCGATTTCCGCAACCGGCGGCCTGGGGAGCCTCAGCTTTTCGGTGACATCCGGTGCGCTTCCCGACGGCCTGACTATAGACCCGGCAAGCGGTGCGATAACGGGCACGCCGACTGCGCCCGCACTCGGCACTTCGACTTTCACCGTGACGGCTATCGCGGCGACAAGCGGCACCGCTTCGGCGAGCTATACGATCACGGTGGTGGCGCCACCGGTGGTGCTGACACCAGCAGCCGGTGCGACCCTTACGGGCGGCATGGTCGGATCGTCCTATTCGGAGACGTCGATCTCCGCGAGCGGCGGTGTGGGTGCGTTCAGCTACACTGTAACGACCGGCGCCCTTCCGGCGGGCCTCGCCATTGATCTGGCAACCGGTGCGATATCAGGCACGCCGACGGCGACCGGCTTTGGCACGGCGAACTTCACGGTGACGGCGACGGCGGCCACGGCAGGTTCTGCCTCGGCGAACTACACGATCGTGGTGGGGGCGCCGCCGGTGGTGCTGACGCCGGCAAGCGGCACGGCGCTTTCTGCCGGCACGGTCGGTTCATCCTATTCGGACACCTCGGTCTCGGCAAGCGGCGGCGCAGGTGCGATCGGCTTTGCGGTGACCGCTGGATCCCTGCCTCCCGGCCTCACGCTCAACGCATCGACCGGCGCGATCACCGGCACGCCGACTGATGCAGCGCTCGGCCAGGCGAGTTTCACGCTGACAGCGACGGCGGCAACCAGCGGTACCGCGTCGGCCAGCTACACGATTGTGGTGGGAGCGCCGGCCGTGGTGCTGATGCCGGCGAGCGGCGCTGCGCTGTCGGGTGGAACGGTGGGGATCTCCTACTCGGAAACCGCGATCTCGGCGAGCGGCGGTGTAGGCACATTCACTTATGCGGTGACCGCCGGCTCGCTTCCGGCGGGCCTGAGCATCGACACGGCGACCGGCGCGATTGCCGGCACACCGACGGTTGCAGCACTCGGCACGGCGAATTTCTCGGTTACGGCGACGGCGGCAACGAGCGGCTCGGCTGCGGCCAACTACTCGATCACCATCGCGGCCCCGCCGGTGGTGTTGACTCCGGCAAGCGGCGCATTGGTGGCCGGGATCGTCGGTTCGACCTATTCAGACACGTCGATCTCCGCGAGCGGCGGCGTGGGTACGATCAGTTATGCGGTGACGGCGGGTACGTTGCCGGCGGGCTTGACCATCGATGCGACAACAGGTGCCATCACCGGCACGCCGACGGCAGCGGCACTCGGCACGGCGAATTTCACGGTCACGGCGACGGCTGCAACCGCGGGCTCCGCCTCGACCGGCTACACGATCACAGTTGGTGCTCCGCCCGTGGTGCTGACGCCGGCAACCGGCACAGCGCTTTCCGGTGGCACGGTGGGCTCGTCCTACTCGGACACCTCAATCTCCGCGAGCGGCGGTGTCGGCACGTTCAGCTATGCGGTGACATCAGGCGCTCTTCCGGCGGGCCTTGCTCTTGATGCGGCCACCGGCGCGATATCAGGCACACCGACGGCGGCCGGTTTCGGCACGACGAGTTTCACCGTGACGGCAACCGCGGCGACCAGCGGTTCGGCTTCGGCCAATTACTCGATCGCCATTGGAGCGCCGGCTCTGGTGCTGACGCCGGCTACCGGCACGGCGCTTTCGGCCGGCACCGCCGGCTCGTCCTATTCGGATATGTCGATCTCGGCGAGCGGCGGTGTTGGTACGATCAGCTATACGGTGACCGCCGGATCGCTGCCGGCAGGCCTGAGCCTCAATGCGTCGAGCGGCGCGATATCAGGCACGCCGACGGCGGGCGCGCTCGGTACGGCGACCTTCACGGTAACGGCAACGGCGGCAGTAACCGGTTCCGTCTCTGCAAGCTACTCCATCGCAATCTGGGCCCCGACGCTGGTGTTGACCCCGGCAACCGGCACGGTGCTGTCAGCCGGAACGGTCGGCGTTGCCTACTCGGATACGTCGATCTCGGCGAGCGGCGGTGTTGGTACGATCAGCTATGCTGTAACGACCGGTTCGCTGCCGGTGGGCCTGAGCCTGAATGCGTCGAACGGCGCGATATCAGGCACGCCGACGGTCGGCGCGATCGGCACCGCGAACTTCACGGTGACGGCGACGGCGGCGACTAGCGGCTCTGCCAATGCGAGTTATTCGATCACGGTCGCAGCGGTGCCGGTAGTTTTGACGCCGGCTACCGGCGCGACGCTTTCATCCGGCACTCTTGGCGTCAACTATTCGGACACGTCGATTTCTGCAAGCGGCGGCGTTGGTGGGTTTACCTACGCCGTGACATCAGGCGCCTTGCCTGGCGGTCTCATGCTGGATGAGTCAAGCGGCCGCATTTCCGGAAAGCCGTCCGCTGACGGCGACTTCCGCTTCACCGTGACGGCAACGGACGCGAGCGGCGCCACAGGCCAGGCGAACTACTCGCTCTCTATCCTACCCAGCAATTTTGTCTTCAGCCCGTCTGCCGGTGCGCTGCCAGACGCGATGGTCGGCGAAGCCTATTCTTCGCGCATTTCGGCGACCGGCGGCGTTGGCGCTCTGGTCTACAGCGTCAAGAGCGGCGACCTGCCGAAAGGCATGGTTCTCAACGTCTCCACCGGGGAATTGACCGGGCCACTCGCCAGCGACGCGACGCCCGACACCTACCGCTTCACCATCGCGGTGACCGACAGCCGCGGCGCCAGCGGATCGGCCACCTATACGCTGAAGCTGAACGGACGCTCTGTCACCGCGCCGGACTTCGTCATCGACGTTCCAGCGGGTTCGGCGCCGAACAACGTTTACCTCAACAGCGGCGCGACCGGTGGCCCGTTCATCAACGCCGCAATCGCCTCGGTCGAGCCTCCGATTGCCGGCAAAGCAGAAATCGTCGAGGGGGAACTTGCGGCCGCAGGCAGCTTCACACCGGTCGGCTACTATCTCAAGTTCACGCCCAACCCATCCTATTCCGGCTCTGCGGTTGTTGGTTACACGCTGCACAGCGCGTTCGGCTCCTCCAATGTCGGCCACGTAACCTATCGGATTGCGCTCGATCGCGTGGCAGTCGGAGAAGAGATCGACGGCCTCGTGCGCGACTTCGTCCGCACACGGCAGAACCTGCTTTCGTCGACGGTCCAGGTGCCGGGCCTTCTCGATCGACGTCGGGCTGCGGCGAGTACCGATCCGGTGACGACGGCTGTAACGCCCACGGACAAGGGCGCACGGCTCGGCTTCTCCTCCAGCCTCGCCCAGATCCAGGCAGCACGTGATGCAGCCGATGCGGCTGCAGCCGGCCAAACCTTCGTGAAGACTGACCAGCTCTTTGACATCTGGGTGAACGGTAGCTTCCTGTTCCACAAGGATGAAGATGACAAAAGCGACAAATGGGGCAATTTCGCGCTGTTCTCAGTTGGTGCCGACTATCTCATCAACGACCGTGCTTTGGTCGGCCTGTCCTTCCACTACGACTACATGACGGATCCGACGGCGGAGGACGCCGAACTGACCGGCAATGGCTGGCTCGCCGGCCCCTATGCCTCGTTCGAAATTGGGCAGGGCGTCTTCCTCGACGCCAACCTGCTCTATGGCGGCTCGTCGAACGACATAGATACCGGCATCTTCGGCGGCAGCTTCGACACCAGCCGCTGGATGGCGGATGTGAAGCTCACCGGCGAATGGCAGCTCGACGAGCTCACAGTTCTGACGCCGAAACTCAGAGCCGTCTATTTCAACGAGAAGACTGACGATTACACCGTGAAGAACGCGATCGGCGAGACGATCGATCTAAAGGGCTTCATCGAGGAACAGGCGCGCTTTAGCGTGGGGTTCGACGTCGAGCGGACGCTTGAGCTGGAAAACGGGTTGACCCTGTCGCCAACGGTCGGCGCGGATGTCGGCTTTGCCTCGCTCGATGGCGAAGGTCTGTTCGGACGGGTCGAGGCCGGGCTTGCACTTTCCAACAACGACAACTGGGACCTCGACTTCTCGCTGCTGTTCAACATCGAAGGTGACGGCTCGCAGTCGGCCGGTGCCAAAATCGGCGCGCGCGTCAGCTTCTGACAAACCGCGCGATGATCGGTGATAGCGGTCAGCTGGCGGCAATAAGGCGGCGCTGACTAGTGACTGTGCGGCGATTGCTGAGACGATCACGTGGTGAGTGGGCCTGAGGCACTGACGGTCGCAAAAGGGCGGGCCACCCCAACCTCGCAGGCGACGCGTTACATCGCCTTATTCCTCAAACCTGCGAAAGCGCTCGTTCTGAACATCAGGTCGCACAATGTATCGATCGGATCCATTCCGGTCGCGGCACTCGATTTCATCGACCGGCAGAACAATACCCAGTATGGTTCTGCTGTTTCAACTCCACCCGCACGCACGGCAACACCCACCTGAAACCCCTGGCAAACTTCGTGCAGGCAATGATGCTGGCTTTCGGGTCAAATCCGCTCACATCAGGATTTTTGTCAATCAGCCGAGCGTCTGCATGGGCGTGGTAAACGATCCTCGGAATAGAATGTGAGGGTCTATTTTGCCAGATGGCAACGCGGGCATCAGACCGTCTCGAGCCGGCCGAACCGAACCGGGATGAATTGCCGCGTCTCGAGTCGTCCCGCCGAATCCTTGTCAATGACAGTCAGAAACTGTTGTTCAGAGCCCATAGGAAGAACCAAACGGCCCATTGGCTTGAGCTGCTCGAGCAAAGCCGGCGGCGCCTCCTCGGCCGCCGCCGTAACCAGGATCTTGTCGAATGGCGCGCGTTCGGGCCAACCGCCAGACCCATCGCCGATACGAATGCCGACATTTGAGATGCCGAGGCTTCGGAGGAGAGCCTCGGCATGGCTTGCAAATTCCTCGATGATTTCAACGCTCCAAACCTGCCCGGCGAGCTCCGCGAGGATTGCGGCTTGGTAGCCCAAGCCGGTGCCGATCTCGAGCACTGCCTCATGCGGTTGGGGATCAAGGAGATCGATCATGAGAGCGACCATGAAGGGCTGCGACACGGTTTTATCGAAGCCGATCGGCAGCGGCATGTCCTGATAGGCAAAGGGCGCAGCCGGTGCGGGCACAAAGAGATGCCGGGGCACCTGGAGCATCGCTGCCATCACCCGTTCATCGAACGCCGCCTTGCCGAGTTCTTCGCTTTCAAGGTCGGCATAGATTGCAATCACCTCGACCATGTGCCTGCGCAGAACCGCGAGGTGCTTTTCGTTCATTGGCTTCATGAGCGCGGGCTCTCCTCAGCCAGGTGGGTGCCAGCTAGGTTTCTCACATTAAACGGCCATGGGTGTACGATCGCAAGATCAAAAGGCCAATAATGGCCCCAGCGATCCGGCGCCTCACAGGCAAAGGCTCAGAGGGGTGGATCGTCCATTGTCCCACTCGGTCCCTTCTCTTGCGTGGACTGTCGCGCGTGGCGCAATCTCGCTCAATTCAATGGGATTCCCATCCACCATAAAAGGCTCACCGAAGCCAGGTACAGGATGGCATCTGCAAGCATTCTCTGACCGGGCTTCAAAGTGGTACCGAGCGTTTCATTCCGGCAAGGCCATTGCCGCGCGTCTTCCTGGATCATCATTTCACACCTTCCCGTGGGTTCGCGCTCCAGCCCGATGGCCGCGGCGGCGCGCATCTGACTGGCGGGATATGCGAAGCCCGGCTACATTAATCAAATGAATCAGGGCCATGTCGAATATGCGTGACGTTCATAATCTCGATCTCAATCTCGTGCGGATCTTCAATGCGGTGCTGGACGAGCGTGGCGTCACCCGGGCAGCCGAGCGCCTGCATCTGACGCAATCGGCTGTCAGCCATGCCTTGGCGCGACTGCGCGAGATCATCGGCGACGAACTGTTCATCCGCGGTCCAGATGGCATGCACCCGACGCCCCGGGCGGCCGAATTGGCGCAATCGTTCAAGCCGGCTCTCGTCCAGATCGAGGCTGCGGTGTCCGAGCCGGTTTTCACTCCGGCAACGTCCGAGATCGAGTTTTCGATCTCGACCTCGGACTACATCACCGCAACGATTGTCCCGGATTTGATGTCGCGCATGCGCAAGGCGGCGCCGAACGCCCGCTGCCGCGTGCGCGCGCTCAGTGAAATGAACATCACCGAGGAACTCGATCGCGGAACAATCCATGTCGCCATCGGCGTTTTCGGCAAGACGCCCTCGCGCTTCGTCAGCGAACCGCTGTTTTCGGACCAAAGCGTCTGGCTGATGCGCCGGGATCATCCCGCCGCCAGGGGCGCCTTCGGCCTGCGCGAACTTTCGCTCTATCCGCAGATCGACATTCTGATCTCCGACCAGATCCAGGCGGGTGCTGGCGCGACAATCGATCAAGGCGGGCTGGAACGCGCCTATATCACCAGCAATCCGCGTCATATTGAGGCCCTGCTTGGTGCCGAAGGCCTGGTACGCAAGGTCGGAGCCACCGTTTCTCACATTTTGGCCGTGCCCTCGCTGGTGGCTGCGACCGATATGCTCGCCTTCACGCCGCTGCAATTTGCCAAGCGCGCCGCCAAGGCACTCGACCTGACCTGGCGGGAGCCGCCCTACCAGGCGCCGGCGTTTCAGATCTCCATGCTGTCACATCGCACCATGGGCGCACATCCGTCGGTGCAATGGCTGCGCAATGAACTGATCGAAAGCGCCAGGCGCTATGGCGTCGAAGAATGACGCCGGTATCTTTGATCTGCATGAATGGCGTTCATTTCTCAAATGCTCAATGATCATTTCATTCATTGCCGCTCAGGGCTCATATTGTCGAAATCTTGATCTGGTCCAACGGACCCAAAGGATTTACGGCAATGAACGCAGTCGTCACGGAACTTCCCGTTCAGGACAAGCGAACGGCTCCGATGCAGACCCCAGCAACCGGCCGGTCGCAGAGCGAAGAGCCGAGGCAAACGAAAAAGCAGCGCCGCAAGCGGAGCTATCTCGCCCTTACGCGCGCCGCCGTCATCGTCATGGGCATAGGTCTTGCCACGGTGATACCGCTCGGCTGGGGGCAGTGGGTGGCCGGTTTCACCGACCAATCGACTGACAACGCCTATCTGCGCGCCGACATAACGCCGGTTAGCACGCAGATCGGCGGACTTGTTCGCGCCGTTCTCGTCAGGGACTTCGAGCGCGTGCACGCCGGCGATATCCTGGCCGAAATCGATCCTGCCGAATATCTGGCAAAGGTCAGCCGTGTGCGGGCTGCCGTATCGGCGGCCGAAGCGGCGATCCGCAATGTCGATAGCCGCGTACAGTTGCAGCACCGCATCATCGCGCAGGCGCAAGCGAGCATTCAGGCGACGGCCGCAGACCGCGATCGCGCGGCCGCCGAGCATGGTCGGCAGAAGACACTCGCCCGCGACGGCTGGTCGACCGGCCAGAGGCTGGAAGAGGCGCTTGCCGCCATCCGCCGCTTCGAAGCCCAGATGATCGAGAAGCAGGCCGAAGTCGATGCCGAGCGGCAGCAGTTGGACGTGTTGGGCACGCAGCGCGAACAGGCATCGGCCGAGCTTGCCAGTCGGCGCGCCGAGCTTCAGCTTGCCGAAATCGAACTTGGCTATACCAAGGTCATCGCGCCGACCGACGGCGTCGTCAATGTGAGCAGTGTGCGTGCCGGCCAGTATGTGTCGGCTGGGACGCGCGTGATCTCCGTCGTTCCGCTGCCGAATGTCTATGTGGTGGCGAACTACAAGGAAACGCAACTCGGCAAAGTCCGGGTCGGCCAGGCCGTCACGATCGCCGTCGATATGTTTCCGGGCGAACGCCTTGCCGGCCGCATAGAGCAGATCTCGCCCGCGAGCGGTTCGGAATTCGCCCTGTTGCCTGCCGACAACGCCACCGGCAACTTCACCAAGGTCGCCCAGCGCATCGCGGTGAAGATAGCGCTGACCGATGTGCCCGAGGGGCTGCGCCAGCAGTTGCGGCCCGGCATGTCGGTCGTGTCGACCATTCACACCGATACGCCCGCGAAGCTCTGAGGACGGGGAGGGCTGACGATGACATCCGTTGCGATCGCAAAGCCTGGCGTGCCGTTGCCAAGCGTGAAAACCATCGTGGCGATCGGAGCCGTGCTTCTCGGCACCTTTACCTCGATCCTCAATTCGCGCCTGACAGAAATCGGGCTGGCGGATATCAGAGGCGCACTCGGTCTCGGCTTCGACGAAGCGTCTTGGATCACGACGGCCTATATCGTCGCCGAGGTCACCGCGATCCCGGCCGCAGTCTGGCTGCGCGGCATTCTCTCGCCGACGCGCGGGGTCATCATCGGCGCGGGGTTGTTTTCAATCTTTTCGCTCGCCGTTCCGCTCAGCCCGAACCTGCAGGTGCTTTTGACATTGCAGGCGCTGAGGGGACTGAGCGCCGGCATCCTCATTCCGATGGCTTATGCCGTCATAATGCGCCACTTGCCGCAGCAGCAGCGCCTGTATGGTCTGTCGCTCTATGCGTTGATTTCGACTGTCACACCCAGCCTTTCGGTCTCGCTCGAGGCCTGGGTGACCGATCGCCTGTCCTGGCAGTTCCTCTTCTGGCTCAATGCCGTCCCCGGCGCGCTGACAGTCTTTGCCGCCGGTTATGGCCTGGCGCACGAGCCGATCAAATATATGCGTTTCCGCAAGGTGGACGGTTTTGGGCTCCTGGCACTTTCGCTTGGTCTGGCGGCGTTGGTAACGGCGCTCGACCAGGGCAACAGGCTGGACTGGCTGCACTCGGGCCCGATCGTCGGGTTGCTTCTGGCCGGCATGTTCCTGATCGGCGCCTACTTCATCCACGCCGTGCTGCATCCGAAGCCTGTCGTCAGTCCGAAGCTGCTTTGGCGGCGCAATGTCGGGCTCGGATTGCTGATGATGTTTGCCGTCAGGCTCGCCATCATGTCATCCGCCTTCCTGATCCCGCAATATCTGATCCGCGTTCAGGGCTACCGGGCGCTCGAAAGCGGCGGGCTGTTTCTCAATGCGGTTATCCCGCAATTGCTGCTGACGCCCGTCGTCGCCTGGCTCTGCTACAGGGTCGACCCGCGCAATCTCTTGGCCGTAGGCGGGATCCTGACCGGCGGCGGCATCCTGATGGCGGCCAATCTCTCCAGTGTCTGGGCGGCCGGCGATTTCCTGTTGCCGGTGATGCTGCAGGCGCTCGGGGCGCCGCTGCTGGCGGTGCCGACCATGGTGCTGATCACCGAAGACATCCAGTTTCAGGAAATACCCTGGATCGCTTCGCTCGTGCATATCGTCAGGACGGTCGGGTCGGCCGTCGGCATGGCGCTTGTTGCGACGGTCGTTCGCGTGCAGGAGCAGGTCCATTCCAACCTGATCGGCCTTCACGTGCACAGCGGCAACCCCGAAGCACTCTCTCGCATGGAGGCGCTCGCGCGCACGCTGCGGCCACGGGCGCCAGGCGAACAGGATGCGGTGGGCCAGGCGACGGCAATGGTCGCCAGGGTCGTGCAGCGAGAGGCCTATACAATGAGCTACGCCGACGCCTTCTTCCTGCTCGGCATCATCACGCTGCTGGCGACGGTGGCGTCGCTCGTCATGCGCCGGCCGTCGCTGCCGGGGCGATTTCTGTAGCGGCGGCAATCGTATGCAGTCCGGTAGGCACTCTGGCTGGGCGCTTACGCGCCGAGCTTCGTGCGCTCGGAAAGACGCCAGGCTCTGGGTGTCATGCCGGTCTGACGCAGGAAGAAGCGAGAGAAATAAGCGGGATCGGCGAAGCCGAGCCGGAAGCTGATCTCCTGCACGCTGCCGCGGGTGAAGACGAGCTCGCGCCGTGCTTCGTCCGTCAGCTTGCGTGCGATGATCTCGTGGGCGCTTTGGCCGGTGATGCTGCGGGCGATACGGTTGAGATGCGTCGGCGATAGGCCGATCTCGCGTGCGTAGAACGCTGCAGGCTTGTGCGTGCGATGATGTTGCTGGACGAGGCTGATGAAAAGTTCGACGCGTTGCTCGTTTTCCGTGTCGGCGGCGTCGTCCTCGACGGGTTGCGCTTCATCGAGGCGGGCGCCCAGTGTCAACGCCGACGTTAGATAGGCGTCGAGCAGATCGGTGCGGTGGCTCCGGTTGGCTTCCCACTCCGCACCCAGCCGGGCAAGGGTCAATGCCACATACCGGCTGTCGTCGCCGCCGTCGAGGCGGGTGAGACGCGGCGTCGCCATCCAGGCGCCGAGGCGGCTGCGCTCGCCGGGCGATACCCTGAGATGCGTTGCGAGGACCGTGAACACGAACCCGTCGATGTCACGGGAAAAGCGGAAGCCATGGCTGATCGCCGGCGGCACGGTGATCATCACCGGTGGGCGAATGGGGTGCGCCGTGTCGCCGAACACCGCGTCTCCTGATCCGCCGGCAATGTACAGGATCTGAAAGAAACTCTCATGGCGATGCAGCCCGATCTCCCAATGATGCTGGCTGCTGCGCGACGGGATCGTCTCACAATGCAGCCAGAAATCCGGCCGTTCCAGCGATTGTTCGCCGTAAAGCTGGTAGGTTGGAACCGTCCTTTTCATCGACCGCATCCGTTGGTGATGTTCGATTAGTGCAATTTCCTGACCGAAATGTCCATTGAGCCTGGTGGCTCTCCCGAGCAGAGTCTTGTCAAAAGTCAGTTTTGGGAGGAATGCATGCGCACACAGGTCGTCATCATCGGGTCAGGTCCATCGGGCCTTCTGCTCGGGCAATTGCTGACTGGTGCCGGCATCGACAACGTCATCCTCGATCGCGTGAGCAAGGACTACATTCTTGGCCGGGTGCGGGCCGGTGTTCTGGAAGAGGGAACGGTCAACCTGATGGACCTTGCGAAGGCCGGCAAGCGCATGCATGCCGAGGGCCTGCCGCATGACGGCTTTTCGCTCGCCTTCGATGGCCGGGATCATCGCATCGACCTCTACGACCTGACCGGCGGCAAGCGCGTGATGGTCTATGGCCAGACGGAACTGACGCGCGACCTGATGGAAGAGCGCGCGCTCACCGGCGCACCGTCGATCTACACTGCGGCAAATGTCGAGCCGCATGATTTCGATGGTCACAATCCGTACGTCACCTATGAACTGGACGGCATAAATCACCGTCTCGATTGCGATTTCATCGCCGGTTGCGACGGCTTTCACGGGATCAGCCGCAAGTCGGTTCCTGAAAAGGCGATCCGCACCTTCGAAAAAGTCTACCCCTTCGGCTGGCTCGGCATTCTTGCCGATGTCCCGCCGGTCAGCCATGAACTGATCTACGCCAACCATCCGCGTGGGTTTGCCCTTTGCTCGATGCGCTCGCAGACCCGCAGCCGCTATTACGTGCAATGCGCGCTCGACGAGAAGATCGAGGATTGGACGGATCAGCGCTTCTGGGACGAACTCAGGCGGCGATTGCCGGCGCACCATGCCGAGGCGTTGGTCACCGGCGCGTCGTTTGAAAAATCGATCGCGCCGCTCCGCTCCTTCGTCGCCGAGCCGATGCGTTTCGGGCGGCTGTTCCTGGTTGGCGACGCCGCGCATATTGTGCCGCCGACCGGTGCCAAAGGTTTGAACCTTGCGGCAAGTGACGTGCACTACCTCTTCGAAGGGCTGCTGGAACATTACCAGGACCGCTCGAATGCCGGGGTCGAGGCCTATTCGACGCATGCCCTAGCGAGAGTGTGGAAGGCCGTGCGCTTTTCCTGGTGGATGACCACGATGCTTCACCGTTTCCCGGATACCGGCGATTTCGACCAGAAGATCCAGGAGGCGGAACTCGACTATCTCACCCATTCGCGCGCCGCCTCGACAGCGCTTGCCGAAAATTATGTCGGGCTGCCGTTCTAAGCCAGGTTGTTCGCCGCGAGATCGCTGCGCAGCATGCCGTAAATGGCGGTGTCCCACCTGATATCGCCAACCCTGGCCGACGACCGCCGAACGCCTTCCTCGATAAAACCGAGCTTCAGATAGGTGCGGATTGCGGCCGTGTTGAAGGTATAGACGTTGAGTTCCAGTCGCTCGAAGCGGGCGTCTGCGAAGAAGCGCGCGATGATGCGCTGGAGAAACGGATGGGCGAGGCCTTGGCCACGAAGCCGCGGATTGATCGCCACGCGGCTGAGCCGACCGACGCCATTTTCCCAGTCGAGCGCGACCTGGGCGTGACCGGCCAGATTGTCGTCGACAATGCCGGCAAACATCCAGCGCGTCGGTGCATCCCCGGATGTCGAAGCCTGCATCTCCTCGAGCTGCGTCTCATCAAGCGGAAAGCGGAGCCCGGGCCCGCCCCATTGAATGAGCGCTTCGGCAGTCGGGAACCAGTCCAGCATGTCGGCAATGTGGTGTCCGGCGAAGATTTCGAGCTGCATTGGATCGATCGCATGGTGGTTTCGGTGAACGGATGAGGGCCGCAATCTCGGCTGACGAGGAGGTTTTGTAAAGGTGGCTCGGTATCCGTTACCGGACGACCGTCAGGCTTTCGGCGCGATAGCCGCTGCCGCCTCGCGGATGGTCTGCATCAGGATGGAAAGTGGCAGCGACGGAATGGAGTCCGCGCGCATCGTCAGGCCAACCGGGCCCTTTGTCTCGCTGGTGTCGATCGGCAGGACCGCAAGTGTGCCATCCTCGATGTCGCTGGCAACGACACCCGCCGAAATGATCCAGATCGCGTCGCTGGCGCGCACGAAGGCGCGGCCGAAGGCGTCGGAGACCGTTTCGATCTGGTTCGGCAGGCCCGGTATGCCGTTGGCAATCAGGAAGTGTTCGACGAAGGGGCGGATGATGGAGGCACGCGTCGGCATCAGCACCGGGTAGTCGCCGAGATGAGCGAAGGCCGATTGCGCGCCGGAAAGCAAGGGATGAGCGGCGCGAACAACAAAGACCACCTGCTCGGAATAGAGGTGCTCGAAGGAAAAGCCGGTCATCTTTTCCGGCGCCGCCAGCCTGCCGACGACGAGGTCGAGATCGCCAACCCGCAACTGTTCGAGAAGCACGGCATTCTCGCCGGTGACGATCTTGATCCGTGCGCCGGTATCCTCCTTCAGGAACAGCGACATTGCCCGCGGCATGATCCGCGTCGAGACCGTCGGCAATGCTCCGATGCGCACCGGCACGCCATCACCGGAGCGCTCCTGCGAGACCGAATCGAGCCCCTGGCGCAGTGCCGTTAGCGCCGCACCGGCATGGCGAAGAAAGACCTCGCCATAGCGGGTGATCTTGATGCCGCGTCCCTCGCGTTCGAATACCGCAACCCCCAGAACCTCTTCCAGCTCGCGGATCGTCTTGGTGACGGCCGGTTGGCTAACATGCAGAAGTTCGGCCGCCTTCATGACGCTCTTCTGCCTTGCGACCTCGACAAAAGTCTGCAGATGACGAAACTTGACCCGGGCGTCGACCATGGAATTCATAACTCTTGAGTTAATGGAATGCCGTGAAATATCATTTTACCTAACCAGATTAAACAGACAATTTGGTTGCAGAGGAGAAGCGCCGTGCAGTTTGCTCGCATTAACGACATCACAATCCACTATCAGGTCATCGGCGCCACGGCCGAGCGGCCGGTGCTGGTCTTTGCCAATTCGTTGGGCACCGACTTTCGCATCTGGCGTGATGTCATCGTCCGCCTTGCCGGCGACTATGCGATCGTTCTCTACGACAAGCGCGGCCACGGTCTCTCCGATATCGGTCCGCTCCCTTACGCGATCGAAGACCACGCCAATGACCTTGCCGGCCTGCTCGACATGCTCTCGGTCAGCCAAGCGATCGTGTGCGGCCTCTCGGTCGGCGGATTGATCGCCCAGTCGCTCTATCAGCGGCGGCCGGATCTCGTGCGGGCCCTCGTTCTCTGCGATACCGCGCACAAGATCGGCACGCCGGAACTGTGGGCGCAGCGCATCGCGGCCATCGAAGCCCATGGCATTGAGGCGATCGCCGACGGCATCCTTGAACGCTGGTTTACGCCTGAGTTCCGACGCCCTGAAAATGCAGCGTTGATAGGCTACCGCAACATGCTGATCCGCCAGTCGGTAACGGGCTATGCCGCCACCTGCGGTGCGATCCGCGATGCCGATTATACCGAAGCGGCCGGGCGCATCGCCGTGCCCGTCCTTTGCGTCGTCGGCGACCAGGACGGATCGACGCCGCCGGATGTGGTGCTTAGCACGGCTCGCCTTATTGCCGGCGCCCGCTACGAGGTTATCCGCGATGCCGGGCATATCCCTTGCGTTGAAAAGCCGGAGGCATTGACTGCGGTATTGCGCGCCTTTTTCGAGATTGTAACGCATGGAGACAACAGCCATGAGTGATGCCTTCGCGCCCTCCGACCGCTATCGCCAGGGCATGGCGACGCGGCGGGCCGTCCTTGGCGACAACCACGTGGACCGTGCGCAATCGGCCTCGACCGATTTCGACCGGCCGTTCCAGGAACTGATCACCGAGGCGGCCTGGGGACACGTCTGGTCGCGACCGACCTGGACGAAACGCGAGCGCTCGATCGTGACCATCGCGCTTCTGGCAGCACTTGGCCAGGACGAAGAGGTTGCCATGCATGTGCGTGCGACCGCCAATACCGGCGCCAGCCGTGACGATGTCTGCGAGGCGCTGTTGCATGTGGCGATCTATGCCGGCGTTCCGGCGGCGAACCACGCAATCAAGATCGTCAAACAGGTCTTTGCGGAAATGGACGCCGGCAAGGCGGCCTGACGGGAGCAACGAGATGTCCGATAGAGCCAACCGGAAGCCGGAGACCGGCGCCTTTTTTCCCCGCGACAGGAACTGGCATGCGCCGGCGCTGACGCCAGGCTACAAGACCTCCGTGCTGCGCTCGCCGCAGAAGGCGCTTTTGTCTCTCGACGGCACCATTTCCGAAATCACCGGCCCGGTCTTCGGTCATTCGATTCTGGGCGAACTCGACAACGATCTCATCCACAACTTCGCCAAGCCGGGCGAAAGCGCGATCGGCGAGCGCATCATCGTTCATGGGCGCGTACTCGACGAACGCGGCCGGCCTGTTCCCGGCGCTCTTCTTGAATTCTGGCAGGCAAATGCCGGCGGGCGCTATCGCCACAAGAAGGAAAGCTATCTCGCAGCGCTCGATCCGAATTTTGGCGGCTGCGGCCGCACGATCACCGACGAAGACGGCTTTTACTCCTTCCGTACGATCAAGCCCGGACCCTATCCCTGGCCGAATGGTGTCAACGACTGGCGCCCTGCCCATATCCATTTCTCGGTTTTCGGCCACGGCTTTGCCCAGCGGTTGATCACCCAGATGTATTTCGAGGGCGATCCGATGATCTGGAAGTGTCCGATCGTCAACACGATCGCCGATCGCCGTGCGATCGAGCAACTGATCGCGCCGCTCGATTGGGCAAACACCATCCCGATGGACGCGCGGGCCTACAAGTTCGATATCGTCTTGCGCGGTCGTCGCTCGACGCTGTTTGAAAACCGCATGGAGGGCAATTGATGGTCCAGGCGCTCGGCTATTTCAAGGAAACGGCGTCGCAGACAGCCGGTCCCTATGTGCATATCGGCCTCACGCCGAATTTCTGCGGCATTGGCGGCGTCTATGACGCCGACCTCGGCACAACGATGGTGAGCGAACGCACGCTCGGCGAACGCATCACCGTCAGCGGCCGGGTGCTCGATGGTACGGGGACGCCGCTTCGGGATGCGCTGGTGGAAATCTGGCAGGCAGATGCGGCAGGGCTCTACAATTCGCCGTCGGAAATGCGCGGCGCGGCGGATCCGAGCTTCTCCGGCTGGGGACGGTGTCCGACCGGTGCAGAAGACGGCGTCTTCCGTTTCGACACGATCAAGCCGGGGCCCGTGCCCTTCAAGGACGGCCGGCCGATGGCGCCGCACATCACATTCTGGATCGTCGCGCGCGGCATTAATATCGGATTGCACACACGGATGTATTTCCCCGATGAAGCCGAGGCGAACGCCGCCGATCCCTTGCTTTTGCGCGTCGAGCATCGCCATCGCGTCGCGACGCTTGTCGCGACCGGCAGCGCCCCTAGTTATGTCTTCGACATTCACCTGCAGGGTGAGAAGGAAACGGTCTTCCTCGACATCTGAAGCCGGAATGTCACGCGAGAGGCCGATCCGTTGCATCTTGCTGCATGGACGGCGCAAGGCAGACCGTGGCATTCCGTTCAAGCGCGAGCGGGCATCGCGACATCAATCGGGGGGACCATGACCTATTCCGCTTTCGATCATCCCTATCTCTCCGGCCTTCTGGGCGACGAGGCGGTCGCCGCCGAGTTTTCGACTGCCGCCGACATTCATGCGATGCTCTCCTTCGAGGCGGCGCTGGCGCGCGCGGAAGCGATCCATGGCGTCATCCCGGAAAGTGCTGCCGACCGCATCACCGAGGCCTGTCGCGGGTTTTCTCCCGATGTCGCAGCGCTCAGGCGGGCCATGGCTGTCGACGGCGTCGTCGTTCCTGAACTTGTTCGACAGTTGCGTGCGGCCGTCGGTGGTGAGGCTGCAACGCATGTGCATTTTGGCGCGACCAGCCAGGACGTCATCGATACGAGCTTGATGCTGCGCATGAAGGCTGTTGCCGAACTCTTCGGCACTCGTCTTGGCGATGTCGTTTCGGTGCTGGAGGAATGTGACGATCAATGGGGCGAGCGGATGCTGATGGGCCGCACGCGCATGCAGGCGGCTATACCAATCACGGTATCCGATCGCTTGCGCACCTGGATCGAACCGTTGCTCGATCACAAGGATCGGCTGCAGGCGATGGATCGCGACCTCTTTGCGGTCCAGTTCGGCGGTGCGGCAGGCACGCTCGACAAGCTGAAAGACAGGGCCGACGATGTTCGCGCCACGCTGGCCGAGGAACTGGCGCTTGCCGACTTTCCGCAGTGGCACAGCCAGCGTTCCGAAGTTGCCGACTTTGCCAACGCGCTGTCGCTCGTCACCGGCAGCCTCGGCAAATTCGGGCAGGACGTCGCGCTGATGGCGCAGCAGGGCGATGAAATCGAACTTGCCGGTGGCGGTGGATCTTCGGCGATGCCGCACAAGCAGAACCCGGTTGCCGCCGAGGTTCTGGTGGCGCTTGCGCGGTTCAATGCGACGCAGC
The DNA here is from genome assembly GCF_017488845.2 of Ensifer canadensis. Classification (NCBI taxonomy): domain Bacteria; kingdom Pseudomonadati; phylum Pseudomonadota; class Alphaproteobacteria; order Hyphomicrobiales; family Rhizobiaceae; genus Ensifer; species Ensifer canadensis. The sequence goes on from NZ_CP083371.1 coordinate 707,066, forward strand.
TTTCCGGCATCCATCATGCGCTGGTGCACGAGCAGGAGCGCTCCGGTGCTGCCTGGACGCTCGAATGGCTGATCATGCCGCAGATGGCGGGGGCAACCGCAGCGGCGTTGCGTCTAGCAGCCGAGCTTGCCGGCAATATCAGGCGGCTTGGCTCCGCCTGACGCCTAGCGCATCGCAATCCCTAGAAGTCGCGACTGCGCTTCAGGTTCTTGTTTTGCGCATGTCGGTATCGCCACTTTTGCGCGACATGCTTTGAGCCGTTAGGGCGAGCCTTTGTTCGCGGCCGCACACTGCTTGTCCAGCCGCTTGAGGAAGACGTTGATCTCGCGCGCCACCTGCAGGTCGCCCTTTTTCTCGGCCACGGATCGCCCCTCAGTCCAGATGCGCCGCGCCTCTTCGATGCGGTTCAGTTTCAGCATCGCCGCGCCGATGAGCTTCCAGGCGGCCGAATAGCTGGGATCGAATTCGATTGCACGCCTGAGGTGGAGAAGGGCGGTCTCGGCATCCGTCTCCTGCAGACAGATGCTGCCGAGGGTGAAGCGCAAGAGCGCGTCATCACGCCCGTCGTCCAGAAGTTTTTCAAGCACCTGTCGCATGGTCGCTCCCAAATGGGTGTCCGTTGGCGCCGCTCAGAGTGTTGGGCACGAGGTGGCCGATGGCAATGGGCGCCCGCCAGATGTGGCGGAAAAGGGCGCCGATCGCTCAAGTGCCTGGTATTGCCGCTCGCTCCAGAGCAGCGGGTCGGCGTAGGCGGCGGTTTCCGTGGCGATGATCGTTCCGACAAAGAGCCGGTGGTCGCCGACGAGGATGGAAGCGCTGAGCACGCAGTCGAGCCCGGCGGCGGCACCGAGAAGACGCGGACGGCCGGAGGGCCAATCCGCCCAGATGCCGACGAGATAGCGACTGGCTGCCGCGACCCGGCCGGCGAAGGCATCGGCAACCAGCTCCTGCCCCTGTGCGAGCATCGCCAGCGCAAACCCATCCTGCTTCGAGATGGTGTCCGCAAGGCCGCTGTCGGCCTTGATCGAGACGACGATGGACGGAGGGCTCGCGGAAAGCGAGAAGACGGCGGTCGCCGTCCGGCCCTGGCACTCGGAGCCGCTGCCGGAGCTGACGACGCAGATGGTTGATGCCAGCCGCGCCATCGTGTCGGCGAACTGAGGTCTGGTGACGGCAAGTTCGGCGTGAGCGTCGATATCGACAGAGACGGTCTGGGTCATGGGCGCAATCCGGCTGAGGCATGGGCGTGGCGCCGCCGGCGCGGCACCACGGTTGGCGTGATCAGGCGGACTTAAGCTCAGCCTCGGCGAACTCGTAGTTCGCCAACCGATCGAGGAAATTGCTGACATAGTCGGGGCGGCGATTGCGGTAATCGATGTAGTAGCTGTGTTCCCACACATCGAGACCGAGCAGGGCCTTGCCCTCATTGGTGGCGATCGGGTTTGAGCCGTTGGCGGTCTTCGTCACCTTGAGCTTGCCGCTGGCGTCGAGCACGAGCCAGGCCCAACCGGAACCGAACTGGCTGGTGGCCGCAGTCTTGAACGCGTCCTTGAAGGCGGCGACGCTGCCGAAGTCCTCCACGATCTTCTTCTCAAGACTGTCCGGAATGCGCCCGCCCTTGGGGGAGAGATTGTTCCAGAACAGAATGTGGTTCCAATGCTGCCCGGCATTGTTGAAGACCGGCGCCAATTCCGCCTTGCCGTTGGCATGGCGAACGATGTCTTCCAGCGAAAGGCCGGCGAGGGTCTGGTCCTTTTCAACGAAGCCGTTGAGCGCAGTGACATAGGCCTGGTGGTGCTTGCCGTGGTGGAATTCCAACGTCTCGGCGCTCATGCCGGCTTCGGCCAAAGCGCCGGTGGAAAAGGGTAGGGAGGGGAGTTCGAAAGCCATGGTTGAAATCCTCTTCAGCTGGATAGAACGCAGCGAATGTCTTGTGCGAGATCCATCCGGCGTGTATTTAACAAGACAATTCTTTGTAAATCTCCGGGCAATAATATGTCAAGCGATCACTTGTTAAATCCGGATCAAAGCCAGGGACGTTCGCCGGCCGAACGCATCCTGCTGGCGCTGAAGCTGCATGGGCCGCAGACGGCGGCGGCACTCGGCAAGCGCCTGTCGATATCAGGTGAGGCGGCGCGCCAGCAACTCGTGCGCCTGGCCGAGGAGGGGCTGGTAAATTCCTGGTCGGAGGCGCGGGGCGTCGGCCGACCCTCGCAGTTCTGGGGGCTGACCGCCTCGGGCCATGCGGAATTTCCCGATACCCATGCGGAGTTGACCGTGCAATTGCTGCGCACAATCCGCCAGACGCTCGGCGACGCGGCGGTCGATCGGGTCATCGCGGCGCGCGAGGAGGAGACGCGAACCGGCTATCGCGCAGCGCTCGACGGCGCCATTAGCCTGCGTGATCGGGTGGAGAAGCTCGTGCGCCTGCGAACCGCCGAAGGCTACATGGCCGGCTACGAGGAGACGGGCGACGGCACTTTTCTCTTCGTCGAGAACCATTGTCCGATCTGCGCCGCCGCTGCCAGTTGCCAGGGCTTTTGCCGTGCGGAGATCAATATCTTCCGCGACATTCTCGGTCGCGACGTCGCGGTCGAGCGCACCGAACATATTCTCGCCGGCGCACGCCGTTGCGCCTATGTCATTGCCCCGGCTCAATCGCGGGCGGTGCACGGTGAGCGTTCCGGCGCCTGATTTTCAGATGCTGTACGGAAATGCTTGTGGCGCCGCGCGACAAACACGGCGTCCAAGGGATGCCATACCGTTCGAAACACGCTGCCTGTTCAGACAGTAGCACATTTGGCCGGACGCAACGCGCATCCGGGCTCTCAGATATCAGTCTCAGCGTGCGCCCATGCGAAGCGCTCCGTCGAGGCGGATGACTTCGCCGTTCAGCATCCGGTTTTCGCAGATATGCTGGACAAGGGCCGCGAATTCCTCCGGCTTGCCGAGGCGCTGCGGGAAGGGAACGCTCTTGCCGAGCGAGTCCTGTACTTCCTGTGGCATGCCGGCCATCATCGGTGTTTCGAAGATGCCCGGCGCGATCGCCACGACACGGATGCCGTGCCGTGCCAGTTCGCGGGCAATTGGCAGCGTCATGGCGACGACGCCGCCCTTCGAGGCGGAATAGGCAGCCTGGCCGACCTGCCCGTCGAAGGCAGCGACAGATGCGGTGTTGATGATGACGCCACGCTCGCCGTCGTCGCCGGGCGCTTCCTTTTCCATCGCCGCCGCCGCCAGGCGGATCATGTTGAATGTGCCGATCAGATTGATGCCGACCGCACGCGCAAAGCTGTCGAGCCGATGAGGGCCGTCGCGCCCAAGTACCCTTTCGCCCGGCGCGATGCCGGCGCAATTCACCAGCCCATTAAGATGGCCGAAGGTATCAACGGCGGCGGAAACTGCGGCTGCGCCATCGGTCTCGCTCGTGACATCCGTCTTGACGAAAAGAGCATTGCTCCCAAGCGCCTCGGCCATCTCCCGCCCGGCGTCTTCGTTGATATCAGCAAGGACGACACGAGCGCCCTTGCCGTGGAGCAGGCGTGCAACGCCGGCACCAAGGCCAGATCCGCCACCGGTCACAATGAAGACTTTTCCGTCGATCAGCATTCCATAACTCCTCCAATACCGAACTCCGCCACCGTTTGGCAGTTGTCGCCAACGACAGGGGCCGGAGTTCACCGCCATCAGGCGGTGATGGCGAGACGTTAGCCTCTTTGAAACGCGGCGGAAATCGGCCGAAGTGATTTTTGATTTTGTGTTGCCGATAAAATGGCGTCCCTCCTGCCGCCGTCAACGGCTGCACTCGTTGGTGGGCAAGGCTCTTGTAGAAAGACACGGCGTTTGACCTAACTGGTGCAACAAATTCAATCGCTTAGAATGACCTGCGCCATCGCAAAATATCCCAAATGTCAGCCTAATTTGACCGCACCTCTAACCTGTAGAAATCGCTATGATTTTTTGAGTGCTGTCGGGGTGCTTTTTTGATGGTTTCCTAGCGCTGGGGCGGTCGCGTAAATTAAGCGGAAGCGAACTCCGCCTTGACTTCCGCTGATATCCCGCACGTAGAGCTATTCGGCAACTGAAAAGGTGCGCCGAATAGGAGAGAAATACGACGACCGCGATCCGTTAAAGCTCGAGATTATAGCTTATCTTCGGTCGATCGGCAGATTCGTGGATTTCACATGGCCTGATACACGGTATTAGAGCTTCCGAGGCACGCCGCGTCGTCGGCGCGCCTTGGCAATCACGCAAGTACGGGGTCCCTGACGTATGAACCGTCTGATGCAGAAGAACGGAAGCTCTGCTACCTCGAGGAGAAATGTCTCTCGCCACCGCCTTCATCTCCGAGCTCGTCTTGGTGGCGAACCAAGTCGCAGGCTTGACGGCCTTCGAACAGCGCCGGCTGCTTGAGCGTGCGGTAGTGACGATCCGTGAAATGCGCGAGAACGTCGGGATTTCATACGCCAACTATGCACCGCGCCTGTCGCTGTTGCCGTACCAGTAGTCAAATAGCAAGGTGAGGCGTGGTAACCGGCGTCGGTGCCGCTAGATTAACTCTCTATGATTCTGAACCTGACCGACATCACGAAATCCTACGACACCGCTGAGGGTCCGACTGCCGTTCTCCGGGGGGTTGATCTTCACCTCGACAGGGCACAGAGCCTGGCTCTTACAGGTGAGTCTGGAAGCGGTAAAAGCACATTGCTTCATCTGATAGGCGGCCTGGACAAACCGGACAGCGGCGCGATCTTGGTCAACGGGCGTGATATCGGGCAGCTCGACGACAGCGGTCGCGCGCTCTACCGCCGAACTGAGGTCGGCGTCGTCTTTCAACAGTTCAATCTGATCCCAAGTATCAACGTTGCGGCGAACATCTCCTTCCATGCCAAGCTGGCGGGACGCTCCGATCCCGTCTGGGAAGCGGAGCTCGTCGAGGAGCTCGGCCTCGGCCAACTCCTGGGCCGTTACCCCGAACAGCTCTCGGGCGGCCAACAGCAGCGGGTCGCCATCGGGCGGACGCTTGCGGCGCGACCGCCATTGATCCTAGCCGATGAACCGACCGGAAATCTCGACGAGGCGACAGCCGATGTCGTGCTTGATATTATGCTGAGGCTCAGCAAATCGGCCGCTACGGCGCTCTTACTCGTGACCCATTCCAGCCGCCTGGCCGAAAAACTCGATCGTCGAATTCTGCTTCGCGGGGGGAAGGTGGTCGAATGAGCCGGATCGCTTTCTGGGCTCTGCTTTCGCACTGGCGCTACAGGCCGCTGCAGTGCGCGACACTGATCCTCGGGATCGCGCTCGCGACGGCGCTCTGGTCTGGCGTGCAGGCGATCAACGCGGAGGCCCGCGCAAGTTATCAACGCGCGGCGACCGTTTTCGAACAGGGTAATCTTGTTCAGCTGGTTGCGAGGGACGGCGGGGGGATTTCACCGCAAACGTACGCGAAACTCCGCAGGGGGGGGCTGGAGCGTTTCTCCCGTGATCGAGGGCGATCACAGGTTCGGCCAGAGCCGCATTAGGCTGATCGGTATCGATCCATTGACGATGCCTTCGGAGGGACAAGGATTCCAGGTTTCAAACGCGTCGGACCTCGTCGAATTTGTCGGCGGTGCCGGACAAATCATCGTCTCGGCAGCAACGGCCGCGCGGCTCAAGGAAACTGACGGCCTATCAGTTAAGATCGCTGCCGATCTTCCAGACGACACGGCCTTCGTCGACATCGGCGTCGCCGATCGTCTTCTGAACCGCGATGCGGCTTTGAGCAGGATCGTCGTCACGCCGTCGCAGAAGCCCGGGCTCGCTCCCGTCGGAAATCTCGCGCCCGAGCTCGTTGTTAGAGATGCCGGTGAACGCCCTGATGTTGCACGGCTTACCGACAGCTTCCACTTGAACCTTACCGCGTTTGGCTTCCTGGCTTTCGTAGTCGGCCTCTTCATCGTCTATTCGGCCACGGGACTGTCTTTCGAGCAGCGACGCGGCACATTCAGGACGCTCAGGTCGTTGGGGATCTCGCTGCGAAGGCTCACGACGATGTTGCTCATCGAGGTCACTGCTTTCGCGCTGATCTCCGGCGTTCTAGGCGTGGTCATCGGCTACTTCGTGGCGTCGGCGCTACTTCCAGGGGTCGCGGTAACGCTGCGAGGCCTCTACGGAGCAAGTGTGTCCGGAACGTTGACCCTCAGACCGGAGTGGTGGGCGGCCGGACTGGCAATGGCGTTGCTTGGCTCCATTCTGTCATCGGCACAGAGCCTCTGGCGCGTTTGGACCATGCCGATACTTGCGGCACCGCAGCGGAGAGCCTGGGCGCGGGCGTCGGCAGCCGGGCTAGCAGTGCAGGCGGCCACTGGTCTGTTGTTACTGCTGTTCGCGCTTGGGCTGGCCTCGTTCGGCACCGGCCTGTATTCCGGTTTCGCTGTGCTCGCGGGTCTACTGCTCGGTGCGGCGTTAATCCTGCCCGCCCTGTTGGGGTTCGCGATGAGCACTGGGGAGCGGCTTTCCAAGAATGTGCTCGCGAACTGGTTCTGGGCCGACACGCGACAGCAGTTGCCCGGCCTATCCTTGGCGACTATGGCGCTCCTGCTCGCACTTTCCGCGAACATCGGCGTCGGCACCATGGTGGCGAGCTTCCGGCAAACGTTCTTGGGATGGCTCGACCAGCGTCTAGCCGCCGAGGTTTACGTCACGGCTCGCGATGAAGGCGAGGCCGCGCGCTTGCGTGAGTGGTTTCCCGCACACACGAAGGCCATCTTGCCGATCTGGAGCATCGAGGGCGACGTCGTTGGACAACATATGCAGATATACGGCGTCGCCGACGACCCCACCTATCGGGATCACTGGCCCCTGATTGTCGGCTCTGCCGGGGTCTGGGACGAGCTCGCAAGCGGGCGGGGCGCGCTTGTGAACGAGCAGTTGTGGCGGGGCGGGAAAGCCGCGCCCGGACAGGAGATTGAGCTTCCGGGCGGTTGGCGGACAAAGGTGGTCGGCGTGTTTTCGGACTACGGCAATCCGAACGGCCAGGTCATCGTGGGGCTTAACGCTCTTGTCCGGCACTATCCGGAGGTTCCAAAACTGCGCTACGGGCTTCGCATGGATCCCATGCAGGTCGCGGACTTCAGGCAGCGGCTCGTCCGCGAAGTGGGTCTGCCGGAAAGCAGTATTATCGACCAGGCGTCGCTTAAACGACAATCCGCCGCCATCTTCGAGCAGACCTTCGCCGTCACCGGAGCGCTGAATGTCCTCACGCTGGCTGTAGCAGGATTCGCGATGTTCTCCAGTTTGCTGACGCTGTCTTCCGTTCGCTTGCCGCAATTGGCTCCCGTATGGGGAATGGGGCTACGCCGTCGCGATCTCGCGCTCTTCGAAGTTGTCCAGACAATCGCCCTCTGGCTGATGACCTTCGTCGTCTCCATCCCGGTCGGACTGGCACTCGCCTGGGTTCTGCTGGCGATCGTCAACGTAGAGGCTTTCGGATGGCGGCTGCCGCTGGTGCTTTTCCCTCTGGACTGGCTGAGGCTCGGGGCGATCGCCTTGGCCGCCGCTCTGATATCGGTGCTGATCCCGGTACGACGGCTGGCCACAACCGATCCGGCAGACCTTTTGAGGAGCTTCGCCAATGAACGCTAAAGCGATGATACTCCTGCTAATTGCGTTTGCCACCTTGCTGGCCCCGGCGGCGGGCCTCACTCAAGGGTTCGCGGGCCTCGGCTCGGACGCCCAAGGCTTTGCCGTACCACAACGAGGAGTCACGCTGGTGTTCCCCAGAGATCATGGAGCCCATCCGGACTTCAGAATCGAGTGGTGGTACGTAACTGCAAACCTCGAGACGTCCGACGGGCAACGCATGGGCGCGCAGTGGACGCTTTTCCGTTCCGCCCTTGCTCCTGGAAATCGTCCCGGCTGGTCCGACCCGCAAATCTGGATCGGGCATGCCGCGATGACCACGGAAAACCGCCACTATGTAGCGGAGCGGCTTGCAAGGGGCGGAGTGGGACAGGCCGGAGCCACCCCCGAACCGTTCGAGACGTGGATCGACGACTGGCAGATGAAAGCCTCCGGAGGTGCCGCCCACGACCAGTTGGACCATCTTGATCTCAGGGCGAGCGGCAAAGATTTCGCCTACCAGCTGGTGCTCCGGGCGAAGGGACCGTTGGCGCTGCAGGGAGACCGTGGTTATTCGGTCAAGTCCCTGGCAGGCCAGGCGAGTTATTACTATTCGCAGCCGTTCTACGAGGTCCGCGGCACCGTGGAGCTCGACGGCAAGCCGCTCGATGTCTCGGGAAAGGCTTGGCTCGACAGGGAATGGTCGTCGCAGCCGCTGGCTTCCGACCAGACCGGCTGGGACTGGTTCTCGCTTCATCTTGCCTCGGGGGAAAAGGTGATGGCGTTTCGCTTGCGCGACGGAGGCGAAGGCTACACCTCCGCGAACTGGATCGCGGCCGACGGGAAAACGTCACCGCTTGCTTCAAACGATGTAGTCTTCGAGCCGCTACGGACAGCTGAGGTCGGCGGTCGATCGATGCCAGTCGAGTGGAGGGTCAGGATCCCCTCCCGAGGTCTCGATATCAGAACGACAGCACTGAACGATCAGTCGTGGATGGCGACATCGACCCCGTACTGGGAAGGCCCCATCGCATTTGATGGTAGCGTTTCGGGCGAGGGGTATCTTGAGATGACTGGGTACTAGTTGGCGCAGGCTGGCACACCTTCAAGACCGTGGGAGAATTAGAAGCCACAAAGCTCAATCGTGGCAACAGTTTCAGCCTTCGGGATAAATGGAACATGCGAGAAGGGTCGGTCTCGCTTTCGTACAGGTGCTTCCGGGCCCATTGGGGCCGTACAGGAACAGCCGTTAGCAGATCGCGATTTGAGCCGTGTACCGCTTTTTTCATTAAATTATAGGATGATAAGCCATTGCTTAGGTCGGTTTTTGGTTTTCGGACATTTTGCTCGAACTTCTACACTCGACGCTAAGGGCTGGCCAAAACCGCAGCAATGGCTTAGAAGTGGCCCGCATCCGGTCGCAGCCCACCCGGTCAAAACAAGGGACCCATTATTATGAGAACTATCGTCATCTGCTCCGGCGGATTGGACTCCGTTTCGCTCGCGCACAGGATCGCGGCGGAGCACGAACTCGTCGGCCTTCTTTCCTTCGATTACGGCCAGCGCCATCGCAAGGAACTCGACTTCGCCGCTGCCTGTGCCCACCGGCTTGGCGTTCCACACCAGATCATCGACATCACCGGCATTGGTCAGCACCTGACCGGATCGGCGCTGACCGATGATGTCGAAGTGCCCGATGGCCATTATGCTGAGGAGACGATGAAGGCCACGGTGGTGCCGAACCGCAATGCCATCATGCTGGCGATCGCCTTCGGCCTCGCCTCGGCGCAAAAGGCCGACGCCGTCGCCGTTGCCGTCCATGGCGGCGACCATTTCATCTACCCAGATTGCCGGCCGGGCTTCATCGATGCGTTCCAGAAAATGCAGGACGAGGCGTTGGAGGGCTATGGCACCGTTCAGCTCCTTGCACCCTATGTCAATGTCCCGAAGGCCGCCATCGTTACGGACGGCGCCAAGCACGGCACGCCTTTTGGTGAGACGTGGTCCTGCTACAAGGGCGGCGCACGCCATTGCGGTCGCTGCGGTACCTGCGTCGAGCGGCGTGAAGCCTTCCATCTCGCCGGTGTCGATGACCCGACCGCGTATGCCGATCCGGATTTCTGGCGCGCTGCCACCAGCCGCTTCTCGGCAGAGGAGGTTCGCTGATGTACCGCATCACCAAGGAATTCCACTTCTCCGCCTCGCATCAGTTGAGCCATCTGCCCGCCGATCACCAGTGCGCGCGGCTGCACGGCCACAACTACATCGTCGAGGTCGAGCTTGCCGCCGCGGATCTCGACGACGACGGCTTCGTGCGGGATTATCACGACCTCGCCCCGCTGAAGCGCTACATCGACGGCAGCTTCGACCACCGTCATCTCAATGATGTGCTCGGTCACGACCGGGTGACGTCGGAGTGCCTGGCGAGGCATTTCTACGACTGGTGCAAGGAGCGACTGCCGGAAACGTCGGCAGTTCGCGTCAGCGAGACGCCGAAGACCTGGGCGGAATATCGGCCATGACGGGCGCTGCGATCCGCGTCAGCGAGATCTTCGGGCCGACAATCCAGGGTGAGGGCGTGTTGATCGGCCAGCCGACGGTGTTCGTGCGCACAGGCGGCTGCGATTACCGCTGTTCCTGGTGCGATACGCTGCACGCCGTTGACAGCGAGTATCGCGAACAGTGGCAACCGATGTCGGTCGAGGAGATCTGGATGGAGGTGAGACGGCTATCGGGCGGCGTGCCGCTGACAGTCTCGCTTTCCGGTGGAAACCCCGCCATCCAGCCGCTCGGACCCTTGATCGATCGCGGCCATGGCGAGGGCTATCGCTTTGCGCTTGAGACGCAAGGCAGCGCCGCCAGGGACTGGTTCGCCGACCTGGACGTCCTCGTCGTCAGCCCGAAGCCGCCGTCGAGCGGCATGGAAACCGATTTCTCAAAGCTCGACGAGTGTCTTGCGATGGCGGCCGGTCGGCCGATGACGGTGCTCAAGATCGTCGTTTTTGATGATCACGACTACGCCTATGCCAAGGATATGGCCGGGAGATACCCGGCGCTGCCGGTCTATCTGCAGCCGGGAAACCACACCCCACCACCGCCGGACGACGACAGTGCGACGGTGGACATCGATGGCGTCATGAACCGCATGCTCTGGCTGGTCGACAAAGTGACCGGCGACAGATGGTTCGATGCGCGGGTGCTGCCGCAGTTGCACGTCTTGCTATGGGGCAATCGACGGGGCGTTTAAGACAGGGAAAGCGCTGTCCATAATTTGGGCCGGGGCCCTTGCGGGCTTTCGTCCTGCTCAGTCTGCCCGCTCCGCTACTCGACGCGTGGCACCGACCAATCACCACTCAAACTGGAATATGAAAAGGCTTTCCTGCATCGCGACCGCCTGTCGGTCCGTCTGGTCACCCATGCCAATGGCAACCTCGTCGAACAAACCGGCTATGCCGCCTTCGGCGAGCGCACCAACACGAGGATTCTCAAAATGAAAGGTACCATTCCAATGTGGTATCTATTACCTCCCTTTGCAGCAGCAACTGCAGCGGCTCTACGGACTGCCAGCCGCCGCCATTCCTGGAGGCATGCCAGGATCATGGAGCCCTGGGGTAGGAGTAGCTTTGATGGTCGTTTCAATTCTTGGCCTGTCGTCGCACGCTTTTGAAGATGAGTTTGCCGGACGTGAGCAACTACGAGAGAGTTCCTCCGAATTCCGGAAGGAGGTCATTAAAATCACGGACGGCGTCTTCGCCGCCGTTGGCTACTCGGCAAGCAACGTCACGCTGATCCAGGGACACAAGGGCTCGATTATCGTCGACACATCCGCGAACCCTGTCGACGCTGAGGCAATCGTGGGCGCCTTTGGGGATCGCTTGGTCCGTCCTGTCCGGGCGATCATCTACACCCACAATCACCCGGACCATTCTGGCGGCGCGAAGGTGTTTGCCGGGACTGACAAACCCGAAATCTACAGCCATCAGACGCTGGTGGAATCCGGTCCAGAGTTCGGAAGGGGAGCGCGCGACGGCGGCGACGCTTTCGGCACGAAGCTACCCGACAACCTGTTCATCAACGCAGGCACGCAGCTCGAATACGGCCGTGTGACACCGCATACGCGGGAGGGCTACCTGCCGCCGACCCGCACCTTCAGTGGTGACAGCGAGACCATCGAGGTGGCGGGAGTCCGGATGCAGCTCATCCATACGCCAGGAGAATCTCCCGAGAACACGGCCATCTGGATCGCCGACAAGGGCGTGCTAATCCCCGGAGACGATTTCCTCAAATCGTACCCAAACCTTTCGCCGATTCGTGGCCTTAAGCTGCGCCCCCCGGAGAAGTGGATCGCCAGCCTCGACAGGATGCTCGCCTTGAACGCCACCTACCTGGTCCAGGGTCACATGCGTCCGATCCTCGGGAAGGACGAGGTGCGCAAGGCTCTCGCCGACTATCGGGACGGCATCAAGACCGTCCTCGACCAGACCCTTGCCGGCATCAAGCAGGGAAAGACGCCGGACGAGCTTGTGCAAGAGGTGAAACTTTCTCCTGAGCTGGCAACGAGCCCATACCTGCAAGAGTACTACGGCAGTGTCGCTTGGACCGTACGCCGTCGGATGGTTCGATGGGAACGCCACCAATCTGAATCCTCTGCCACCTGCGGAGCGTGCCCGCAAAATGCTCGAAATGACAGGAGGGGCAGAGCAGATGATTGCCCGTGCCAGGGAAGCAGTCGAAGCAAAGGAGTTCCAATGGGCGGCCGAGATGATCGATCATGTACTGGCCATTGACCCTGCGAACATAGCAGCCAACGAGATCAAAGCCCGGGCACTTACCGAGTTGGGCGAGCGCCAGATCAATGCCACCGCCCGTAACTATTACCTCACCACAGCTCAGTATCTGTCGAAGGGAAAGGAACAGAACTAGTCTTCACAACGGAGTGGCCGTCACTAGACGGCGTCCGATGCCGGCGTTTTGCGCAACGGTAATGAAAGAGCTCCCGTCATGGCTCCGAACACCACACGATAACCAGTTTCCGAGCCCTAGGTCCCCCTCAAACTCGTGCTCGCGCGGATCGCGAAAGGCGGCGACCGATAACCGCGTTCTTTCACAAAGATCGGCTACGTCGCTTACCCAAAAAGGGTGCCGCCAGGCCGCACGGGTATCAACTGCCTGAATGGGGCGTTCTCGATTTTGTTTCTACAACATGGACTGACGATCTGCGCAGACCGTGAGACACGCCAGGCCGTAATGCAGGAGCATCCGTCGGCATCACGGTCGCGTCAGTAACATCGAGATGCCTTGTCCAACGCCAATACACATGGTGGCGACAGCTCGCCTTGCTCCTCGAAGTTCAAGTTCCAGTGCTGCGGTCAGCGCAAGGCGCGCACCGGACATGCCGAGAGGATGTCCCAAGGCAATGGCGCCGCCGTTGGGATTTACGTGGGCGGCATCATCTGCAAAGCCTAGCTGCCGCATGCAGGCGAGAGCCTGGGCTGCGAAAGCTTCATTGAGCTCGAGGATATCGATATCGCCGATGCCAACGCCGAGACGGTCCATGAGCTTTCTGGTGGAAAAGACGGGGCCCATGCCCATGACGCGTGGAGGAACCCCCGCCGTTGCCATCCCCTCGACGCGAGCAAGTGGCGTGAGGCCGTAGTGTTCGACCGCGCGGCCTGAGGCAAGCAGAAGTGCGGCCGCGCCGTCGTTGACACCGGATGCATTGCCGGCTGTCACGGTGCCATTGGTGCGGAACGGCGTCGGCAGGCTGGCGAGCTTCTCGAACGTTGTCTCGCGCGGATGCTCATCCTCTAAGACGTGCGTCGTCTCGCCCTTGCGCCCTTTGATCGGATAGGGGGCGATTTCGCGCGCGAAGCGGCCATTCTTTTGCGCAGCCGCAGCGCGGGCCTGGCTGCGGAGTGCAAAGCCGTCCTGGTCCGCGCGCGAGATATCAAACTCGGCTGCAACGTTTTCGGCGGTCTCCGGCATGGACTCGATGCCGTACCGTTCTTGCATGACCGGATTGACGAACCGCCAGCCGATCGTTGTGTCGTGTACTTCGGTGCTGCGTTGGAAGGCGTTTTGGGCCTTCGGCATGACGAAAGGCGCGCGCGACATGCTTTCGACGCCACCGGCAATCACGACTTCCGCCTCGCCGAGCCGGATCGCGCGTGCGGCGTAACCGACGGCATCCAGCCCCGAGCCGCAAAGCCGGTTGATCGTCGTGCCAGGAACCGCGTCCGGCAATCCGGCAAGCAAGGCGGCCATGCGGGCCACGTTGCGGTTGTCTTCGCCCGCCTGGTTGGCACAACCGAAGACGACCTCATCGATCGCTTCGGCCGGTACCGACGCGACGCGCGCCAGCGCGTCGCGGATTACGTGCGCGGCGAGGTCGTCGGCACGGGCGACCGACAAAGCGCCGCCGTATCGGCCGATGGGCGTGCGGACGCCATCAATGATATAGGCCTCGCTCATGATTTCAGGTCCTTGCCTTGCTGCGCGGTAAACATCGGCCCGCCCTTGTGGGCCGGAAAGCCGTAACCGTTGATCATCACCAGATCGATGTCGCCGGGGCGCGCGGCGATGCCTTCGGCCAGCAGCGCCGTTCCTTCATCGACCATCGCCTTCAAAAGCCGGCCCATGATCTCTTCGGCAGTGATGGCTCGCGGCGTGATGTTCTTGGCGGCGCGCGCCGCCTTGATCATCGCCGTCACTTCCGGATCGACGGTGCGCTCGCCGTTGGGGTAGGCGTACCAGCCGCGGCCACTCTTGCGGCCAAGACGGCCCGCCTCGCAAAGCCTATCGGCGATCTCGACATAACGTGCGGCAGGATCCCGCGTCGCGGCCTGCCGCTTCCGGCGCGCCCAGGCGATCTCCAACCCGGCCATGTCATTGACGGCGAAGATGCCCATCGGAAAACCGTAAGCTTCGAAGGCGGCGTCGATCTCGTCGGGCACGGCGCCATCCTCGAGCATCAACTCTGCCTCGCGACGATAGGCGGAGAAGATGCGGTTGCCGATGAAGCCCTCGGTAACGCCGCAGACGACGGGTAACTTGCCCAGGCGTTTGACGAAGGCGAGTGCACTCGCCAGCACATCGGGTGCGGTCTTGGCGCAATCGACGACTTCGACAAGCCGCATGACATTGGCGGGTGAGAAGAAGTGCAATCCGACCACCCGCGTCGGATCGGTCGTCGCCGCGGCGATCACGTCGGGATCGAGGTAGCTGGTGTTGGTTGCCAAAATGGTGCCTGGCGCAAGGATGCCGTCGAGCCGGCGAAACAGGTCCATCTTGACCTGGAGGTCGTCGAACACCGCTTCGATGACGAGATCAACGGTGGCGAGGTCTGCCGCTTCAGCGGTGGTCTGTAATCTGGCGAGGCAGTCGTCGCGTCCATCCTGGCCCATCCGTCCGGAGCGGACGGTTTTGTCGAGTGTCTCGGCAATGCGGTCGCGCGCGCCGGCTGCTGCTTCCTTTGTCTGTTCCAAAGCGATGACGCGACAGCCGCTGATCAGGGCGGAGACCGCAATGCCTGCCCCCATCAGCCCCGCGCCGACCACCGCAACTGTCTCGATTCTGCGTGGCGAGACTGTCTCTAACCCTTCGATCTTGCCGGCGGCGCGTTCGGCAAAGAATACGTGCAGCAGGGCAGCGGACTCGACGGAGTCGCGTAAACGCAGGAATGTGCAGCGTTCTTCCGCCAATCCCTGTTTCAGATCGACTTGACCGGCCGCCTTGACGAGACGTACCGCCTCGACCGGAGCGGATTGGCCGCGGGCTCGCGCCAGGACCTTCGCCTCCGCCGCGCTGACGGCTGCTGCGTCCACCGTCGGGACCGCCATCAAGCCGGTGCGACGGAGCGGCTTTGCACCCAGTTCGCGCAGGAGCGTAAGGGCGGCGGCTACAGGGTCCGCGGCGGTGCCATCGGCAAGGCCGAGTGCGACAGCTTCGCTCACGTTGACGGTGCGCCCCGTTCCGATGAGATCGATGGCCGCGATCGTGCCGATCAGCCGTGGCAGGCGTTGTGTCCCGCCAGCACCCGGAACGATGCCGAGCTTCACTTCGGGCAGTCCGAACGCGGCCTTTTCTCCAGCTATGCGACCGTGGCAGGCGAGCGCCACCTCGCAGCCTCCGCCAAGGGCGGAGCCATTCACCGAGCAGACGACCGGCTTTTCGAAAGTCTCGATGCGATCGATCACCTCGGGAAGCATCGGCTCCATGGGCGGTTTGCCAAACTCCTTGATATCAGCACCGCCGATAAACGTGCTGCCCGCACCGGTGATCACGAGACCGGTAATCGTCGGAAGGTCAGTAGCATGATCCAAAGCAGCCATCAGGCCGGACCTGACATGCGCCGACAGCGCGTTGACGGGCGGGTTGTCGATGGTGACGACGAGAGCACCTTGTTCCCGACGGGCGGAAACGCTCTGCGAAAATCTGATCTCTGGCATGTCGGCAATCCTCAATCGGGGATGACGGCCGTGACCTGGATTTCGATCTTGGCCCGGTCTTCGACCAGCGCGACCACCTGCATTGCCGCCATTGCAGGGAAGTTCCTGCCGATGATGTCGCGGTAGGCTTGGCCGATACCGCGGAGGTTACCGATATATTCCTGCTTGTCGGTGAAGTACCAGGTCATCGTCGTGATGTGGTGCGGCTCCGCCCCCCCGGCGGCGAGCACCGCGACCACATTTTTCAGAGTCTGACGGACCTGCTCGACGAAATCATCGGTTTCGAACTCGGAGCGCTCGTTCCAGCCGATCTGACCGCCGACGAAGAGAGTGCGGCCCTTCGCAGCGACGCCGTTGGCATAGCCGATGGGCTTTGCCCAACCTTCAGGTTGCAGGATGGTGTGCATTGGTTGTCTCCAGATGTTGCGTCAGTGCGGCTCGGATATCGTCCGGCCATGCAAGGGAAGCGTGGTTGGCGAGCGAGGTGGTGACGCCACCGTTATCGTGCCGTGCCCTTCATCAGCTCGCGGCCGATGATGAGCTTTTGAACTTCGGTCGCGCCCTCGTAGATGCGCAGCGCACGGATCTCACGATAGAGCCGCTCCGTGATCTCGCCGACGCGTACCCCCCGACCGCCGAAGAGCTGCAGCGCCTGGTCGATGACCCACTGCGCATTCTCCGTCGCCGTCATCTTGGCCATTGCCGCCTCGCGAGTCGTCGGCCGCTTTTGCACGTCGCGTTGCCACGCCGTGCGGCAGGTCAGAAGGGCTGCGGAGTCGATCGCCGTTGCCATCTCACCGAGTGTGCTTTGCGCGGTCGGCAGGTCGGCAAGCGTTGCGCCAAACATCTTGCGGTTCTTCGCATGTGCCACCGCCTCGTCGAGCGCGCGACGGGCAAAGCCGATCGCGGCGGCAGCGACGGATGGGCGGAAGATGTCGAGCGTGCGCATGGCGATCTTGAAGCCTTCGCCCGGGCTGCCGAGAAGCTGTGACGACGGAATACGGCAATTGTCGAAACGAAGCCGGGCGAGCGGATGCGGCGCAATCGTCTCGATGCGCTCGGCGATCGTGAAGCCCGGCGTGTCGGCAAAGACCACGAAGGCGGATATGCCACGCGTGCCGGGCGCCTCGCCGGTGCGGGCAAAGACAGTGTAGACGTCGGCGATGCCTCCGTTCGAGATCCAGGTCTTCTCGCCGTCTAGCACGAAATGGTCGCCGTCGCGGCGCGCCGCACAGGCCATCGCCGCAACATCCGAGCCCGCATCGGGTTCGGAAAGCGCAAAGGCGGAGATGCACTCGCCGCGGGCGACCTTGGGCAGGGTGGCCTGCTTCAGCGCCTCGGAGCCGGAAAGGCTGATCGCGCCAGTCCCCAGCCCCTGCATGGCGAAGGCGAAGTCGGCAAGCCCGTCGGTATAGGCGAGCGTTTCGCGGATGAGGCAAAGCGATCGGCTGTCGATGTCTTCGCTCGTACCGCCGAACGCCTTCGGCACGCAATGGCGAAGTACGCCTGCAGCGCCGAGCGCAGCGACCAGATGTTTGCAGGCGGCATCCACATCCCGGTGATCGACTTCGCCAAGACCGCCGCCGGCAACGAAGCCGTCCAATTCGGCGGCAAGCGCGCGATGCCTATCCTCGTAGAATGGCCAGTCGAGATGGTCGCGGGTTGGTGGGTGCAAAGCCGTCTCATGGGAACTCATGCTCAATTCCCTTTGAATTCCGGCTTCGCCTTGGCGGCAAAGGCCTCGAAGGCGCGGCGGAAGTCGCCGGTCGCCATGCAGATCGCTTGGGCCTGCGCTTCCGCTTCGATCAGCTGATCGATGCCCATCGCCCATTCCTGGTCGAGCATCTTCTTGGTCATTGCGTGAGCGAACCAGGGGCCATCGGCGATCGTGCGTGCGAATTTCTGCGCCTCGGCAAGCAGCGACGGACGCTCGTGGAGGGCGTTGTAGAAGCCCCAGGCGTGGCCCTCGGTCGCGGTCATGACCCGTCCGGTGAAGAGCAGTTCGGCGGCACGGCCCTGGCCGATAATGCGGGGAAGGATGCCGCAGGCGCCCATGTCGGCGCCGGCCAGCCCGACGCGGGTGAAGAGAAACGCCGTCTTCGCCTCCGGCGTTGCCACGCGGAAGTCGGAAGCCATCGCCAGGATGGCGCCGGCACCGGCGCAGATGCCGTCGACGGCTGATATGACGGGCTGCGGGCAGGCGCGGATCTGGCGCACCAGTTCGCCGGTCATACGGGTGAAATCAAGCAGATCCGGCATCGACATGCGCGTCAGCGGCTCGATGATCTCGAAGACGTCGCCGCCGGAGGAGAAGTTGTCGCTGGCGCCGGTCAGCACCACGGCGCGCACATCGCTGGCGCGACCAAGCGCCCGGAAGAGATCGCAAAGCTCCTCGTAACTTTCGAAGGTCAGTGGGTTCTTCTTTTCCGGACGGTCGAGCGTGATCGTGGCGACCCGGCCGTCGGCGTCCGTTTCGAACAGGAAGTGCTTGGCCTTATGGTCTTTGAAGGCGCGCTTCTTGGCCTGCATCGGGTTTGTCATGTCTATCCTCCGAGAACTTCGCCGCCCGCCACTGGGATGGCCTGGCCGGTGATCGCGGTTGCCTTCTCCGACACGAGCCAGGAGACCGTGTGTGCGACCTCGTCGGGCGTCACCAGGCGCCCTTGCGGATTGGAACGGGCAAGGCTGGCGCGCGCTTCCTCGCGCGAACGGCCAGTCTTCTCGCTGATCGTGTCGAGCGCACCGTCGATGAGTGGCGTGTCGGTGAACCCCGGGCAGACGGCATTGACGGTCACGTCGGTGCGGGCAAGTTCGAGCGCCAGCGCCCGCGTCAGGCCGATGACGCCGTGTTTCGAGGCGCAATAGGCTGAAACATAGGCGTAACCGGTGAGGCCCGCGGTGCTTGCGACATTGACGATCCGGCCGTTGCCGGCCCGGCGCACGGAGGCAAGGGCTGCCTGCGTCACAAGAAACACCCCGGTCAGGTTGACCGTGAGCACTCGTTGCCAGAGTGAAAGATCGGTTTTCTCGAACGGCGCCGAAGGAGCCTCGCCGGCGCAGTTGACGAGAACCGCAATCTCTCCGCTCTTCGCAATCGCAGCCGAAATGCCTTGCTCGACCGCTGCCGGGTCAGTCACATCGAACTCATGGTGGACGTGGGCTTCGCCGCCTGATGAGTGGATTTCCTCTTTCACGGCTTCGAGCGGCGCGGCGCGGCGCCCCACAAGGCTGACGATATGGCCATCGGCTGCGAGTGCAAGCGCGATCGCCTTGCCGATGCCGCTTCCGGCGCCCGTGACGAGGGCGTGTCTGCGGTTCATGGCTTGCCTACCGTCGTTGCGGCGCGCGCCAGATTGTTCACATATTGCGCGCGGGCGGAGTGGTATTGCTTTGGCCAGGGCTGCCCGTCATAGCCGATCTTCGCCGCCTCGTGCATGACGAAGGACGGGTCGGCCAGATGCGGACGCGCAATTGCGCAGAGGTCGGCACGGCCGGCCGCAATGATGGAATTGGCGTGGTCGGCTTCGGAAATCGCTCCGACGGCGATGGTCGGAACCTGGATCTCGTTGCGGATCTTGTCGGAAAATGGTGTCTGGAACAGCCGGCCGTAAACCGGTTTTTCTTCCTTCACCACCTGACCGGAGGAGCAGTCGATCATATCGGCGCCGGCTTCCTTGAACAGGCGGGCGAAAATCGCCGCATCGTCAGGAGTGTTGCCGCCTTCGTGCCAGTCGTGCGTCGAAAGGCGCACCGACATCGGTCGGTCCTCGGGCCACGCCTTACGGATCGCGTGGAACACTTCGAGCGGAAAGCGGGCGCGGGACGCATGGTCGCCGCCATAGTCGTCCGTGCGGAGGTTGGTGAGCGGCGACAGGAAGCTCGACAGCAGGTAGCCGTGCGCCACGTGCAGTTCGAGGATGTCGAAACCGAGGTCACGGGCGCGTCCGGTCGCCTGCACGAAGTCGGCGACGACGCGGTCCATGTCGGCTCGGGTCATTTCGCGCGGCGTATCCGAATGCGCGAGGTAAGGCAGGGCCGACGCGGAAATGAGCGGCCAGGCGCCCTCGTTCAAGGGCTGGTCGATCCCCTCCCAGGCCAATTTGGTCGCACCTTTTCTTCCGGCATGCCCGAGCTGGATGCCGATCTTGGCAGGCGTCTGCTGGTGCACGAAATCGACGATGCGCTTGAAGGCCAACGTCTGTTCGTCGTTCCAGAGTCCCAAGCATCCGGGCGTGATGCGGGCGTCAGGCGACACGCAGGTCATTTCAGGAAAAACGAGGGCCGCGCCGCCCATGGCGCGCGCACCGAGATGCACCAGGTGAAAGTCGTTGGGCACGCCGTCGGTCGCCGAATACATCGCCATTGGCGAAACGACGATGCGATTCCTGAGCGTCAGGCCGCGAAGCTTGAAAGGCGTGAACATCGGCGGGGGAACCGTGCCATTCGACGCCGGCTCGGCGCCGGCACGTTCGGCGAACCAGCGTTCGAAACCTTCGAGCCAGTCCTTGTCGCGAAGGCGAAGATTCTCGTGGCTGATACGCTGTGAGCGGGTCAGCATCGAATACATGAATTGCTCCGGCTCCAGCGTATCGGCATAGCGCGTGCCGGCGACTTCGAACCACTCCATCGCATTGCGCGCCGCATTTTGGATGCGGGCGACATCAACCCGGCGTATCTCCTCGTAAGCCGCGAGCACAGCCGGGATGTTGGCTTCGTCGTGGCCGAGGATATCGAATTGTCGGGTAAGCTCGATGGCGTCATCGATCGCAAGCTTGGTGCCCGAGCCGATGGCGAAATGCGCCGTGTGGGCGCTGTCCCCCATCAAGACGACGTGGCTATTGCCGTTGAAGTGGCTCCACTTCTCGCAAATCAGCCGGCCGAAGTTCAGCCAGGCAGAGCCGCGCATATGGCGCGCATTGGTCATCAGCTTATGGCCGTCGAGCGTCTCGGCAAAGAGTTTTTCGCAGAACTCAATCGACTGCTGCTGGTCCATATGGTCGAGACCATGGGCCTGAAAGACGTCATCCGTGGTTTCGACGATGAAGGTCGAAGTGTTCTCATCGAAGCGGTAGATATGCGCCTGGAACCAGCCGTGTTCGGTGCGTTGGAAGTCGAAGGTGAAGGCGTCGAAGCGCTTGTCCGTGCCGAGCCAGACATAACGGTTTGGCCGAACGACCATGTCGGGTTGGAATACGTCGGCGTATCTATTGCGGATCCTCGAGTTGACGCCGTCGGAGGCGATGATGAGGTCCGCATCGGCGAATTCCTCGTCGCTTTCGACGTCGTGCTCGAACGCGAGTTCGACACCGAGTTCGAGGCAGCGATCCTGGAGGATATTGAGCATCTTCTTGCGGCCGATGCCGACGAAGCCGTGGCCCGTCGTCCTGATCTTACGGCCCTTGAAAACCAGTTCGATGTCGTCCCAGTGGTTGAAAGCGACCTCGATCGCCTCGGCAGTCTCCGGATCCCATTGGCGCATCGACTGCATCGTCGCATCCGAGAAGACCACCCCCCACCCGAAGGTGTCGAAGGCGCGGTTCCGCTCGACGACCGTTATGCGGTGTTCCGGGTGCTGGCGCTTCATCAGCAGCGCAAAATAGAGGCCGGCTGGCCCGCCACCGATACAGACGATCCGCATGTCGTTCTCCTCCCGAGCTCCGGCTGCGTGTGTCACCGTCCAGATGTCGTCGACCGTCATCCCGGACTGCGAGGAGCAGGGTGGACTCGTTCCAGAGAAATTTCAAGCTTAAAATTGTTTCGGCAAATGTGACGACGCTACATGCGTCCGGATTGCGGTGCGCGAGTGGCGAACCGTTTCGGAGAATCTCGGGAGACGGCGGAAAGAAAGGCGCAGTGCCTTAAGTGTTCCGGGCCAACGCAGCAACGATGGATCGCTTGAGCTTGGCAAGCTCGTCCATCAACACACCGCCCTCCTTCGCTGAAAGTCCAGCGAACAGGTCGGAGATCCAGTCGGAATGCCTTGCCGCCATCTTCTCGAATTCGGCGCGGCCGAAGGGCGTCAGCGCGATGATCTGTACACGTCGATCCGTCGGCAGTGTCGTACGGCTGATGTGACCGCTCTCGGTCAGCCGTTCCACAAGAACCGTTATGTTGCCGGGTGAGACCATCATGCGCTTAGAGACTTCCCCCAGCACCATGCCATCAGGCGCTCGCTCGAGCTGGGCCATCAGGTCGAAACGTGGCAGCGTGGAGTCGAATTCTTCCCGGAGCCGCCGGCGGACTTCGCTCTCGACCAGTGTCGAGCACGTCAGCAGACGCAGCCAGAGCCTGAGCTCGACACGGTGATCGCCGGGAGCCTCGAGGGCCTTGGTCTCGCCATCCACCCATTCCGGCGAGATGTCGAACTTGTCTTCACCCATCATACCAACGTCCACTTTCACAAAGCTGCAGGCGTATACTGCCGCCTTGCCCTTATTAGAGATGTTTCCGGCTCTTGGACAGGCTGCGTTGGGCCGTCATTTGGACGCAATCCCCGGCAACGACGGGTGCCCGGAAGATTGAGAACGGCCACCGTCCTCGGATTGGACATAGACATTGACGGTAAAGCCGATGTGGTCGGCCATCAGCGTCTTGGCGCGCTCGAAATCTCGATCAAGTGCCGCCTCCATCAGCTCAGTGTGATGCTCGATCGCCATGGCGTCTTGCAAGGCGGCGACCGCTTCCTCGTATCCCTTGCTCATCCCTGCGGCAGCCCTCAATGTCGGGGCCAGGCTGAGGAAACGGTGGTGGCGACGAAGCTGATCGGAAATCGTTGACTGGAAGCGGGTCAACCAGTTCGATCGTGCCGCACCGATCAGTGCTGCGTGGAAGGCGGCGTGCTTTTCGTCCCACTCGTCGATCTCGCTTTCGGAGAAATGCTCGACCGAGACTTTGCAGCGGGACAGCCGGTAATGCGCGGTGACGACGGCCGATTCCCATGCGCTGTCGCCGTTCTCGATCGACTCGAGAAGCAGCGGCATTTCGACGGCCAGGCGCGCGCGGGTGAGATCGTCCAGTTCCTCGCGTGAAACCGGAGCAACGGCAAAGCCGCGGTTGCTGATCGCCGTGACCAGGCCTTCCGCCTCCAGACGCGACAGCGCTTCGCGCAGAGGTGTCCAGCCGATTCCGTAGCTTTCGCGCAGCACACTCAGCTTCATCGGAGCGCCAGGCTTGAGACGCGTCGCCAGAATATCGCGTCGCAGCAGCCGGTAGGCCAATTCGGTTTTGGTCGACTGTTCGTGGTCTTGCATCAAGTTCCCTTAACGCCCGCATCGCATCGATACAAATATATATAGTTCTGCGCCTCTGATGAAAATATATATATTTGTTTGACAAGAAGTCTGACCGTCTCCATCATCCACCCACGCCGCCGAGGAGGGCGGTAACGCTCGTCAAATTCTGGGAGGGATGTATGAGCAAGAGGACTTGGCTTTCGGGATTGGTTGTCGCCGGCGCGCTGGCGTGGGGAGCGGGAACGGCTGCTGCCGATCCGATCCGTATTGGCATCGCCAATTTCGGCGAACATCCGCAATTGAGTGCGTCGATCGCCGGCTTCAAGAAGGCACTGGCTGAAAACGGCTTCGTCGAGGGCACCGATGTCGTTTACACTGAAAGCCACACCAACTTCGACGCCTCGCTTGTTCCGCAGATGATTGCCAAGCTGCAGGCCGAGCAGCCGAAACTGATCTACACGATCACCACGCCGGTCTCGCAGATCGCCAAGAAGGCGCTCGCCGGATCCGGTATTCCGGTTGTCTTTTCCGCCGTCACCGATCCGGTGGCCGCGAAGCTCGTTCCGTCCTGGGGGGCGGGTGACGACGGCATGACTGGCGCGACGGACCTTCAGGACGTGGCTGCCGTGATGGCCTTTACCCGCAAGCTCCTTCCGGAGGCCAAGCGCTTCGGCGTTCCGTACAACCCTGGCGAGGCGAACGACACGGCTCTGCTCGACAAGATCAAGGCGGCTGCACCGGCCGCCGGCTTTGAGGTCGTGGCCGTTGGCGTCGACAACGTCAACGACATCCAGCAGCGCATTGCCTCCTTCGCCGGCAAGGCCGACGTGATCTATACGCCCGCATCCAACCTGCTCCAGCCGGCAATCGGCGCCGTCTCGGCGGCTGCACGCCAGGCGCAGATCCCGATCGTCAACTCCGACGATGGTGCTGTGCGCGACGGCGTCGTGCCGGCAAGCTTTGCCGTCAACTACGAGCAGGTCGGCATGAATGCCGGCAAGATTGCCGCGGAGATCCTTGGGGGCAAGGACCCGAAGACGATCGCGCCGTCGCGTCCGAGCTATGAGGACCATGCACCGCTGATCTCGAAAAAAGCGGCGGCGGCCTTCGGCATCGCAATACCGGCATCGCTCGCCGATTGCGGCTGCCTGGTCGACTGATTTTGGGCGAATAGGTGACGGCGTCGGGAGCGCCGTCACTTCATGGGTTATGAGGGGGAGCCAATGCTGGAAATCAGATCGGCCCGCAAGGTCTTCTACAAGGGGCAGGCAGACGAAAAGGTCGCACTCGACGGCCTCAGCCTCAGCCTTGCAACAGGCGAGTTCGGCGTCGTCATCGGCTCGAACGGCGCCGGCAAGAGCAGCATGCTCAACGCCATCTCCGGGGCGCTCGCGCTCGATAGCGGCCAGATCGTCATCAATGGCGACGACGTGACGGCGACGCCCGTGCACAAACGCGCCATGCGGCTTGCGCGCGTGTTCCAGGACCCGATGCGCGGTACCGCCGCCAGCATGACGGTGGCCGAAAACATGCTGCTCGCCGAGCTTCGAAGCAACAAGCGCACCCTGCGCCGCGGGCTGAACGCGGCAAGGCTCACCGCCTACAAGGAGCGCCTGTCGCTTCTGGGCCTCGGCCTCGAAAAGCGTCTCGACACGCGCGTGGAGCTACTGTCGGGTGGCCAACGGCAATCGTTGTCGTTGATCATGGCGGTCGGCGGTTCGCCGGAGCTGCTGCTGCTCGACGAACACACCGCGGCGCTCGACCCGCGCACCGCCGACATCGTCATGCAAGCGACGATCCGCGCCGTCGAAGCCTTGAAGCTGACGACGCTGATGGTGACGCACAACATGCAGCATGCCGTGGATTTCGGCCACAAGGTCGTCATGCTCGATGCCGGGCGCGTCCGCCTCGAAATCGATGGCAAGGACAAGGCCCAGACGACGGTGCCGGACCTGATCGGCCATTTCTCCGTCAAAACCGACCGCATGTTCCTGGCGAGCTGACGATCATGGATATTATTCAAAACACAATCGCGAGTTTCGTCTCGCTCGTTCCCGTCACGCTGGCCCAGAGCCTGATCCTTGCCTTCGTCGTGCTGGGGATCATGATCCCGTTTCGCATGCTGAGCTTCCCGGATCTGACCAGCGAGGGCGCGTTCCCGCTTGGCGGTTGCGTCTGCGGTGTACTGATGGCGGCCGGCATGTCGCCGCTCGCCGCGATCGCCATCGCACTCCTCGCCGGTTTTGTCGCCGGCTGCTGCACGGCGTTCATCCATCTGAGATTCCGCATTCACACGTTGCTTGCCGGCATCCTGATGATGACGATGCTCTATTCGATCAATCTGCGCATCATGGGCCGGTCGAACCTATCGGTTTTCGGGGCGCCGACGATGTTCGACTGGGTGCCAGGGCTGCAGCCGGGCTTCCCGGCAAGCAAGATCGTTGTCGCCGGCCTCATCGCACTCATCGTCTTCTTCCTGCTCTATCATTTCTTCAGGACCGAGAAGGGAACGGCGATCCGGGCCGTCGGCGCCAATCCCGACATGGCGGAAGCGCAGGGCATCAACGTCTGGCTGGCGACGATCGGCGGCGTCGGGCTTGCCGGCGCGTTTTCGGCGGCAGGCGGAGCGCTGATGGTGCAGTCGCAGGGCTTTGCCGACGTCAACATGGGCCTCGGCATCCTTATCAATGGGCTCGCGGCGCTGATGATCGGCGAGGCGATCGTCGGAAAGCAAAGCGTGTTGCGCCAACTCGCCGCCCCGTTTGTCGGCGCGGTCGTCTACTATCAGCTCGTCTCCTTCTGCCTGGCCGCCGGCATGCCACCACCGGATCTGAAACTTGCGACTGGCCTCTTCGTTCTCGCCATGCTGGCTCTTCCGAGCCTCAAGCGAAGCCGCGGGCCGGCACCCGCCCGCGAAACCGTTCGTGAATAACCAAGGACCATCTTCATGAGTGCAGTTCCTGATTTTGCTGCGATAGAGGCCATGGATGCGGCCGACGTGCTACGCCCGATGCGCGATCGTTTCATCCTGCCACCGGGCCTCATCTATCTCGACGGCAACTCGCTCGGCGTTGCTTCGACCGCTGCCTTCGACGAGCTCCGCAAGGCGGCGACGGAGGAATGGGGCCAGGATCTCATCCGAAGCTGGAACACGGCCGGATGGTTCGAGATGCCGCTTGCGCTCGGGGACCGGGTTGGCCGACTGATTGGCGCTGGGGCCGGTCAGACGGTTGTTTGCGACACCACATCGATCAACATCTACAAGGCCCTGCATGCGGCGATGGCCTTGCGGCCGGAGCGCTCGGTGATCGTCAGCGAAGGCAGCAGTTTCCCGACCGACCTCTACATGGCCGAGGGCGTGGTCTCGACGCGTCCGGGTGCGGCGCTGCGTCTCGAAGGGGTCGATGCGCCCGAGATCGAAGACCTGATCAACAGTGACGTTGCCGTGGTTCTGGTCAACCACGTGAACTACAAGTCCGGCGAACTGCGCGACATGGCGGCGCTGACGCGCAAGGCGCATGAGCATGGCGCGCTGATCATCTGGGATCTCTGCCATACGGCAGGCGCGCTGCCGATCGATCTTGAGGGTGCTGATGTCGATTTTGCCGTCGGCTGCACCTACAAGTACCTGAACGGCGGTCCCGGAGCACCAGCATTCATCTATGCCGCGACGCGTCACCATGGCGATATCCGCCAGCCGCTCAGTGGCTGGTGGGGGCATGCGCGCCCCTTTGCCTTCGAGAAGCACTACGCGGCCGGCGAGGGGATCCGCCGCTTCCTTTGCGGAACGCAACCGATCCTGTCGCTTCGGGCGCTCAAGGGCGCGCTCGACGTCTGGGACGAGGTCGACATGACCAAGTTGCGTGAGAAGAGCATCCGGCTCACCGACCTCTTCATCGCGCTGGTTGAGGCGAAATGCGGCGCCTACGGCCTCGAGCTCGAGAGCCCACGTGACGGCGCGAGGCGCGGAAGCCAGGTTTCGTTCAGCCATCCCAATAGCTACGAGATTATGCAGGCGCTTATCGCCCGCGACGTCATCGGCGACTTCCGCGCGCCGTCGACGATGCGTTTCGGTTTCACCCCGCTCTATGTAAGCTACGCCGACGTTTGGCAGGCGGTCGAAATTCTGGAAGAGATCCTGCGCACCGGTACATGGCAGGATGCGCGCTTTGCCGTTCGTGCGGCCGTCACCTGATCTGATAGCATCGACAAGCTGCGGGCGGCATACCGCCCGCACCGTCACACTGAGACGCCGATAAAGATCGCGCCGCCCAGGGGGACTTTCGCAATGACCGCTGCACCACACCGGCCGACATTGGACGAAATCGCCGAGGCGCGTGGCCGCATCGCTCCCCACGTCGCGCGCACGCCGCTGGTCAGGCTCGACCTCGGACTTTCGGACCGGCAAATCTTCCTGAAACTGGAGACGCTTTCTCCGATTGGCGCCTTCAAGCTCCGCCCGGCGCTGAATGCAGTGCTGTCGCGCGACCCTGCTGCTCTGCGGGGCGGCGTCGCGGTCACGAGTTCCGGCAATATGGCCTACGGCATGGCCTGGGCCGCGCGCCTCATCGGTGTTCCGATGGTCGCCTATATGTACCGCGGAGCGCCACAGACCAAGATCGAGGGCGTGCGCGACCTTGGCGGGGAGGTGCGCTTCGTGAGCGCGGAGACCTGGTGGGACTACATTGTCTGCGCGGACAGGCCGGATGCGCCGGAACTGCTGATCAATCCGGTGACCGATCAGGCGGTGCTTTCCGGCAACGGCTCGATCGGCATGGAAATCGTCGAGGACCTGCCCGATGTCGACGTGGTGCTGACCCCCTATGGCGGCGGCAGCATGACCACCGGGGTCGCCAGTGCCATCAAGACCGGTTCCCGGCCGGCACGCGTCTTTGCGGTCGAAGACGACAGCGCCGCCCCGGTTTGCGCCGCACTTGAGGCGGGGCGGATTGTGATGATCGAAACCCGCCCGTCCTTCATCAAGAGCATCGGCGCTCCGTCGCTGGTCCCGCAGCTTTGGCCGGTCGCACGCGAACTGATCGACGGGGCCATTGCCGTCAGTCCCGCTGAGGTGACAGACGCGATGCGGCTTTTGTTCAGGAAGGCCAAGATCGTGGCAGAAGGTGCGGGCGCCGCCTCACTTGCCGCCGCGATCGCCCGACCGGACCTTAAGGGAAACATCGTCTGCGTGATTTCCGGCGGCAATATCGACGCTGTGGCCTATTCCGTCGTGCTTGGTGGCGGCATTCCCGCCGCCTGACTGAAAGCTTAGACGCCGAGATAGCGATCCTGAAGCGCCGGCGTCAGCGCTGCCGGCGATCCCGTGAACACCGTCGCGCCCTTCTCCAGCACGAAGCAGCGGTCGGCGAGGGGTAGCAATTCCGAAAGCGTCTTGTCGACGACGAGGATCGATTGGCCGGCCGTCTTCAGCGTACGGATCGCCGACCAGATGTCCTGCCGGATCACTGGCGCCAGGCCCTCGGTCGCCTCGTCCAGAATGAGCAGGCTGGGATTGGTCATCAGCGCCCGGCCGATGGCAAGCATCTGCTGCTCGCCACCGGAAAGCGTATTGGCATATTGGTCGCGCCGTTCGCCGAGGCGGGGAAAGAGCGCGACCACCTTCTCCAAGGTCCACTCGCTGCCACGAGCGGTGGCAACGAGGTTTTCCATGACGGTGAGGTTCGGGAAGCAGCGCCGTCCTTCGGGCACGAGGCCAAGGCCGAGTCTGGCGATCCGGTGCGGCCGCATGCCGAAGATCGCCTTGCCCGCGAAGCTGATCACACCTGAGCGCGGGCGCACGAGGCCGAGGATGGAGTTGATCGTCGTCGTCTTGCCCATGCCGTTGCGGCCCATGAGCGCAACCACTTCGCCCTCCCGCACATCGAGATTGACGCCGAAGAGCGCCTGGGAAGCGCCATAGAAGGTTTCGAGACCTTTTAGTTCCAGCAGGCTCACGCGGCTTCTCCCAGGTAGGCGCGGCGCACTTCCGGGTCGCTGCGTATTTCCTCGACCGTGCCCGTCGCGATGATGCGGCCATAGACAAGCACGGATATCCGATCCGCCAGTGCAAAGACCGCGTCCATGTCGTGCTCCACAAGCAGCATCGGTGCCTGCTGGCGCAACCCATCGAGGAAAGACGTCAGCCGTTTGGAGCCCTCCGGCCCCATGCCGGCCATCGGCTCGTCGAAGAGGAAGGCCTTCGGCGAAAGCGCCAGCGCAATGGCGATTTCAAGCTGCCGGCGTTCTCCGTGCGAGAGTTCGGCTGCGGGTACATGGGCGCGCGCGGCGAGGTCGACGCGCTCCAGCATCGCCATTGCCGGTTCGGTCAGGTCCTTGTCATCGACCACCTGGCGAAAGAAACGAAAGCTGCTGCCACGGCTTGCCTGCACCGCTAGCATGACGTTGCGAAGGGCCGAGAACTCCTGCGCCAGCGAGGAGATCTGGAAGCTGCGCGCAAGTCCAAGCCTCGCACGGGCGGCCATGTCGTGCCCGCTGATGTCCTGACCGAGAAAGCGGATCGTCCCGCTGTCGGCCTTGAGCGAGCCGGCGATCTGGTGGATCAGCGTGCTTTTTCCGGCGCCGTTCGGACCGATCAGCGCATGGATTTGTCCCGGGTGAAGCTCGAGGCTCACCCCGTCGGTGGCCTTGAGCGCGCCGAAGGATTTTCTGAGGTCGCGGATTTCAAGAATTGGCTCAGACATGGCGCGGCTTTCCCGAGAGCAGGCCCAGCAGCCCTCCGCGTGCAAAAAGCACGATGCCGAGCAGGATGAGGCCGAGGAAGAACTGCCAGCGCTCGGTGATGCCGCCGAGCACATATTCGAAGAACACGAAGATCATGGCGCCGGCGACGGGCCCGAACAGCCGGCCCTTGCCGCCGAGAATGATGAGAACGATCAGTTCGCCCGACATGTGCCACGACAGCATCGAAGGGCCGACGAAGCGATTGAGATCGGCATAGAGCGCACCGGCAAATCCGGTGATCATCGCGGAGGCTGCGAAGGCGACGAGCCGGATGTTGAAGGGCGCGATGCCGACGGCGGCAAGGCGCGTTCCGTTCTGTCGCGCTGCCTGCAGTGCGCTGCCGAACCGCGAGCCCTCGACGATGCGGAACAGGAGAAGCGTTGCCATCAGAGCGGCGTAGCAGACCAGGAAATAGGGCAGGGGCTTGGCGGTATTGACGCCGGGAAAGGCGTTGCGCACCGACATCGACAAGCCGTCTTCGCCACCATAGGCCGGCCAGGAGATCGCGAAATAGTAGATCATCTGCGCGAAGGCGAGGGTGATCATGATGAAATAGACGCCTGTCGTGCGCAGGCTGATCGCACCGATGGGCAACGCAACGAGCCCTGCGACCACCACCGCCGTTATCCAGATGAGTGGCATCGATGTGGTTGCCGGAATGTCGGCGAACAGCGGTTCGCCATTGAAGGCGTGCGTCGCAAGGATACCGGCGACATAGCCGCCGAGGCCGAAGAAGGCTGCATGGCCGAAGGAAAGCAGCCCGCCGAGCCCGAGCGCCAGGTTGAGGCCGACGGCGGCAAGTGCCAGCACGGCGACGCGGGTTGCAAGCGTCACATAGAAGGGCTCGCCCATGCCGACGGCGACAAGCGGTGCGCCGAGTAGGAGGAGCGCCAGAAGCAGATTGACTGTCGTTTCGCGGTTCATCGGGACCTCACGACTGCGCGGCAAACAGGCCGCTCGGCCTGAAGGCGAGGATGAGGGCCATGACGACATAGATCAGCATCGAGGCCAGCGCCGCCCCGATCGTGGTTGCCTGCGATGCGGGCATGGTCAATGCCAGCAGCGAGGGCAGCAGGAAGCGGCCCATGGTATCGACGACCCCGACGATCACAGCGCCGACGAGCGCACCCTTGATGGAGCCGATGCCGCCGATGACGATGACGACGAAGGCGAGGATAAGCACCGGTTCGCCCATTCCGACCTGCACCGACTGGAGCGCCCCGACCAAGGCGCCGGCAAGACCCGCAAGGGCTGCGCCGAGCGCAAAGACGACTGTGTAAAGCGTGCCTATATCGACGCCGAGCGCTGCGATCATCTCGCGGTCCGACTCGCCCGCCCTGATGCGCATGCCGAGCCGGGTCCTGGAGATCAGCAGATAAAGGCTGACGGCAACCGCGATGCCGACGCCGATGATCGCCAGGCGATAGAGCTGATACTGACCGCCGCCAGGGAGCGGCACAGCGCCCTGAAGCAGGGGCGGTATATCGAGATAGAGCGGGAACGAGCCGAAAATCCAGCGCGCACCTTCGGACAGGATCAGGATCAGCGCGAAGGTGGCAAGCACCTGATCGAGATGATCACGGTCGTAGAGCCTGCGGATGACGGCGACCTCGATGATCGCACCGACGCCGGCGGCGGCCGTGAGGCTGGCGATCAGCCCCAGCCAGAAGGAGCCGGTCGCGGCTGCGACGGTGGCGCAGGCGAAGGCGCCGATCATGTAGAGCGAGCCATGGGCGAGATTGATCAGACCCATGACGCCGAAAATCAGCGTCAGGCCGGCGGCCATCAGAAACAGCATCACGCCGAGCTGGAGCCCGTTGAGCAGTTGTTCGATCAGGAGTGCGGTGAACAAGAGACCGGTCCAAGCTTGGTGTGAGGGGCGCATGGATCATCGACCGGATGTCAGCACGAAAGCCGAGCACCCGGGCGACGACGGGTGCAAGTCTTACATCCCGCACTTCTCGGCGTAGGCATCCTTGTGATGCTCGAAGGCAGTCGCGATGATCTTGTTGGTCAGGACGCCGTCATCTTCCTTCACCACCTCGCGAACGTAGATGTTCTGGATCGGGTGGTTGTTGTTGTTGAAGGCGAACTCGCCGCGCACGGACTTGAAATCCGCTGCCTTGAGCGCCGCACGGAAGGCGTCCTTGTCCTTGACGCTCGCCTTTGAAAGCGCTGCGAGGATCAGGTTCGCCGTATCCCAGCTCTGCGCCGCGTAGATCGAGGGCAGGCGCTTGTACTCGGCCTTGAAGGCTTCGACGAATTTCTTGTTGGCTTCGTTGTCGAGATCCTTGGACCAGGTCGCCGAATTCTTGACGCCAAGGGCCGCGTCGCCGATCGCCGGCAGAACGTCCTGGCTAAAGGAGAACCCGGGCCCCATAACCGGGATGCCGACGCCCGACTGGGCATATTGCTTCATGAAAGCGATGCCCATGCCGCCGGGCAGGAAGAAATAGACGCTATCGGCACCGGAGGCGCGGATCTGGGCGATCTCCGCGGCATAGTCCGTCTGGCCGACCTGGGTATAGATCTCGCCGGCAAGGTCGCCCTTGTAGTAGCGCTTGAAGCCGGTCAGCGCGTCCTTCCCGGCCGGATAGTTGGGCGCCAGGACAAAGGCGTTCTTGTAGTCTTTGTTGGCGTATTGTCCCATCGCCTCATGGAAGTTGTCGTTCTGATAGGCGACGTTGAAATAGTTCGGGTTGCAGTTCGCACCGGCAAGTGCCGAAGGGCCGGCATTGGGCGAGAGATAGATCACGTCCTGTGCTACCGCGTTCGGAACGACGGCCATGGCGAGGTTCGACCAGATGATCCCTGTCATCAGGTCGACCTTGTCGCCCTGGATCATCTTCTCGGCGATCTGCACCGCAAGTTCCGGCTTCTGGGCATCGTCTTCGATCACCAGCTCGACGTCCTTGTTGCCCGATTGCTTGATCGCAAGCGTGAATGCGTCGCGCATGTCGATGCCGAGACCGGCGCCGCCGCCCGAAAGCGTGGTGATGACGCCGATTTTCACCGGCTCGGCGTAGGCAAGGCTCGACGTCGCAAGCACGAGGCCAAAAACGCTCGCTGCCAGAATGCGGTTCATGCTGTTCTCCTCCTAGTAGGTTCCCTTTTGAGTTGTGTTCTATCAGAGACCTGTGCGCACATGCCAGAGCTCTGGGAAGAGTTCCACCTCGAGCATCTTCTTGAGGTAGGACGCGCCGGATGTTCCCCCGGTTCCGCGTTTCATGCCGATGATGCGCTCCACCGTCGTGACGTGGTTGAAGCGCCATCGACGGAAGTAATCCTCGAAATCGACCAGCTTCTCGGCGAGCTCATAGAGCATCCAGTAGCGCTCGGGATCGCGGTAGACCGTCTGCCAGGCCGCAAAGACCTTGTCGCTTTCCGTGCGCGTTTCGCGCCAATCCGTCCTGTCTGCTTCCTCGCCGACATCGAACCCTTTGCGAGACAGGAGCCGGATCGCCTCGTCATAGAGCGACGGTGCGGCTAAGATCGCTTCCAGCTTTTTAAGGGTCTCGGGACGATGCGTGTGTGGTCCGAGCATGGCGACGTTGCGATTGCCGGCGAGGAACTCGATCGCCCGGTATTGCCACGACTGGAAGCCGGATGACTGCCCCAGAGACTCGCGGAACTGCGTGTATTCGCTGGGCGTCATCGTGCGAAGCACGTCCCAGGCGCTGTTCAACTGTTCGAAGATGCGCGCCACGCGCGTCAGCATCTTGAAGGCGGGTTCCAGCCGGTCTTCACGGATCGACCGGACAGCCGCGTTGATCTCGTGCAGCGCGAGTTTCATCCAGAGTTCAGACGTCTGATGCTGAATGATGAACAGCATCTCGTCATGAGCCTTTGAGAGCGGCTCCTGTGCGTCCAGCACTTTCTCCAGCATGAGGTAGTCGCTGTAGGACATGCGCCCCTTAAACGACATCTGGGCGCCTTCCTTGGAAGGATCGTATGGTTCGCTCATTTCAGTTCTCCAACCGCAATCGGAACCGCTGGATCTTGCCCGTGGCTGTCTTCGGCAGGCTGTCCAGGAATTTTACCGACCGTGGATATTTGTAGGGCGCGATCGTCGCCTTCACGTGATCCTGCAAGCGCTTGATCGTCGCCTCGTCTGCCGACACGCCGGCCGACAGCACGACGTAGGCCTCGACGATCTCGCCGCGCTCGGCGTCGGGTGCACCGACGACGGCACACTCAACGACTTCCGGATGCGAGATCAAGGCCGCTTCGACTTCTGGGCCGGCGATGTTGTAGCCCGCGGTTATGATCATGTCGTCGGATCGGGCGGCGAAATGGAAGAAGTCGTCCTCATCCTGATAGAAGGCGTCACCCGTGAGATTCCAGCCATCGCGGACATAGTCACGCTGGCGCGGATCGGCCATGTAGCGGCAGCCGGTCGGGCCGCGCACTGCAAGCTTGCCGATCGTGCCGCGAGGAACTTCCTGCATCTCGTCGTTGACGATCCGTGCTTCGTAGCCACCGACGGGCTTCCCGGTCGAGGCGGCCTTGCGGTCCTCGAACCGGTTGGAAATGAAGATGTGCAGCATCTCTGTCGCGCCGATCCCGTCGAGGATCGGCTTGCCAGTCTTGTTCGTCCATTCCTCGAAGACGGGGCCCGGCAGTGTCTCGCCGGCCGAAATTGCAACCCGCAGAGACGAAAGGTCCGCGCCGTTGTCCATCGCCTTCATCATCGCCCGATAGGCGGTAGGGGCGGTGAACGAGATCGTTGCTTTGTATTTCTCGATAATCTCCACCATGTTCGCGGGCGTCGCGTGCTCAAGAAGCGTTGCTGCCGCCCCGAAGCGTAAGGGAAAGATCGCAAGGCCACCGAGGCCGAAGGTGAATGCAAGTGGAGGCGAGCCGACAAAGATATCGTCGGGTGTGACCCCTAGGACTTCGCTGGCGTAGCCGTCTGCGATCATCATCAGATCGCGATGGAAGTGCATGGTTGCCTTCGGGATCCCGGTCGTGCCCGAGGTGAAACCGAGAAGCGCCACGTCGTCCCGACCGGTGTGCACCGCCTCGAAGAGGACGGATTTGTCGAGTGCAATCCGGTCAAGTTCAGCGTCGTGGTTTGCAGTCCCGTCGAAGCTGACGACCTGTTTCAGGTAGCGGCTATCCTTTGCGCAGGCGACCATCTCGTCCATCAGACGTGTGTCACAGAGCGCCAGGCTGATCTCGGCCTTGTCGATGATCTTGGTCAGCTCTCCGGCTCTGAGCATCGGCATCGTGTTGACGACGACGGCGCCGGCCTTGGTGGCTGCCAACCAACAGGCGACCATGGCGGGGTTGTTGGCCGAGCGTATGAGCACGCGATTGCCCGGTCTGACGCCGTAATTCTCGACAAGCGCATGGGCCAGCCTGTTCGTCCAGTCGGAAAGTTCCTTGTACGTTCGCCGACGACCGTTGCCGATCAGGGCGGTGTGGTCGCCAAAGCCCTTGGCGACCATGGCGTCGGTCAGTTCGACGGCGGCGTTGAGGTGGTCCGGATAGTTGAAGCCTTCGAGAAGGAAGTCTGGCCATTCTTCCGGCGGAGGCAGATGGTCACGGGTAAACGTATCGACGTGTGAAGTCGGTCCAAGCATGTGGCGGCTAATCCCCTGTTCCGTTCCTGCCTGTTGCTCAGGCATTTTTAAAGCCGGCTATAATTCTTGCGTTCGTGCGGAGCCCGGCCGTGCAAACCGGTTGCGGGCGTCGCCGGATCGTTGCCGATGAAGCGCGTCGTCGCTGAGACGACTCCAATGATCGTGATAGGCACAGCGAGACCTCCACTTCTCGGCTGAACATGGGGCAGCATCGCACCGCTCAAAAACTATTTCAAGCCTAAAGTTTTTTTGGATGATGGCATTGTGTTTACCGGTCTGGCAGGCGATTGCTACGCCTGAGGAGAAAACTAGGAGGATTAAATCGATGCTGGAACGCCGCATTACCGATTGGGACGACGCCTATGCGAATGGCTCGAATATCGCTCGTGGCAACCTATGGCCGGAAGCGTGGGTCAAGCCAGCCGAAGCCTTTCGCAGTGCCCTTCGGGCAGCGGGGCGTGCAAAACTCGACCTCAGCTATGGCGAGCGGACGAGAAACCGCATGGACCTGTTTTTCCCTGATGGCTCAGCCAAGGGCCTTGTCGTCTTCGTGCATGGTGGATACTGGCTGCAACTCGATAAGAGCTTTTGGTCGCATTTGGCCGCCGGCGCTGTTGCCAGCGGCTACGCCGTCGCCATCCCCTCGTACACGCTTTGCCCCGAAATTCGCATCGCTGGGATCGTCGAAGAGGTAGCTGCGGCCATCGGCGAGGCCTCGAAGCTGGTCGATGGGCCGCTGAATTTGACCGGGCATTCGGCCGGAGGGCATCTCGTCAGCCGGATGATCACGACGACCGCGCCGCTGGCGCCGCATGTACAGCAGCGGATTCGAAACGTCGTCTCGATCTCGGGCGTTCATGACCTGCGTCCGATCATGGCAACCACGATGAACGAGAGGCTTGCGATCGACGAGAGCGAGGCGCTTTCGGAAAGCCCGGCTCTGCTGCGCCCCATGGCAAATGCCCGCATCACCTGCTGGGTCGGGGGCGGCGAACGGGCCGAGTTCTTGCGCCAGAGCGCTCTGCTCGCCAATATCTGGACCGGACTGGGTGCAACAACGGCCGCGACCGCGGAACCGGACAAACATCATTTCAACGTTATCGACGGCCTCGCCGACGTCGGACACGCCCTCACGCGGGTGCTGCTTTCGGAGTGAGCGGAGCAGTATCGCTTTCTGATCACTGCCAAGTCAGAAACTGCGCCCCGGAAAGCGCCGGCGTGCCGGAATGAGTTCCGCCGTGCGTCGGTCTGTATCGGTTCGTAATAGCGATCAAACGGGCCGTCTGACGAACGCGCTTCTAGGGATGGTGCAGTTGTCCCGCCGCACATGTGCGGCCGGACAACCAATCAACATGGATGGTAACGCGCTATCCGGAACTCGTCAGGCAGCTGATCGAAGGCCCACCACGGTAGCCAAACGCCTTGCCCGTTCCAGGCTCGCAGGTTGCTGATCAGCAAAACGCTCGGCGTTTATTTCCATGATTAATGCCGTGTCTGGAAGGAAGATCAGTTCGGCGAAGATGTCATCCCAAGGAATATCGCCCCAACCAATTGGCAGATGCAAATCTCCGATGCCTAGTGCCGTCGCCTCAGCTGGATGATAGAAGCGGTTCATGGAGTAGGGCAGCCCAAAACTGTCGTGAACATGCAGGTGGCCTGCCACCGGTGCCATTGCCCGCAATTGCTCGCGAAAATCCAGCCCGCGATGCGTGGCCTCGATGTAGGCATGCGAGAAGTCGATAAGCGCAACGACGTTGTCGGAGCCGATCGAACGGACTGTTTCGGCGACCTGGCTCGGTGTTTGCCGATACTGTCCGGTTTCCGTCGTGAAAATGTTTTCAAGCGCGATGCGTACCCCATATCCTTTTGCGATATCCGACATCTCTGCGAGTGCGTCGCGTTCCATCTTGTCGAGATCAGCGGCGCTCTCTCCGGCGGCAAGCTGCGCCGCGCCGGAGTGATGGACAAGGATTCCCGCGCCGAGCCGATCGCACAGCTCGAGCATCGCTCTCACGACCTTCTTCTGCAAATCGTGATGCTGGCGATCCATGAAGTTGGATACGATCTGACCGTGCAGCGAAAGCTTCTTGAAATGGTACTTGCGCGTGATGTCGGCGACGCGCTGGAGCCGATCCTCGATGAGGCGACCTCGGCTGATGATCTCCTCGCCATAGATCCCGATCTCGCAGGCATCCGCGCCCGTATCGGCGATTTCGCGCAAAGAAGCGTCAAGGCTCGACAGATCTCCCTTGCCCGTCCGGTTGCAAAAGCCAATAGCGGATATGAACTCGTTCATTTCCATCTCCTTCGATGTTGCGATGATCAGACTGCTTCGAGCACCTGCCGCGCATTGCGGCCACTGCGAGGCTCGACTTCAAGCTCGATACGCCGACCAGTCTCTCGGTCGAACACATGCAAATGTGCAAGCGGCAGTTCCAGCGCGATCCGGTCGCCAGGCCTTACGTACGTCTCTTCATCGACACAGGCTGCAAAGGGCTGGCCATCCAATTCCGAGTGGATGACGCGGCCAGCTCCGAGCTCTTCTACAAAGTCCACTTTCATCGAGATGCCTCTTGCCCCAGTGGCAACAACACACTGTTCCGGACGAATGCCCACGGTCACACGTCTTTCACCCAAGCGTGTGGCAAGAGCCCTGTCGATCGGCATCTTCGTGCCGCTGAACGCAAGGCAGGCGTCATCGACGTTGATGTGAGCGTCAAACAGGTTCATCGCCGGCGAACCGATGAAGGAGGCGACGAAAATGCTTGCTGGGCGGTGGTAGATGTCAAGCGGCTGGCCCACCTGTTCGACGACGCCCTTGTTCATGACGACCAGCTTGTCTGCGAGAGTCATCGCTTCTACCTGATCATGCGTGACGAAAACGGACGTTGCCGACAGGCGCTGATGGAGCTTGCGGATCTCGGCGCGCATGGTGACACGAAGCTTGGCATCGAGATTCGACAACGGTTCGTCGAAAAGGAATACGTTCGGTTCCCGGATGATCGCGCGCGCCATGGCAACCCGTTGCCGCTGGCCACCGGAGAGGGCCGCAGGTTTGCGATCGAGATAGTCGGCGAGCCCGACGATCTTGGCTGTCTCCTCGATGCGGCGAAGGCGCTCTGCCTTTGGTACGCCAGCGACTTTCAGGGCATAGCCGATGTTTCCCGCGACCGTCATGTGTGGATAGAGGGCATAATTCTGAAACACCATGGCGCAACCGCGTTCGCGCGGTTCAAGCCTGTTAACGACCCGTCCGTTGATGGCGATCTCACCCGCGGTGATTTCCTCCAGTCCCGCGATCATCCTGAGAAGCGTGGATTTGCCACAGCCTGATGGGCCGAGGATCACCACGAATTCTCCCGACGCAAAAACAAGGTCGATGCCATGCAAGGTGGGGGTCTTGCCGTAAGATTTACGCACGGCGCGAATTGCGATGTCAGCCATGAACGAGGACCTCTTTTATTCTGCAGATGGGGGAAGCGGTTTCACTTTTCGGTGGCCACCAGGCCCTGTACGAACCAGCGCTGCAAGACGGCAACGACGACCAATGGGGGCAGCATGATGATCAGCGATCCGGCGAGCGTCACGTTCCAATCCGGCGTGCCGTTGTCGGCCGGCAGGAGTGCGACCAGCGACATCATCGTGGTCTTATAGGCAGGGTCCGTCACCATCAGGAGCGGCCAGAGATACTGGTTCCAGCCGTAGACGAACATGATCGTGGTCAGAGCGAGCATGTTGGTGCGCGAGAGCGGCAAGAGCATATCGATAAAAAAACGGACCGGGCCCGACCCGTCCATTCGCGCGGCCTCGGCCAGTTCATCGGGCAGAGTTAGGTAGAATTGGCGGTAAAGGAATGTTCCGGTGGCCGTTGCGATTAGCGGCAGCGTGAGACCGGCGTAGGAGTTGAGAAGGTTCCAGTCGAGGGACACCTCGAAACCAGTCGCAGCGGAGATGAGAAGCCGTACGGGCTGAAACAAATCGGCAGCGACTGCGTAGGTGGGCACGACACGCACCTCAAGCGGCAGCATCAACGTGATGAACACCATCCAGAAAAAGAAGCCCTTCAGCGGGGTTCGGAAGAATACGATGGCAAAGGCAGTCAACGCTGACAGTGCGACCTTCCCGACAGTCACGAGGCTGGCCATCACGAAGCTGTTCAACATCGCCGTCCCGAGGTTCGCCCGCGTCCAGGCGGCGCTCATATTCTCAAACAGGCGATCCTGCGGCAGGAAACTGAAGGGTATGGAGTTGACCTGCTGAAACGTTTGGCTCGCGCCCGACACGATGACGATGAAGGGACCTATCAGCAGGAGGAAGCCGAAGATCATCACGCCATAGGTGAGGGCGTTTGCGAAAGGGGTCCGCTGAATCATGACTGCCTCACTTGTAATGGACCTGGCGCTCGATGAAGCGGAACTGGATAAAGGTGAAGATCATGATGAGGCCGATGAGCACGAGGCTCTGGGCCGACGCGCCGGAGTAGTTCAGTCCACGGAACGCCTCCTCGACGATGCGGTAGACCATCACATCCGTGCCGTGGTTCGGGCCGCCATCCGTCGTACGCGCGACGATGCCGTAAGTGTCCGCACCGACGAAACCTTCGGTCATCATGATCACGAGCAGGAAGAAAAGCGTGGGCGCAAGCATCGGTATCTGGATGTCGACCGCGCGGCGTATCGGGCCGCAGCCGTCCATCGCTGCAGCCTCGATGAGCGACCGCGGGACAGACTGCAGACCTGCGAGAAGGAAGATGAAAGTGTAGCCCGCCCATTTCCAGGCAAACACGACGATGACGAGAATAAGGGCATGGCTGCCATACTTGGCTGGGTTCCAGAAGTCCGGAAAGGCGGCGTTGACCGATGCCATCAGCCCGCGCTCTGGCGACAGGATGAAACGGAAGGCCATGCCGGCAGCAGGTCCCGCAATCGCGTAAGGCAGGATGTAGAGGAACCTGAAGGGCGCGGAACCCGGTAGCTGGCGGTCAACCGCCAGGGCAAGAACAAGGCCGATAAAGATCGTAGCCAAGGTGCCGCAAAGGGCGAACGCCAGGCTGACCCCAACGGAATTCCAGTAGAGCGGGTCGGCGAACACTTCCTTGAAATTGGCAAGTCCGACGAACTCCGCAGTTCCACCGAAGGGCGGTTCGAGCGTGAATGCCCAGCGCAACACCGCGACCGCCGGCCAGTAGAAAAAGAGCAGGATCAGGATGATCTGCGGCAGGGCGAATAGGCTGGGCAGCCACCAGCTACGAAAGGCCGCGCGCTTGTCCATGTGTGCAAATTCCGTGCGTAAGAACAGGTATGGGAGCCTGCCATTGCTCAGGCAGGCTCCCGACGGATCAGATTTTAGTTCAGCGTCTGACCGGCGTAGGTTTTCTCGAAGCGACGCAGCACTGCGTTGCCACGTTCGACCGTCTTGTCGAGCTCGGCCTGCACGTCTGCATTCTGCATGAAGATCGCTTCGAGGGCCGTTGCGAATTCCTTGCGGATCTGAGTGAAGCCGCCCAGGCGAATGCCACGGGTATTTTCCGACGTCGGCGTGAACGAGAGGCTCTGGATCGCAAATTCACGCCCCTTGTAGGGCGCCTTGTCGTAGAAGCCGTTGGACTTCATCGCGTCGAAACCGGTCTTCGTTACCGGAATGTATCCCGTCACCGTTGACCACCACTCGGCCATTTCCGGTGTCGCGATGTAGTTGAGGAAGGCGGCTGCACCCTTGTATTCCGCTTCCGGACGGCCAGCCAGCACCCAAAGGGATGCGCCGCCGACCAGCGAATTCTGACGCTCTGTGCCTTTCCATACCGGCAACATGGCGACATCCCACTTCACGCCCTCGGGAAGGGATTTGCCGATGGTGCCATGGTCGGCGATCGAGGTCTGTATCATCTGGCAGGTCTGGGACGTGAAGGCAGGGACGGTATCCATGCCAAGCTGCTTGGTCTTGACGACGAAGAGCCTCTCGTCTGCCATTTTCTTGAAGAAATTCACGTGATCGACGAACTTGGTCTTGTTGACGACGAGTTCGGCATCCAGCCCCTGGTAACCATTCGCCTTGGTGGCGATCGGCTGGTTATGAATGGCCGAAAACTGCTCCATGAGCGGCCATGTGTCGAAGTTGAAAGCGAGCGGGCATTCGAAGCCGGCGGCCTTCAGCTTGCGGGCCGCTTCCTCGACCTGTTCCCAGGTGTCGGGCTTGAAGTCCACGCCGGCCTTCTGGAACGCATCGACGTTGTAATAGAACATTGCAGTCGAGGAATTGAAGGGGAAGGAATTCAGTTCGCCCCCAGCGGTCGCATAATAGTTGGCGATGCCGCCGAAGTAATTGCTCCAATCGATTGTATAGCCGTTGTCGGCCATCAGCTTCTTGGCCGGCACGAACGCGCCGGACAGCATCATGTCCAGGGTGCCGGCATCATAGATCTGCGTGATCGCGGGCTGTTTTTTGGCGCGGTATGCCGCAATGGTGTTTTGCAGGGTCGTGTCGTATCCGTTTTGCGAGGTGCAGACGATTTCGAATTCGGACTGGCTATCGTTGAACTTCTTGCACGCTTCCTGGACCCGCTCTCCAAGATCACCCGAAAGGCCGTACCAGAATTCGAATTTCGTCGTTTCAGCTGCTGCTGGTGAAGGGCCAAACGCGGCGGTTGCCATCAGGCTGATAAGTGCGAACGTGGTGGCGGAGTCTCTCATTGCAAAACGCTCCTTGCAGAATGGCGGTCACCAAAATCGGCGACACGAATGAGCCGGAGCGCTTGCTAACAGTTGAGTGTGACATTCCCTGCCAAATCGAATGATGAAACGATGAAAGTTCGATTACGGTATTATGAAGGGCCGAGCGCGCATTGGCGTTAGGCTTCTTCCCAGGTGGTCGGAACGACTGCCGCCAAACCAAAGTTTGTGCGAACGAATGAAGTGTTCAATTTTTTTTATTGAACCGATCTGCGAACGCGAACCAGTTGATCGCTGCGCCAGATGGTGCGCTATCGACCATCGCTCTCCTCGTGGAGCTGGAAGTCACTGCTGCTATTGCAGGATCGCGTAGAAGCTGCGCTCGCTTCGCCGCAGCACGGATTTCCTGCGTGAATTCATGCGTGGAAGTGCGCTCCCTGAGAAGTATTCCGCACCGAAGATCGCGAATTCAAGGGTTGGTCACGCGGCGAGATTCTGCCGGTGCCGGGAGGAATCGGTACGCACCTTGGTTAAACGCTAAATCGCTGTCTTCGCCGGGCAGCGCTTTGTTCAACACGCTTTGGACCCAGGTCTCCGGTGCTAGTGCCTAGTTAAATAAACGCTCACCGAAAACCAAGACAAAACATAACTGTTGAATTATGATTTCCACCCCATATTTCATTTTTGCATCACCGTTTCGCATGGCAAACTGACGGACATCAAAATCGGATTGCTTTGTGATGACGGTGCCGCAGCGGGAGTGGACGGTGCCACAGGGAGGAAATATGAAACGGACAATTCTGGCCGCGCTTGCGGCCTTGGCCTTGAGTGGTGCTGCCTATGCGGACACGATCAAGATCGGCGTCGTTGGACCCTTTTCCGGTCCCTTCGCGCTGCAGGGCAAGAACTTCAAGGCTGGCATCGACGCCTATATGGCGATGAACGGCAGCAAGGTCGGCGACGATGATATCGAGATCATCTATCGCGACGTGCCGCAGGCCGATCCGGCGCAATCGAAGGCGCTTGCCCAGGAACTGGTTGTCAAGGAAGGCGTGCAGTATCTGGCCGGCTTCTACTTCACCCCCGATGCAATGGCCGTCACGCCGCTTCTGGAACAGGCGAACGTGCCGCTGGTGATCATGAACGCGGCGACGTCGGCGATCGTGACCAAAAGCCCGCTGGTGGTGCGTACCTCGTTTACCACTTGGCAGACCTCGACACCGATCGCCAAGGTGGCGAAGGATGCGGGCGTTTCCAAGGTCATCTCCGTGGTCAGCGACTACGGCCCGGGTGTCGATGCTGAAAATGCCTTCAAGGCCGGTTTTGAGGCGGCCGGTGGACAGGTCGTCGAAGCCATTCGCATGCCGCTTGCCACCAACGACTTCTCGCCGATCATGCAGCGCATCAAGGACTCTGGTGCCGAAGGCGTCTTCGCCTTCCTGCCGTCGGGCCCGACCACGCTTGGTTTCGTCAAAGCCTATAACGAAAACGGCCTGAAGAGCGGCGGCATCAAGTTCTTTGCTCCAGGCGATCTGACGCAGGAATCCGATCTGCCGGCGCTTGGCGAAGCGGCGCTCGGCATCCAGACGACGTTCCACTACGCCGTCTCGCACGACAGTCCGGAAAACAAGACTTTTGTCGAGGCGGCCGCAAAGGCCATCGGCAATCCGGCCGAACTCTCCTTCCCCTCGGTCGGCGCCTATGATGGCATGCATGTGATCTACAAGATGATCGAGGCGACCGGCGGCGAGCAGGACGCGCAGAAGGCCGTCGATGCAGTCAAGGGTCTTTCCTGGACGAGCCCGAGGGGGCCGGTTTCCATCGATCCCGAATCGCGCCACATCACGCAGAACATCTATTTGCGCGAGGTAACCAAGGCTGACGACGGCACCTACTACAACAAGGAAGTTCAGACCTTCGAGAAGCAGGGCGATCCCGGTCTCGCGGCCCTGAAATAGGCTTTTGGGCAATGTGCGTGCTGATTGAGCCCCGCCCGCATTGGCCGCAAAATACCGGCGTCCGGCGAATTGAGCGAGCCGGGCGTCCCAAAGCATTTCCAGGAAAAGTGCGAAGCGGCTTTCCGTAAAGGGAATGCATAAGATAGGGACGCATTTCCAGGAAAGGCGCGATGCGTTTTTCCATCCGGGAATACCTGAAATGGAAAGATGGAGCGTTTCGGTGCCTCCGTTGAAGGCGGAAACGAACCACGCGCGTGCGGCTGTTTGCCGGGGATGGGTTCGTCTCGTCCCGCCCCTCAGCCGTCAGTGATAACGAAAGGCATCGGATAGCCCCATGCAAACAGTCTTCAGCATCGCGATCGATGCCCTTGCTTATGGCATGGTGCTCTTCGTCATCTCCATCGGGCTTTCCGTCACCATGGGGCTGATGCGTGTCGTCAACCTTGCGCATGGCGCATTTGCCATGATCGGCGGTTACATCGCCTCCTATGCGGCGCGCGACCTCGGCCTTGCCTATGGATTTGCCATCGTGCTTGCCGTCTTCGGCACGATCGTGATCGCCATCCCGATCGAGCGTCTGCTCTATCGTCGCATCTATGGGGCGCCGGAACTGACCCAGGTGCTGATGACGATCGGCATCACCTTCTGCATCATCGGTATCGCCAACTATG
This sequence comes from Ensifer canadensis, assembly GCF_017488845.2. NCBI lineage: Bacteria > Pseudomonadati > Pseudomonadota > Alphaproteobacteria > Hyphomicrobiales > Rhizobiaceae > Ensifer > Ensifer canadensis. The sequence continues at coordinate 751,973 of NZ_CP083371.1, forward strand.
TCTTCGGGCCGACGCTGAAGACCGTGCCGCTGCCGGGGCAACTGCAGGGCTCTTTCGATCTCGGTTTCCGCGCGATCGCCACGCATCGGCTCTTTGCGATCCTTTGCGGCCTCGCCGTAGCCATCGCCCTCTGGTACGCGATTGAAAGGACGGCGTTCGGCGTCAAGCTGCGGGCCTCGGTCGACAATGCCGCCATGGCCGCTGCACTCGGCGTGCGCACCGAGATCGTCTATGCCGTGAGTTTCGCGGTTGCCGTTGGTCTTGCCGCCTTCGGCGGTGTTGTCGGTGCCGAACTTCTGCCGGTCGAACCCTATTATGCGCTGCGCTACATGGTGACCTTCCTGGTCGTCGTGTCGGTCGGCGGTGCGGGCTCGATCCCCGGCGCGCTTGTCGCCTGTTTGCTGCTCGGCGGCATCGACACGACCGGCCGTTACCTGATGCCCGAGTTCGGCGAATTCTTCTTCTATCTGGCCGTCATCGCGATCATCTGCGTCTTCCCGCGCGGACTTGCCGGGAGAGCCAAGGGATGACCATGACCACCACCAACGACCTGATTGCACGGACAGCGGGCAAGCGCCGCTTCGGCGGCGGCGACCTGATCGGTCTCGGCGTCATTCTGGCGCTCGCTATTGTCGGCTACTTCCTGTTTCCCAACAATCTGGCGCTGCTGACGCGCATCATCGCCATCGCGCTGTTGGTGCTCTCGCTTGACCTCGTCACCGGCTATTGCGGGGTGGCGACGCTCGGACACGCGGCGCTGTTCGGCGCCGGTGCCTATGCCGCGGGGATTGTCTCAGCGCATTACGGCATCAATGATCCCTTCGCGATGCTCGCCTTCGGCATTGCCGCCGGCGCCGTTGCCGGCCTCATCTGCGGAGCGGTGATCCTGCGTGCACACGGTCTTCCGCAACTGGTGCTGTCGATCGCCCTCATCCACCTCTTCCATGAGTTCGCCAACAAGGCGTCGTCCTGGACCGGCGGCAGTGATGGCCTGTCCGGCATCGCGCCGAGCGCTTTGCTCGGTCTTTACGAGTTTGACCTGTGGGGACGCACGGCTTACGTCTTCGGCGTCGTGCTGCTAGTGCTTGTCTTCGCCGTCCTGCGGCTGATCGTGCGCTCGCCGTTCGGCATGCTGTGTCGCGCCATCAAGGAAGACCCGATCCGCATCCGCTCCATGGGGGCATCGCCGAAGGGCGCGCTGATGAAGATGTATGTCATCTCCGGGGCCGTCGCCGGTGTCGGCGGCGCGCTCAACGCCATCTCGACGCAGGTGGTCGGTCTCGACAGCCTGTCCTTCACCCTGTCGGCCGAAAGCCTGGTGATGCTCGTTCTCGGTGGAACTGGTTCGCTCTTCGGCGCGCTCACGGGCACTATTGTCTTCATGTTCTTCGAAGACGTCGTTTCCGCCGCCAATCCGTTCCACTGGCTGACGATGGTCGGCGCCCTGCTGATCGCCGTCGTCCTCTTCGCGCCGAAGGGGCTCTACGGAACGGCAGCCGCCTTCGTTGCCCGCCGCCGGGAGGCAAAATGATGCAGCCAATCTTTGAAGTTCGAAACCTCAAGCGTGCCTTTGGCGGCCTGGCAGTGACCAATGACGTAAGTCTCAGTATGGCGCCGGGCGACCGCGTGGCGCTGATCGGCCCGAACGGCGCCGGCAAGACGACGTTCGTCAATCTGGTCACGGGCAACCTTGTTCCTGATTCTGGCGAGGTTCGCCTCGGCGGCGAGACGGTCACCCGTATCGATGCCATCGGCCGGGTGAGGAGAGGGCTGGTGCGCTCCTTCCAGGTCACGCGCCTGTTTCTCGACATGACGCCGGCCGAGCATGTGGCGCTCGCCGTCCTGCAGCGCGACGGCCGCTCCGGTCGTCTGTTCGGCAATTTTCTCTCGATGCCTGATGTGATGGATGAAGTCGGGCAACTGCTTGGCAAGCTCGGGCTTCGCGAACTGATGCATCGCAAGGTCAGTGAGATCGCCTATGGCCAGCAGCGCCTGCTTGAAATCGCCGTGGCGCTTGCCTTGAAGCCGAAGGTTCTTCTGCTCGACGAGCCGGCAGCCGGCGTGCCGCAGAGCGACACCGGTCGCATCGAGCAGGCGCTCGCCGATCTACCGGCGGATCTCGCCGTGCTGATGATCGAGCATGACATGGATCTGGTCTTCCGCTTTGCCAAGCGCGTCGTTGTCCTCGCGGCTGGCGCCATTATCTTTGACGGTTCGCCGTCTGATGTCACCCAGGATCCGCGGGTGCGAGAAGCCTATCTGGGGAGCTATGCCAATGCCAGCCACGCCGCTTGAGGTGGAAAACCTGTCCGCCGGTTATGGGCCGACGCGGGTGCTCGAAGGTATTTCGTTCTCGGTTCCAGCGGGCGCGCGCCTGGCCGTTCTCGGCCGCAACGGCATGGGCAAGACCACGCTGCTGGCGACGCTTGCCGGCCAGACGAAACGCTATGACGGCCGCATTCGCATGGGTGATGCTGACGTGACAGCACTGCCAAGCGCGTCACGCGCTCGCAAGGGCTTAGGATTCGTGCCACAGGCGCGTTGCGTGTTTCCGACCCTGACCGTTGAGGAAAACCTGTTCGTCGGCCTCAAGGATCGGCCGAAAGCTGCACTGCAAGAAGCCTACGACATGTTTCCGCGGCTTCACGAGCGGCGGCGCAACCTCGGCAGCCAGCTTTCCGGCGGCGAGCAGCAGATGTTGTCGACGGCGCGTTCGATCCTCGGTCGCCCGTCGGTCCTGTTACTGGACGAGCCGCTTGAGGGGCTCGCCCCGGTGATCTGCGAGGAACTAATGAAGGCCTTTGCCGAACTCGCCAAGACCGGCGACATGACCATCGTACTGGTCGAGCAGCGCATCCAGAGCGCGCTCGATTTCGCCGATCAGGTCATCGTGCTGGAGCGCGGACGCATTGCCTGGACGGGCACGCCGCAGGCGCTTTCAAGCGATCACGACGCCGTCGAGCGATTGCTTGGCGTCGGCGGTCTTCATTGAACCGGTAGCCCCCATGCTGGCTTCACGTTTTCTTCGACCGTGACATATTGAGTTTGCTTCTTTCGCGCTCGTAGTAGCGCGCGAGAGGCGGCAAGGCACTTTTTAGTTTATCGAAGATCACGTCGCGCGCCTTCAGCTTGCCGTCATACTTGGCTTCAAGGAATGCGCGATGCCGTATGAGTGCATCTTTATGGACGCCGACTGCGACCGTGAATACAGGCGACACCGCCGTCCGTCCCTTGACGCTGATCCGGTCAAGCTCGGCGATCGGGAAGATGTTTTCGACGAGTGCCGCCGTGCTTTCTCCGAGAAGCAGGGAAATACCATAGTCCTTGGACGTGGTTTCGAGACGTGAGGCGAGATTGACCGCGTCTCCGAGTGCTGAATAGTCGAAGCGTCGGACTGAGCCCATATTGCCGACGATGCATTCGCCGGTGTTGATGCCGATGCCGATCCTCAGGGTTTGAAGCGGACTTTGCTCTTTCTTGGCCTCCGCCTTGAGTTCCTCATTGACTTCATCTAGCGCGGCAAGCATGTCGAGCGCTGCCTGCACGGCGTGCGCAGCGTGATCCGGATCGTCAAGTGGCGCATTCCAGAACGCCATTAGGCAGTCGCCAATATATTTATCAATGGTGCCGCCCTGTTTCAGCACGGCCTCCGACAGTGGCGTCAGCAGCCGGTTGACGAGCGTTGTCAGGCCCTCAGGGTCGTCCTTCATCTGCTCAGCGATAGTGGTAAAGCCCCGGATATCGCAAAAGAGGATAGACAGCATACGCCGCTCGCCACCGAGCTTCAGATGTGACGGATCGCGCGCCAAACGTTCGACCAGTGCGGGTGACAGATATTGCGAGAAGGCGCGCGTGATTTCGCGCCGCCGCCGCCGCTCTTCTGCATAGTCCAGCCCCGTCTGACCAGCAGCCACAAAGGCAAAGGCGAGGCCCGGCCCAATCGGTGACAGGAAAACTTGGCCGAAACGCATGAGGGCATAGCTCAATACCACGATCGACGTAAGCGCGGCGACGGTGTATGCAAGCGTGCGCCACCCGGTCATGCGCAGAACCGATAATGCGGCGAGGACAGCCGCCGCCGCGATTGCCGCGATGACGGCGGACCGAGGTGCCCGGTCGATGAAGAGATCGTTTGCGAGGTTGTCGTAGATCGTCGCCTGCATCTCCACCCCTGACACCAGTCTGTTCGAATGAACGGTGTCGGAGGAGGCGAAGGCGTCCGCTCCGCCATCGTTGATCGAGGGCGCGTTCTGCAAGCTCAAGCCGACAACGACAACGCGGTCACGAAACGTGCCTTCCGGCAGGAAGCTTTCAGGAGCGAGCGCCTGGTAGTAGGAGACTGTGGGGTAGGTGCGTGCTGGACCGAAGGTCTGGATCAGCGCCGACTGGGGCGGCGGCGTTAAGCGCGTTCCAGCAACTTCAGCCAGGACGGCAGCGAAACCGTCGTGATAGGACGGGATCTCGCGCAGAGTGCCGTCGCCGCCGAGGTCGACTGAGGCTATGCCGGTTCGGGCGCCTTTTCCCGTGAAGACCGCGAGAGGTTCGGTACGGATGAACTGGTCGGCTTGTGGACTTTCGAGCAGCGACTGATCGCCGGCGAGAACCACATCCGGCCCCATAGCAGTTGCAAGACGGTGATCGTTCGCCTCGTCGGACGAAGGTTCGGCAAAGATGACGTCGATACCAATTGCCTTGGCGCCAGCCTTGCGCAGCGCCTCGACCAGCGTGGCATGCAGCGAGCGTGGCCATGGCCATTGCCGACCGATCTCGGCCATCGACGGTTCGTCGATGGCCACGATCACCGGCCCGTTTGGTGGAAGTGGCATACGGCCGATGGTCGAGAGATAGTCGAAACTTCGCAGCTCGTTGAGCGCCCAGGCGCCGGTGCCCGAGGCAAGGCCGAGCGCAGCGGTGACGAAGGCGGCAAGCGCCAGAAGCTTGATGCGGCGTTCAAGTGGGCGGCGCATCTCTTGTTGACCAGTGACGCCTGCCGATAGGTGAGATGAGTCGCGATCCGCCATCAGAACCGCACTTTGACCGTGCCCTTGAACGTCGGCCCCCAACCGGGTAGGCCGTTGCTCAGTTCGAACTCTTCGTCAAGCAGATTGAACGCTGCCAGATTGACCTCGACCTGCTTGTCGAAAGGTTCCCATTCCAGTGTTGCGTCGAGCGTCCAGAAATCGTCGAGCGTCTTACCGTCGGCCGGGCGCGTGCCGACATAGTTGGCGGCGATCGTTGCCTTCACATTAGCGGTGCTTACCCAGGTCAGCGCCACTTGACCGGTGTTTTCCGGGACGAAAAGCAAATCGTCGGTGGGATTGCCTGGGTCGTCTCTAACATCGGCATTCGTATGAGCGGCCGTCGTCGAAAGGCCAAAGCCGTGACCGAGCACAAAGTTCGCGGTTGCAGCCACGCGGTCAAGCCCGACCTTGGCGTAGTCGAGGCTCAACGTGGAGAGCGGTAGGTCGAGCGATAGCTCGCGCACCTCCTGGTGTTGGTAATCGAGGGCAGTGAACAGCCAGTCCTGCCATTCCGCGTCCCAACGAAACGCCAGCGTGTCTGTATACCCCTCGGCACCGAAACGCAGTTGATTGGGCTGCAGGGCGACGACGCCGATAGGGGCGAGCGTGGCCACGTCGAAGTTCAAGCCGTCACGCATCGCTGCCGCCCTCAGCCAATGGCCCTCCGCCGGCGCCCAGGCGATGCCAAGCTTCGGCTCCAAGCGAATATCGTCGTCGTTGACGTCTTCGATGTAGCGCGCAAAGAGTGCGCCCTCGACTTTCAGGTCCGGCGTGATCTCGTAGATGCCATCGATGTAGGCCTTTGCCACCGATTGGGTCGCGGAAATCGAACTCGAAAACGATACCGGGGGTGTCAGACCTGTAGGGTCCGTTAGCAGAAGGTCGGCAGCATTCTTGGATCGGACCTTTCCCGCCTCGACACCATAGCGCCAGGTCATCGCGCCATCGCCAATAAGATGATTTACTGCAGCGACATAGGTTGTTTGCTGTTGCTCGTTGCGGGCCGTGACCGGTGGTGGCAGGTTCGTACTGGAAAGCGCCAACCTCTCGCTTTCGACAGTTTTCTGATCGCTGAAGAAAAACGCAACGTTCGCGACATTGCGGTAACCGAAGGTGTGGCTCCACGCTATACCGGAAAGCAGGCGTGATGACGTGTCGTCGTTTATTGTGTCCAGATTGAACGGCGCTGCGCGAGGATCCGGTATATCAAATATGCTACGGCTGTCATCGAACTTGCCGTAGTTGGCATAGGCAATGATTCTGTCGTCTGGCGTCGGCGTCGCCGTCAGATAACCGTTGCCGCCGAGCAGGCGCATTTCTCGATCGAGTTGCAGATCCTGTTCGAGATCGATTGTATCTCGCGGCTCTTCCCACTGGACATTGCCGTAGACGCTGATCGGGAAAGGCGAAAACGTAAGACCCCGCAGTTCCGCCTCGCCGATCCAGCCTTGATCGTCCTTGTCAGCGATCATGCCACCGCCGAGCGCGGCCTCGAAGAATGGCCGTTGCAGGATGTTGGCTGTGCGTTCACGGCTCGCCAGCATGTGCGGCTCTATCAGCAGGCCCTGAAAGAAGGCCGAGAAACTTTGTGGATTGGCGGTGTTGACGACAGGGCTGCCATCGAAATCATAGGTGTTGAAGAGCGGATTGACGCTGCCGCGCACAGCCTGGTCGACATAGCTCGAACCGGTAAAGGGATCAAAAACGGCGTCGCCGTAGTATTGTCCCCAGGCATTGAGTCCCTGCAGGCGAAACGCGTCGTTGAGCGTGGAGCCGGCATCCTGATTGGCGCCAAGCGCGGCTGTCTCGCCACCGCGCGCCCGGGTGAGGCGCATCAGCTCCTGGGCATAACGAATTGCGGCGTCTGAATCATAGTCGTCGATGGCGATCGCGGTGCGCATCTGCATGACAACAGGATCGTTGGGGTCTAGCCGCTCGGCGTTATCGAGCGCCTGGGCGGCGGGGATGCGATCACCCTTCTCGTAGTAAGCACCAGCCAACAGCAATTGGGCGCCGGAGTAGGCGGGATTGGCGGTAGACCCTGCGAGCAGGTCTTCGACGGCCCTGTCCAATTCGCCGGTTTGCATGTGATAACGCCCGCGCGCCACCAGTGTCACATCGAAGGACGGGTCGGCGGCAAGCGCGGTATCGATTTCGCTCTTCGCCTCAACCATGCGGTTTTCGACAAGGTAGAGGATAGCGAGATTGGCATGTGAGACCGGGTCCTGCGGATCGAGCGCGATTGCACGCTTGAAGGCATTCTCTGCAGCGCGATTGTCGCCGCGCTCGCCCTGGACTAGCCCGAGGGAGTTCCAGATGGACGATGAGCCGGGCGCTGTCTTGAGGCCTTGCTCGAGGTCTGCCAAAGCTCCATCGAGATCGTTCTCGATGTGAAAGCGGTAATCGGAGCGGGCTTGCAGCGCGGTCGGGTCCTCCGGGTCGATCGCCAGCGCCCTTTCGATACCATCACGGACTTCCTCGCGGTCATCCAGCAGCAGGGCGAACTGCGCCCGGGCGGCGGGCAATGTCGGGTCGTCAGGAAACTGGCGCTCTGCTTGCTTGAGGGTATCGATCGCAGAACGGATGTCGTTGCGAAACCCGTTGGTCCAGGCCCGGGCTAGCGCTCCATAGGCACCCGCTGCATCGCGCGGCGGTGCTTCAGCGTGGTCGGGGTTGGCAAGCGCACGAGCGAAGTAGCCGCCATAGGCAGCTATCGCGCGCCGCTTGGTGTCCAGACCGCGTGCCGCACGCGAAAAGAGCTTTGCCGCGTCGTCATAGCGGTTCTCAGCACCCGCGATCAACGCCTCGACGAGGTCGGCACGTGCTTGCTGCGTTCGGCCAAGCCGACGTACACGCGCCTCGGTCAATGCGACCTTCGCCTTGTGACGACCGTTCAGAGACATGTAGATCTCTGACAGCGCGAGCCAGTCTTCGGCAGATCTTGACGGCGGGGGCTCCGCCTCTATCCGTTCTCGCTCATTGCGCATGTCCGGTACACGTAGGGGAGATGCCGGCATCCAGACGAACGAATCACGCAAAGAGAGATGGAACAGCATTTGCTCGCGATCCCTCGGCGTGACGATCACGATCTTGGATGGGGCCTGGCCGATTGCGGCCACCGCACCTTCGCCTTGGCTGACGGTCACGCTGCCAAGCGCATTACTGAGTTCGACCATGCCCTCAAGTACGATCAGAGACGTCTTGCCGTCTGCGCCAACGGTCAGCGTCCAGTCGGTTCCCCGCACAGCGGCGGTCGCTGCCGGGGTGTCGACAGCAAGCCCCTGACCGCCGCGTTCGGCGCGAGCCCAAATCGTACCGGTCTGAAGCTCCAGTTGCGTGTCGCCTGCGGTTGCCATCTTCTTGACGCGCAGCGCTGTGTTTCGTCCGAGCCGTATCTGGGTTCGGTCGGAAAAAAGAACGGCAAGCGCACCGGTTGCGTTGGTGCGCAATACGTCGCCGGAAAGAAGATCTTGAGCGAGATCGACAAAACGCCAGTTGGAAACGTCGACGAAGCGTACTTCCTCGCCGGATCTGCGCGCGATGACGGAGCCTGCGACGGGGGTCGGGCGAGGAACGGGCTCAGCCAATACGTTGCTTGAAGCAAGCACAGCTGCTGCCACAAGCATTATTTGAGAATTTGGCCGCCCCATTCCAATTCCCTGTCCCGATCGCCTCGAAACCAGTGAATTTCGTCCATGTTAAAAGTCAATTCGATTCTATTGTTACGCGATTTTTTCCGATGGCGGTGTAGTATCAAAGCGACAGGGTTCTTGTTCGAAACTGGTTGCTAACTTCAGAACTGCTTCGATTGAGCACTGTTTTTGCAGCCTGAAGGTTTGAGCGCGACCGAGCTGTCTCTGCCGTGGAGAGAAAGCGTAAAACGCTGTGGTCCTGTTGGCTTCTCATAAGGTTTGAGAAGCACATAAGAGGCGAGGGCGGAGGTAATCATGCCGACTGCTTTGGTGGCACATGCAATGCTTGCTTCCAGCAGCGCGATTGCGAGCTTCGAGTCCTTGCGGCACTCAGGCTGACGATCACTGCGCCTATCTGTCCCATCCAAGCGACACTTCTGGCAGATCCGGCACCACTTCAGACTCGGAGGTCGCCCTTCTGTAGACGAGGCCGCTTACATCGAGACGATACGTTTCTGCGGGAATGCCGTTTTCATCGACAACGAGGATACCGACCAGATCCAAGGGTGCGTTACGCACGTAACTTTCTGCACGGTCTAGCATCGCGACGAGGTTCTCCCTTATGCTGGCGGCGGTCCAGCCAGCGGGCAGACCACGTATCGACGAATAATCCTCTCCGCGAATGGAAAGTCCCTTTCTGCGGATTTCATCGATGCTGCGCACCGGTGAATAGTTGGGCGGCTTGCCTGACGCCGCCATTACGATTGCTCCAAGCGGGCAGAGATTTGAATCAATCGTCAGAAGGTCGATATAGTCGCGGGCTTTGGTTCGGGTGGAGGCTGCGATGACCTTGTTGACAGCAAGATCCGCTGGGTTGAGCCGCGCGCCCCACTCTTGATCTCGGATGAGAGGAAAGAAGCGAGACTTGGTCTCGCTCATCCATTGGATTAGCGTGCTGTCGCCATCGCGAAACACCTGCGCTTCAACGCAGCCGTATACGTTGACGTCGATAGTAACGAGAAACCCATCGTTCTTGAGCGTTTCGATATCTCTCTGCGCCGCGGAACCGATCTCCGAGTCGCTATCATGGAAAATATCAATGTCATCCTACACACGCGGCCAGTTCATGTTGAGAACCACACCGCCCGCCATATAGCTGCTCTCGGAGCGGTTTCTGGCGATGGACGCCATGATGTTGCGTTGAAGCACGGTCAGAGCCATTAGTGACCACCGTCAAGTATGGACAACATCTTCCTTCCCATCGCAAAGGCTCGGGCGTCGCCTCTTTCGATGAGCGCATTCGCTACGACCCGTGACCGACTTGGGACATCATCGAGCCTCTCGATGTCGATATTGTCGAATATTCGCAAGCCATAACGCTCGGCCGCCAGACTGAGATATTCCGCTAAACGATCCTTACGGTTTCTGTGATCTTCGCGCATGCCTGCGGCGGCGCTGACAATATCATTGCGTCTATCGCGCGGCACCAGCACTTCTACTCGAACGAGGTCAGCTGCACCACCACGCTCACGGTACCTTTTCATTCTGTCTCGAGACGCCATCGCCGATCCCCTTTCTCGCCAATATATGCGTATCCGGGATACGCATCAAGTTGGATCGCGGACATGTCATCCCGGCGCCGCTTACATGGGGCGACGAATAGCGTGGGGCCGCTCAATATATTGGGGTCGATCCTGAGAATAGGACCCCGGGCAAGAAAGAGCCCGCTAGCTTAGAACGCGACTGCGACGCTTCTTCAAACCGAAGCGCGTACGCGCTCCCAGGCGTTCATCAGGTGGCGGCCGAGCACTTCGGATAGCTTGGCTTTGTCGCGGGCTTCGAGCGCGACGATCATCTCATCGTGCTCGGCAACCGCGGCCGCCCATTTTTCCGGGCCTTCGTGGCCGATGAAGCGGATGCGCTTCAGCCGTGTCTGCAAGACGCTGTGCATGTCGGCGAGCGCCGCATTTTCGGCGAGCTGGACGATCGCCGAATGAATCTGCTGGTTGAGCTTGTAGTATTGCAGCCGGTCGCCGACCTTGTAGCGACGGACCATTTCGTCATGTAGCGCGCGGACTTCGGCAATGCCGGCGTCGCTTGCCGCTTCACAGGCGAGCTTTCCCGCAAGTTCCTCCAGCGTCTGCAACACGGTCAGCATGTCGTGCACGTCCTTGGCGCTGAAGCGCTTCACCACGGCGCCGCGGCTCGGTACGAGCTCGACCAGCCCCTCGCTCGCCAGATACTTGATGGCTTCGCGCAAGGGCGTGCGCGAGACACCGAGCTGCTCGCCGAGCTGGCCCTCATGCAGTCGCGTGCCGGGTGACAAATCACCTTCGATGATCATGTCGCGCAGATGACTGACAAGCGTGTCATGCAGAGCCGTTCGCTTGATCGGGCCGTGGCCACTGTCGGCGCGTCTCTCCAGTGGAATGATTTCGTTCATCATTTTGCTTCTGCGCTTGCTGGCCGCGTGCTGGCCATCCGTTCCCCGTGCATGCCGATTGAATCAGCACTGTCTGATTGAAGCATGGAGACAGGGCTCGTCATCGTCAACAGAAAATTCTGCATACAGAATACAAAAGACTTGATGCAGAATTTTGAATAACGTATGACAGCCTGCGAAAAGCATGAAGTGGAGGACATCTCACATGACGACCAATGGTGCTGCCGGTAACGGCGCGCGTCCTGTCATCGCCCTTGCCATGGGCGATCCCGCCGGCATCAGCCCCGAGCTGACAGCGCGGCTGCTGGCCCTTCCCGATATTCGCGAGGCCGCACACATCATCACGATCGGCGATCGCCGCATTCTGGACGAAGGCGCCAAGGCTGCCGGTCTGACGCTCGATCTCGAGCCCTCGACGCTTGAGGATCTCGACAAGGCCGGTACCGCCCGTCACGTATTCGTCGACCTCGGTCATCTTGATCCGGCAGACGTCGATCGCGGCGAGGCGACGCTCGCCGGCGGCACGTTTGCAACGCGCAACTTCCGCACGGCGCTGGAGCTTGCCCACGCCGGCAAGGCCGAGGCCGTGTGCTTCACGCCCTTCAACAAGAAGGCCATGCGCTTTGCCTATCCCGGCTATGACGACGAGATCCGTTTCGTTGCCGACGTGCTCGGCTTCACTGGCAAGGTTCGCGAATTCAACGTCCTCGAGAAGGTCTGGAATGCGCGTGTCACCTCGCACATTCCGCTCAAGGACGTGGCGGACAACCTTTCGGTCGAAGGCATTCTCGCCGAGGTCGAGCTGACCCAGGTCTGCCTCAAGGAGGCCGGTTACGAAGGGGCGAAGATCGCGATTGCAGGCCTCAACCCGCATGCCGGCGACGGCGGCAGCTTCGGCATGGAAGAGATCGACATCATCGAGCCGGCGGTCGAGAAGGCCAGGGCGCTCGGCTACAACGTCGATGGCCCGTTCCCGGCCGACACCGTTTTCGTGCGTGCACTCAAGGAAGGCTTCAATGCCGTCCTGACGATGTATCACGATCAGGGTCAGATCGCGATGAAGCTCATGGGCTTCGACAAGGGTGTGACGATGATGGGCGGCCTGCCGTTCCCGCTCTGCACCCCAGCCCACGGCACGGCCTATGACATTGCCGGCAAGGGCATTGCCGATGTCGGCGCAAGCCGCGAGGCGCTTCTGCTCGCCGTTCGCATGGCGAAGAAAAAGGCTGCCCTTTCGGCTGCTGCCTGAATTCGCACGTTTTCAACCACTACCGGCGCAGGAGGAGGTCTTGCGCCGCATCTCACTCAACGGGAGGACTAGATATGAAGAAATCCGTTTCTATCGCATGCGTTATGGCAGCCGCATTCGGCGTTGCCGCTCCGGCGTTGGCTTTCGAGCCCGACCGTCCGGTTGAATTCGTCGTCACGGCTGGCCCGGGCGGCGGCACGGACATCTTCGGGCGCACGATCCAGGCGATCATCAGCAAGTACGAACTGATGAAGGCGCCTGTTGTCGTCACCAACAAGGGCAGCGCCGGCGGCGCCGAAGGTTTCGTCTACACAGCGACCAACAAGGGCGACGCCTACAAGCTGGCATTTGGCACCAACAATGCCTACCTGCTGCCGGTCCGCGCCAAGGTGCCTTACAAGGCCGAGGACCTGACGCCGGTTGCAGCACTTGCTTCCGACGAATTCATCCTCTGGGTCAACGGCAAGGCGTCTTACGCAACGGCTGCCGACTTTGCCGCCAAGGCCAAGGAAGGTGGACTGAAGATCGGCGGAAGCCAGTCGAAGGACGTCGACCAGATCCTCACCTCGATGATCAACGACGCGACCGGCGCGACCATCAACTACATCCCGTTCAAGAGCGGCGGTGAAGCCGCTGTTCAGCTCGCCGGCGAACACCTCGACGCCAACGTCAACAACCCGAGTGAAAACCTCGGCCAGTGGCAGGCCGGTATGGTCAAGCCGCTGTGCGTCTTCAAGAGCGTCAAGCTGACGAACGACGCCAAGGTTGCTGGCGACAAGGGCTGGAGCGACATCCCGACCTGCAAGGAGACGGGCATTGCCATCGACAACTACTCCATGCCGCGCACCGTCTGGCTGCCGGCTGGCGTGGAACCCGATGCCGTCAAATTCTATGCGGACCTGATGCGCAAGGTTTCCGAAACGCCGGAGTGGGCGAAGTATCTTGCCGATACCTCGCAGTCTCCCGCTTACATCGCTGGCGACGACTTTAAGGCCGCCATCGAGATGGACGGCGCCGCGGTCGGCGAAGTTCTGAAGCGCGAAGGCTGGCTCGCCAACTAAAACTGGCGATATATCGGGACGGGCGCCTCAACAGCGCCGCGCGTCAAGTATGACGCGCTTAACGGGAGCGCCCGTCAACCGGTTTGAAAGGTCACGATCATGAGTGAGAACAGTTCGAATGGGCTCTCCCGCTTCGCGGTGGAGCTTGGCGTAGCCGCGTTGACGGGTATCTTTGGCGCAGCCGTCTGCTATGGCGCCTCCGATGTCGGCGCCGGATGGAGCGATTTCGGCCCCGAGGCCGGTTACTTTCCATTCTACATCGGCGTTCTGATCATTCTGGGAAGCATTGCGAATGTGATCGGTGCATTCGTGAAGCATCGCGGCACGGGTGATATCTTCATCGACGGTGCCCGCGCCCGCGTCGTTGCCTCATTCCTCTTGCCTCTTGTCGCCTTTGCCGGCGTCTCCGCTTGGCTCGGGCTCTATGTCGGGACCGCACTTTATATCGCCGGCGCGATGCTCTTCCAGGGGCGTTACAAGTGGTGGATCGCACTGCCGGCGGGCGTGGCCGTTTCGCTCTTCTTCTTCATCGTATTCGAGATCGGCTTCAAGGTTCCGCTTTTGAAGGGGCCGGTTGAGGCATGGTTCGGGATCTACTGATCCTGACCGCTTAAAGTTTCCCCGGGAGGAATGACATGGAAAATATCGGTCTTCTGATCGATGGCTTCGGCCACATCCTCAGCTGGAATCACATCCTGCTGATGATGGTCGGCGTCACGCTCGGCATTCTCGTCGGCGTTCTGCCCGGCCTCGGCGCGCCCAACGGCGTATCGCTGCTGTTGCCGCTGACCTTCTCCATGGATCCGATCTCCGCCATCATCCTGCTCTCCTGCATGTATTGGGGGGCGCTGTTTGGCGGTTCGACGACATCCATCCTGTTCAATATTCCAGGCGAGCCCTCGTCGGTCGCAACCACCTTCGACGGCTATCCGATGGCCAAGGCAGGCCAGGCGAGCCGCGCCTTGACGCTGGCCTTCGTCTCGGCCGGCATCGGTGCGCTTGCCGGCGTGGTGATGATCACGCTGCTGTCGGGCTGGGTTGCGAATTTCGCGCTGCGCTTTTCCTCGCCGGAATATTTCGCGGTCTACTTCCTTGCCTTCGCCAGTTTCATCTCGATGGGCGCGCAATCGCCGTTCAAGACGCTCGTGTCGATGATGGTTGGTTTTGCGCTCGCATCCGTCGGCATGGACACAATCTCCGGCGATCTGCGCCTGACCTTCGACATCCCGACCCTGATCAAAGGCGTCAGCTTCCTGATCGCCGTCATGGGCCTCTTCGGCATCGGCGAACTGTTGCTGACGACGGAAGAGGGGCTGCGCTTCGAAGGCATCAAGGCGCGCGTCAGGCTCGCCGAAATCGGCCGCACCCTCGTCGAGATCCCGCGCTACTGGCTGACGATCGCGCGCTCGACCATCATCGGTATCTGGATGGGCATCACGCCTGCCGGCCCGACCGCAGCCTCCTTCATGAGCTATGGCGTCGCCCGTCGTTCGGCACGCGACAAGTCGAAGTTCGGCAAGGGCGACCCGCGCGGCATCGTAGCACCCGAGACTGCCGACCATTCGGCCGGCACTTCGGCACTGTTGCCGATGCTGGCGCTCGGCGTTCCAGGTTCGGCCACGGCTGCCGTCATGATGGGCGGCCTGATGATCTGGGGCCTGACGCCCGGTCCGATGCTGTTTACCGACCGTCCCGATTTCGTTTGGGGTCTGATTGCCTCGATGTATCTCGGCAACGTCGTCGCCGTCATCCTGGTGCTCGCCACCGTGCCGCTCTACGCCTCGATCCTGCGCGTACCGTTCTCGATCATTGGCCCAATCATCGTCGCGGTCATCTTCTCCGGTGCCTATCAGGTGGCCAATTCCGTCTCCGATATCTTCATGGTCATCGGCTTCGGCGTGCTGGGCTACGTCTTCAAGAAGCTCGATTATCCGCTGGCGCCCCTGGTTCTCGCCATGGTGCTCGGCGACAAGGCCGAGGATGCCTTCCGCCAGTCGATGCTTCTGTCGAGCGGATCGCTGAATATCTTCTGGTCAAATGCGCTGGTTTCGTCGTTGATGGCGCTTGGCCTGGCAATGCTGCTGTCGCCTGTCGTCTTCGGACTGATCGGCCTGGTTCGCAAGCGCAAGGACGATGATGCAACATCGCCGGGCGACGGTAGCGCGGCGGCTTGACGGAGCCGCCGCACCAAACTTCAAAAAATTGGGGAAACGCCATGGCAAACGCGCCGCGCAAATGGAACCGTGACACCTGGCCGATCGCTGCCGCCATGATTCAGTATCCGAACATGCTGGCAGACGGCCGCTCGGTTCAGGACCAGTCGGTCGAGGAGTGGGCACTGACGCTCGATGACGTCGTCGATGCCGGTTTCACCGAACTCGACCCGACCGACAGCTGGATCCGTCTTGCCGATTTGTCACCGGCACGGCTCGAGAGCTTCGTCGCATTGACGCGCGATCTCGGCCTGACCATGCCGGGGATCTCGACTGCGCGTCGCAGCGTCATCGATCCTGTTCATGGTGACGACTATCTCGCCTATGGTCACCGGGTGATCGATACGGCTGCGGCCATTGGGGCAGGTTCAGTCTCCTTCGGGTTCTTCGGTCCGTTGACCGATGCACAGAAGAAGGCGCTGTGGTTCTGGACCGTCGATGGCGTCAAGAACCCTGATGATGCAGCCATCTGGCAGAAGGGCGTTTCGCGCATCCGCGAGCTCGGCAGCCACGCCGAAGAGCTCGGCATCGAGTTGGCGCTCGAGATGTACGAAGACACCTATATCGGTTCGGCCGACAGCGCCGTGCGCTTCGTTACCGACGTCGGTCTTGCGAATGTCGGCATCAACGCCGACCTCGGCAACCTGGTCCGCCTGCATCGTCCGGTCGAGCACTGGCAGGAAATGATGGCGAAGGTTGCACCCTTTGCCAAATACTGGCACGTCAAGAATTACAACCGCACCGAGGACGAAACTTCGGGGCTGATCGTGACCCATCCAGCCCCGCTGGAGTTCGGTGTGATCAACTACCGTTCCGCCATTCGCATGGCGCTTTCGCACGGGTTCCAGAGCCCGTTCCTCTGCGAGCATTACGGTGGCGATGGCCTTTCCGTCAGCGCAACCAATCGGGACTATCTGAGGCGCATTCTGCCTCGCGACTAAGGAACAAGTAGCGATGACCACGATCTTTGACGCACCGGAAGATTTCGCCGTAACCGCGCTCGCCGGCTTCAGCTCCATCTATGCCCGCAATGTCCGCCTGGTGAAGGGCGGCGTCGTGCGCTCGACCAGGGTGCCCAAGGGCAAGGTCGCCGTCGTTATCGGTGGTGGCTCCGGCCATTATCCGGCCTTTGCAGGTTATGTCGGCCCGGGCATGGCTGATGCTGCCGTCGCCGGCGACGTCTTTGCCTCGCCGTCGACCGCTGCAGTCGCACGTGTCTGCCGTCATGCTGACCAGGGCGGCGGCGTTCTCCTCGGTTTCGGAAACTATGCCGGGGACGTCCTGAATTTCGGCGTTGCCGCCGAACGCCTTCGGGCCGAAGGCATCGACGTGCGCATCGTGCCGGTGACTGACGATGTTGCCAGCGCTGCCGCTGTAACGGCGCCTAAGCGCCGCGGCATCGCCGGCGATCTCGTGGTCTTCAAGATTGCAGGCGCTGCGGCCGAAGCCGGTCTGTCGCTGGACGAGGTCGAGCGCGTCAGCCGCCTTGCCAATGATCGCACCGTCTCCTTCGGGGTCGCTTTCGGCGGCTGCACCCTGCCGGGCGCGAACCGTCCGCTCTTCACGGTTCCGAAGGGCGAAATGGCGCTCGGTCTTGGCATTCACGGCGAGCCGGGCATCAGCGAAGAAAAGGTCGTAACGGCAACCGAGCTTGCGAAATTGCTTGTCGGCAAACTGCTGGCCGAACGTCCGGCCGGGACGGCAAAGGTCGCGCCGGTGCTGAACGGACTGGGCTCGACCAAGTACGAAGAGCTTTTCGTTCTTTGGGTCGCCGTCGAACAGGAATTGAAGGCGGCTGGCCTCGAAATCGTCGATCCGGAATGCGGCGAGTTCGTCACCAGCCTGGACATGCAGGGCTGCTCGCTGTCGCTGCTCTGGCTCGACGAAGAGCTTGAAACCTACTGGCGTGCGCCATGCGATGCACCGGTGCTGCGCAAGGGCGCGATCATCAACGCAGAGCCGGCGACCGATACGATTTCCGATGAGGATGGTCCCGCGACCTTCGCGCCTGCGTCGCAGGCCTCCAGGGAAAGCGGTAAGTGCATTGCCCGGTTGATCGGCAAGGTTGCCGATGCCCTGAAGCAAGCTGAAGACGAACTCGGCCGTATCGACGCCTTTGCCGGCGACGGCGACCATGGCCAGGGCATGCGCCGGGGCTCTGCGGCGGCCCAGGAGGCCGCGAACTCTGCGGTAGCTGCTGGGGCAGGCGCTGCCAGTGTGCTGGCAACGGCGGGCGATGCCTGGGCCGATCGCGCGGGCGGCACGTCGGGCGCAATCTGGGGCCTGCTTCTTCGCTCCTGGAGTAATGCATTTTCCGACGACGACAAGCCTGCGGATGCGGCCATCATCGAAGGTGCGCGGCTCGCGCTCGACGGCGTCACCCGTCTCGGGCGCGCCCGCGTCGGCGACAAGACCTTGGTCGACGCCCTCGTGCCGTTCGTCGACACGTTGGAGCGGGAATTTGAAAACCTGAAGTCGTTGAACAAGGCTTGGGAGGCGGCGGCCAAGGCTGCCAGCGATGCGGCTGACGCCACGTCCAGCCTGACGCCGAAACTCGGCCGTGCTCGGCCGCTTGCGGAAAAGAGCATCGGCCATCCGGATGCAGGCGCCGTGTCGCTGGCGCTCACCGCCCGCGTCGCCGCCGACTTTCTGAAGGAAGCCGTCGACGCCTGATAACGCCGTCCGGTCCATTCCTCGCAAAAAGGGCGTGGATCCTCCCAACCGCGCCCTTTTTGTTGTCTTGTTCTTGCGCGTGTCGTTATCGCAAAACCGCTGCAAACTTTTGCGCGACTTGCGCTGATGTCCGTAGCAAAGACCAGTCTTCTTCAACCTTCTCGCCTAGCCCGCCGGATTGTACCAGATCGGTGAGGTGTAAGCCCGCTCCTGCGACGTCATTGGCACTTCGGACGGCATGGTGACGCCGAAGTACTTCGCGTCGTAGGCCGTCCAGCGCGGCGTCGGAATTTCCAGCACTCTAGCGTAGTAGAAGGCGCGCTGGGCCGGGTCGAAGGCGGGGTCGGTCCAGACCGAGATCAATTCTGGCGCGCCGATGGTATTGGTCCAGGTGGCGTCGGCGACGTCAACCGTGTTTCCCACAGGCGGCACCTTGCCGTCAATGCCAGGCTTACGTTCTCCGGACCATGCGGCGTCATAGACTTGCTCGTGCAATTGCCCCGCCGCATCCATCCAGCCCTTGACGATCTGATAGCGGTCGAGGTTCGCGCCGATCGGGTCCTTCAGCGCGGCCACCAGAAACGTAGGAGCCTTTTTCCCTGCGGGCGCGGGCGGCAGGTCGCCTCCCATCGGAACACCCTTGGCGTATCCGACCGCTGCCGGGCTTCGCGTCTTGGCGTCCGCCTCGGCGAACTCCCATCCGCCAAACAGCCGAACCAGCATCCGCGGCCCAGTGGTGGCGTAGACCTCCTTACGCTTCATTGCGTCGAAGATGGCTTCACGCGTGTTCTCTATCGCCCAGACGGCAGCATAGCCGCTCGAAACGACTTCCCAGCCCATGACCTCCTTGTCGCCGAACTTGGCGATTGGGTGTATCGCGCGGCCGGCGCTCGGTTCTGCCGCAGGGAGTTTGCCAAAGAAGTTGTTCTCTTCGACCGCGGCGAGCGACGTGTGGGAATCCGTCGATCCGATCAATCCATATTTGTACGGGTTCACGCCAAGCTCTTTCTCGAGTTTCAGGCCGTTCTTGAGGGCCGAGCGCGCATACTCGAACTGCAGCATATCAGGAGTTTTCGCCGCACTCAGGTCGAGGTTGCCCATATCCCACCGCTCGAAGTTGGCGAACTCGTCAGTCGGCGACAGCGTGGTATGCGTCTCCCCGTCGCCTTTCATCTGGGTAACTTCCATCAGCGGCTCGAGGCTTGCGCGGGTGCGCGCATACTCCGCGGTGATAGGCTTTCCTCCGACGGGATTGATCAACGGGAACATCAGGCCGTTCGACAGATTGCCGTTATGAGGGATGGCGAGCACGCTGCCGCCGGTCTTCGTCACGTAGTTTTGGAGAGCCTTCCATAGGTCTTCCGGATTGTCGCTCTGCAAGGACGAGAATGGCAGGATCGGCTCCGTCTTTTCCGCGCCGTCGCGGAAGACGACCACCCGATGCAAGTTGTTGCCGCCGGTGTTGGATGACCATTCATAGCCGATCAATACAGTAAACGTGCCGGGATCGTTGTATTTCTCCGCAGCCTGGACGTTCTTTTGCCACACCGACCGCGTCAGTTCGTCCGAACGAAGCGCAGCCGGCAAATGCTTGCCTCCACCACCGACGCTCGCCATGATTTCGTAGTAGACGTTCATCGCCTGGTCGCCGCCGGCTGCCATCATCTGGTTCCAGCGTTTCAGTTCAGGATCATTCATCAAGGTCGGGTTTCCGGTCTTGATTTCGCCCAGCGTGCCCATGTTCTCGGCGTGATCGGACACGACCAGAAAATCAAGCGGGCGGCTCAATCGTGCATGCTGACCGGTCGAGGAGATGACTTCCTCGCCGCGTGCGAAGCGATAGGCTTCCTCCGGTCCGAGGGAGTTGCCGAAGGCGATGGCGTCGAACGACTGAGACGTGTGCAGGTGCGTATCGCCAAACAGCGGACGGGACGGGAACCTATTGCCGGCGTAAGGCGAATACCCCGGCTTCGGGAAGAGTGTGTCGACCATATTGGGATCGAGCGTCCCCTTATCTATGGTTTCCTGTGCCAGTGTGGGGTAACCAAATGCCGTGGTCGCAACCAAGGCCAATCCGGCCAAAGGCATCAAAACGCGCATGACATCCTCCCGATCGACGGTTAACTTCTCGCTCTCATCTTTCCTACTCAACGAGCTGTAAGAACTTCACGGCTTGCGCTGCCCTACAGGAAGATGGCGTCAAGCCGCTGGACGCACCAAAATGCCGCGACAATCCCGATCGCGTACGCCGAGGCAACGGCTGCCCCGCGCGGCATTGCGGCAAAGCGACGGACAACATGCGCCAGCGTCAGCAATGCTCCGATGAACGCCAGTTGCCCAAGTTCGACCCCGAAATTAAACGCCACCAATGCCAGCGGAATGTCGCCTTGCGGCAAACCGATTTCGACCAGTGCGCCAGCGAAACCGAAACCATGCAGCAGCCCGAAGGCGAAGGCCACCATCCATGGACTGGTGATCGCAAGGCTGGTCTGGCCACGCTCCATGCGCACGATTTCTGCCGCCACCATGACGATGCTGATGGCGATCATCACCTCGACTGGTCGCGATGGTAGTGTCACCCAGCCGAGCGTCGCGCAGGTCAACGTGATCGAGTGAGCAACGGTGAAGGCGGTAACCGCCTTCACCAGCCTGCGCCAGTCGCGCACGATCAGTATCAGAGCGGCGACGAAGAGCAGGTGATCGAAGCCAAACGCGATGTGCTCGATGCCCTGACGAACATAGGTGGTAAAGACGCCCCAGGTGCTTTGCGATGCGGGTATCAGCGCAGATGGCGTGCCGGGTGTCAGCCGAGCCGTCCAGGTGTTGCCATTGGCAAGCACCAGGTGGACCAGGGCGTCGGTCATGGTGTTCTGCAACCCGTCGATCAGCACCGTCTGGCCGGCGAGTGGCTCCAGGGTTCGGATGCGCCAGGTCTGTACCATCGCATCGCCGGTCGGATGCGAGACGACCGGGGTCATCATCTCGATCCTGCCGGAAAACAAGGCTTTCAGCGCCAGCCGCGCATCGCCCTGCATGGGCGTCTTGAAGAGCACGCGCAACTCGTTCGGCGCTTCTTCCCGGATGCTGAGGTAGGCGGGGCGCACTTCATGTGCGAAGGCGGCCTCCGAGAACAGCATGGCAGCCACTGTAAGTGCAACCAGCCAAACCAACCTCGCTGCGGAGCAAGCCTCTCGCACGAACAGGGATGGGCGGGGTCGCCCGCTCATTTCGCAGCCGCCTTCGACGCGGGCTCGGAACCCAGAGTCGCGCTCACGCCGTCATCCAGTTCGACCCCATACTTCCTGCGAAGCTCGACGAGATAATTGCGGGTAAGTTCGGCTTGCTTCGCGCTGCGCCACTCGGCGAGGACAGCGCCCCGCGCCGTTTCGAAAGGTTTCGGAGTTGCCGCCGCGCGCTGTGTGACAAACACCAGATGGAAGCCATAGCCGGATTTCACCGGTCCGCTCCACCCGCCCGGTTGAAGTGCCAGGACGTCGTGCGCGAAATCGGCACCGAACATGGCCGAAATAGCCGCTGCGTCTGCATCGTCGAAGCTGTTCCCGAGGAGCAGCCGGTCGCCTGCCGCCGGCTCGACGTCGCCGCCGTTCAATTTGGCGAGCGCCGCCTTGGCGTCTGCCGCAGCGTCAACGCGGCGCTCGGGACTGAAGTAGGCCTGCTTGAACGACAACTTGCCAGGCGTCTCGAAGCGCGACGAGTTGGCCGCGTAGAATTTCCGCAGTTCCGCCTCAGTCGGCTCAGCCAGTTGGGCGGTGTCCTCAATCATGAATTTGAGTTTTTGCGCCAGGCGGCGGCGGATGATGGTGTCATCCTGATCGAGGCCCATCTCCTTGGCCTCGCGTGCCAGAAGCCTTTCGCTCAGGAGACCGTCGACCATTCCCTTCAACTCGCCGGCGGTCGGATCACGTAACCATTGGCTCGACCACGTCTGCCTCAGCCATCGGATGTCGCCCTCGCCGATGCGGACAGGTTCAGCCCCGTCCTCCGCCCGCTTGTCATGCAGCCATGAGTAGCCGCAAAACACGAGCGCGCCGGCGACGGCGAAATGCAGTAGAGGTTCTCTGAGCAACTTCATACAGCCATCTCCGTGTTCCTTCCGGTGAGTGGCAGAGAAGAAAATTCAAAGTCACAAGGTCAGTGCAGTTCCTCTATTCGACCAACGTCCGCCACCTTTTTTCCAGGGCGGTGCCGATGACATTTATGCGCCAGGAACGGCATAATCTGCAATATGTATTCGATGTTATGTTTACGTCACTTCGCATGGCTTTATCCCGCTTGGATAGTGTATATCCCTATCGCGCACTGCGGTTTAACTTGCGGATGCCTGTCGGCTTTCTTTGTCGGTGGAAATGATTGTCCTTACCCCGATAAGCTTTGTAATTCTGGGCGATATATACTAGTTGCAATCAGTTGGTTTGCAATCCAGGACTGAAGAAAGCGTGCTCAACGGCGCACATCCAACTTCACATGACGCTCCCTAGCGTCCGCACCCCCCCCACCAATCCGGACTTTCGAGGCGTTTCTGCCGCGGGGCAGCTTCGGCCCTAACTGCGGCGCTGATCTCGGCGTGCTCAGGCGTAGCGAACGAGAAACTCTTCGGCCGTCAGCTCGCGGAAATCGTCGAGCGCCTTGCGCAGGCGCTGATGGTCCCATTCCCACCAGGCAAGGCTGTCCATCCGTTCGCCGATACCGGCATTGAACCGATCGCGGATGAGCTTTGCCGGCACGCCGCCGACGATCGTATAGGGTGCCACGTCCTTGGAGACGACAGCGCCGGCTCCGATCACCGCACCGTTGCCGACATTGACGCCTGGCAGCACCGTCGCACCGTGACCGATCCAGACGTCATGGCCGATCGTCACCCGGTTCGACCGGCGCCAGGCGAAAAGATCGTGATCGACTTCGGTATCGTCCCAGTAGTTCGGAGCGCGATAGGTGAAGTGATGCAGCGTTGCGCGCCAGGTCGGATGGTTGGTGGCGTTGATGCGCACCGCGGCAGCGATATTGACGAATTTGCCGACCGTCGCGCACCAGATCGAGCCGTCCTGCATGATGTAGGAGTAGTCGCCGAACTCGACCTCTTCCAGGCGCGAGCGCTCCTGGATTTCGGTGTAGCGGCCGAGCGTCGAGTTGTTGACGCTCGCGGTCGGGTGGATGAAAGGCTCAAGACCGAGTTTATGGCTCATGCGGCTGCCTTTCGCGGTGAGAAGGCCGATACGTCGAGAATGCGGTCAGCCACCGCGTCGCGGACTTCCTCATCGTGGAAGATGCCGATCAATGCCGTTCCCTTCGCCTTCTTCTCGGCGATCATCTCGACGACCACCGCACGGTTTTTCGCGTCCAGCGAAGCCGTCGGCTCATCGAGAAGCAGGATCTTGTGGTCGGTGATGAAGCCGCGGGCGATGTTGACGCGCTGCTGCTCGCCGCCGGAGAACGTGGCTGGCGGCAACGACCATAGTTCTTTCGGCAGGTTGAGCTTAGACAGAAGCTCGGCGGCCCGTGCGCGGGCATCTTCCATGGCGACGCCACGCGCCTGCAGCGGCTCGGCGACGATATCGAGCGCCGAGACACGCGGCACCACGCGCAGGAACTGGCTGACATATCCGAGCGTTGCGCGCCGGACTTCAAGCACGGTGCGCGGTTCGGCAGTGGCGAGGTTCACCAGCTTGCCGTCATGCTCCATCAGGATCTGGCCTTCATCGACGCCGTAATTGCCGTAGAGCATTTTTAGGATCGAGCTCTTGCCGACGCCGGAGGGGCCGCCAAGGACGACACATTCGCCTGATTTGACCGAGAAGGAGACGTTGGCGACGACAGGCAGGCACACGCCGTCGCGCAGGTGCATGGTGAAGCTCTTTGCGACTTCGGAAACAACAAGGGGCGTAGCCATGATTCTTACTTTCCTTTGCGCATGATCTTGATCGAAAACAGATTTTTAATTCTCGGGATCATGCGTCATACCTGCAGGATGGAGGAGACGAGGAGCTGGGTATAGGGCTCGCGCGGATCGTCGAGCACGCGGTCGGTTAGCCCCTGCTCGATGACGGCGCCGTCCTTCATCACCATCATGCGGTGCGACAAAAGCCGTGCGACAGCGAGATCGTGGGTGACGATGATGGCGGCAAGGCCAAGATCGTGCACAAGCCCGCGCACGAGGTCGAGCAGGCGAGCCTGCACCGAAACGTCAAGGCCGCCGGTCGGCTCATCCATGAAGACGAGGCGAGGGGAGGTGACGAGATTGCGGGCTATCTGCAAGCGCTGACGCATGCCGCCCGAAAACGCGCGGGGCTGGTCGTCGATGCGGTCGATGCCGATCTCGACACGCTCGAGCCAGTCGCTGGCGGCGGCACGGATGTTGCCATAGTGCCGGTCGCCAACGGCCATCAGGCGCTCGCCGACATTGGCACCGGCCGAGACCGTCATTCTGAGGCCATCGGCCGGGTTCTGGTGGACGAAGCCCCAGTCGGTGCGCATCAGGAAGCGTCGCTCGGCCTCGCCCATGCGGGCGAGATCCCGATACTGGCCGTCGCGCATATGGTATTCGACGATGCCGGATGTCGGCATCAACCGGGTCGAAAGGCAGGACAGAAGCGTCGTCTTGCCCGAGCCGGATTCTCCGACGATCGCCAGCACTTCGCCGGGGAAGAGGTCGAAGGAGACGTTCCGGCACCCGATGCGGCTTCCGTAGAATTTCGAGACGTCGTTGACTTTCAGAAGCGGTACGGCACTCATTCTGCGGCCTCCTGGCGGGCAAGCATGTGTCCAGCATGGCCGCAGTCGCGGCGGTCTTCGCAATGGTCGGTGTCGGAGCAGACGAACATGCGTCCGCCCTTGTCGTCGAGCACCACTTCGTCGAGATAGACGTTCTCGGCGCCGCAGAGGGCGCAGGGCTTGTCGAACTTCTGCACTTCGAACGGGTGATCGTCGAAATCGAGGCTGACGACCTCGGTATAGGGCGGAACCGCATAGATGCGCTTTTCACGGCCGGCGCCGAAAAGCTGGAGCGCTTCCGACATGTGCATCTTCGGATTGTCGAACTTCGGCGTCGGCGAGGGATCCATGACGTAGCGACCCTCGACCTTCACCGGATAGGCATAGGTGGTGGCGATATGGCCGTTGCGGGCAATGTCCTCATAGAGCTTCACATGCATCAACCCGTATTCTTCGAGCGCGTGCATCTTGCGGGTCTCGGTCTCACGCGGCTCGAGGAAGCGCAGGGGCTCCGGGATCGGCACCTGGTAGACCAGCGTCTGGCCCTCCCTGAGGCCTTCCTCGGGAATGCGGTGGCGCGTCTGAATGATGGTTGCTTCCTTAGTCTTCGTCGTCACTGCGACATCGGCGACCTTCTGGAAGAAGGCGCGGATCGACACGGCGTTGGTGGTGTCGTAGGCACCCTGGTCGATGACCTTCAGCACGTCCTTCGGTCCGAGGATCGACGCGGTAACCTGGACGCCGCCAGTGCCCCAGCCGTAGGGCATCGGCATTTCGCGCGAGGCGAAGGGAACCTGGTAACCTGGGATGGCGATCGCCTTCAGAATGGCGCGGCGGATCATCCGCTTGGTTTGCTCGTCCAGATAGGCAAAGTTGTAGGTGGCAAGGTCGGTCATTCGGCGGCCTCCTTCATGCCGTCCTGGCCGCCGGCGCGGGCAGCGTCATAGTCGCGGCGCATGCGCCGAACGAGGTCGAGTTCAGCCTGGAAATCGACATAGTGCGGCAGCTTCAGGTGTTCGACGAAACCGGTCGCCTGCACGTTGTCCGCATGAGAAATCACGAATTCCTGGTCCTGCGCCGGCGCAACGATGTCTTCGCTGAATTCGTCGGTGCGCAACGCGCGGTCGACGAGTGACATCGACATGGCCTTGCGTTCGCTTTGGCCGAAGACGAGCCCGTAGCCGCGGGTGAACTGCGGCGGCTGTTTCGCCGATCCCATGAACTGGTTGACCATCTGGCACTCGGTGACGCGGATGACGCCGAGGGAGACGGCAAAGCCGAGCTCGGGCAGGTCCAGTTCGACTTCGACTTCGCCGATGCGGACTTCGCCGACGAAGGGATGCGTGCGGCCATAGCCGCGCTGGGTCGAGTAGGCGAGCGCCAGCAGAAAGCCCTCGTCGCCGCGTGCCAGGGCCTGCAGGCGCAGGTCGCGGGCCATTGGAAATTCCATCGGCTCGCGGGTGAGGTCGCCCATGACATGGCCTTCGGGCATGCGGCCGTCGCCTTCGATCAGCCCTTCGCCGTCGAGAATGTCGGAGACGCGCATCACATGTTCGCCAGGCTCCTTGACTTCAGGCTCCTCGACCGCTGCGTCGTCGATCAACGAGGGGTCGAGCAGACGATGGGTGTAGTCGAAGGTTGGGCCCAGCAATTGTCCGCCGGGCAGGTCCTTGTAGGTGGCCGAGACGCGGCGCTCGACCTTCATGGTCGCGGTATCGACCGGCTCGGAATAGCCGAAGCGCGGCAGCGTCGTGCGGTAGGCGCGCAGGATGAAGATCGCCTCGATCATGTCACCGCGCGCCTGGCGCACGGCAAGGGCTGCGAGCTCACGGTCGTAAAGCGAGGCTTCGGCCATGACGCGATCGACGGCAAGGCCGAGCTGTTCGACGACCTGCTGGATGGTGATCGACGGTAGGGCGCGGTCGCCGCGGCGCCGATCGGCAAGGAGGCGATGGGCGTTGGCAATGGCGGCTTCGCCGCCCTTCACTGCAACATACATGGGTTAAACCTCCTGTCGCGAAAGTCTTGACGTGCGCGGCAGGCAGAGAACGCTGTCGCCTGATGTCAGCACGAGGTCGATGCCGCGCGGGAAAATCGCGCGGTTGGCACTCCAAAAGTCGAGGAAGACTTCAGGCAGGCCACGCACCGCAATGGTGATGTCGTCCTTGATACCAGGTCCGTGGGCGGTCAGCGGTTCGCCGCCGGTCAGCGCCTCAATCTCGATGACGAGCGTCGTCGAGCGATCCGGGTATTCCTGCGTGCCGAGCGAAAACTGGTCGAAGCCCGGAACCGGCGCGCCCTTCTCGACAAAGGCAAAGCGTGCATCGGTTTTGGTGTCCGTCACCGGTGCGCCGGTGTGGAACGCGATCCACTGCGGTACTGCGGATTTGCCAAGGGCGGGCGTGAGCCAGACTGCCGTGTCGTGATCGCACAGCGTCAAGGCCACGGCTCCGGCAGCCGCGCCCATTGGCGCCGGCGGGATGCTCGACGCCTCCAGGCGGATGATCTGCCCCGGGCGGGCAAAGCCGTCCATCAGGCTCTTGAATACGGATTGGGCGGAAAAGACCGGGTCGGCGAAGGCGCCGGCATAGATTTGCGATTGGCTGGCCATCAGTCGTCTCCGCGAACCATGGTGAAAAAGTCGACGCGTGTCGCGGCGGTTTCCTCTGCGGTGCGGCGGTCCTCCGCCTCGATGCGCGAAGCAATTGCGCGATGAAACGCCTCGACGGCCGGGCGGTCGGCTTCACGCTGGAAGAGCGCATCGAAGATTGCAGCAAGGCGGGCGCGCTGCTTGTCAGTGCCCAGCAACTGGCCATGGCCGATTTCGCCGGTCGAAAGCCGGATCGTCGCGCGCGATACGGTTGCCTCGCCCAGATTGAAGGCATCGCCGCCGCCGCCGATGCGGCCGCGAACCATGACCAAGCCCGTTTCCGGTCCGCGCACGGGCGACACATCAGGCTTGTCGGTAAGTGCCTCCCAGGCGGCCATGAGTTCTTCCGAAGACGCGCGGGCCAGCAGCCGCATGCCTTCCTTGCGCGCCATCTCCGGCGGACTTTCCTGTTTCAGCTTCGCATCCATCATTTTCACCTCAAATGTCTATTGATCTAGACAAGTGCACATCTTATACTTTTCATTAGCGTCCGCAAATGACAGGCTTGTGACATGGCAATGCGAAAAGTGGTTGAACGGCAGACAGGGGTCGCACTCTGGCGGCAGATCGCAGACCGGATCCGGCTGGCGATCAGCAATGGCGACTACGACGCTGCCGGCATGGTGCCGCCCGAAACGGTGCTTGCGGGCGAGTTTGGCGTCAACAGGCACACCGTCAGGAGTGCACTGGCAGCCCTTGCCGAGGAAGGGTTGGTTCGTGCCGTCCAGGGCCGCGGTACGATGATCGAGCGCAAGGAGAGGGTGAGCTATCCAATCTCGCGTCGCACCCGCTTCTCGCAGGGTCTCGGCCGGCAGGTGAAGGAGATCGGCACCCGCCTGCTCGGCCATGCCGAACTGAAGGCATTTGGCGACATTGCCTCGGCACTGGGTATCGCGCCGGGTGAACCGGTGATCGAATTGCGCACCGTCAGCAGCGGCGATGGCCGTCCGCTCTCCGTTTCGTCAAGTTACTATCCCGCCGCCCGGTTTCCCCGCATGGCGGAAGAGTTCGAGCAACGGCATTCCGTAACCAAAGCGTTTGCCGCCCACGGCCTTGACGACTACGTGCGCGTTTCGACCGAGATCGTCGCCCGCCATGCCGACAGCGACGAACTCTCGATGCTGAAACTCTCGGCTGGTGCGATCGTGCTGGAGGCGCAGTCGGTCAATGCGGACCTCGACGGCAAGCCCGTGGAGTATTCCCGCAACTGTTTTGCCGCCGATCGAATGAAACTGCGGATCGAAACGTAATCTGCCGGGTTGCGTTAATTCGTTTTTGCCTGCAAAAGTTGATCTTCGTGCCCAGTCGACCAATAGGAAATGTCTGAACGGATTGGTGGAGACGAGCTTCGGTGAGCGGACGTGTAGGCTTACTGGTTTTGATCGGTACTTTGCTGCTGGCGGCGCAATCCGTGCGGGCGGACGATAGCGGAATCTCTGGGCTCTGGCGCGAAGTGGGCGCGACGCTCATACGCTGCCAAGGCTGCCTCAGCGTTGTTCGGCACGGCACTATCCTTACCGTTGTCAGCGAAGCGGGCTGGTCGGCAGTTGTGACTGCCAACAGTTACGTCCCGACATCCTACGCCAGCGGAACTGGGCGATGGCGGCCTAACATCGGCGCCAAACAGGCGGATGAACCGTTTGAGGTGCATCTCTCCCTCGCAGACAGTCGGCTGGTCGTCGTCCTGATGAAGGAGAGCGACCACGGTGCGTCCCCCCATGTCAAGGTCAACTACGAGAGGCGGCTGCCCGCCTTAGACAAGAGTTTTGGAAAGGTCCGCAAGATCAAGATAAGTGAAGAATGATCTAGCGGTGCCTGCCGTAGTGCGATGGGGGCTGCTGAAAAGCCTGAGAACTTTGATTTCTCGGCCAAGCCATACTATCTTGCGGTTGCAGGAGCGATCAAACCTGGGCGGAGGTGCGATGTCGATCGCGCGACGGGCGAAATTGAAGCGGCGTCTTCTGGCGATGCTCGTGACGGGCATCGGAGGCATGGCGGCTGCGGCCGCCTCCTTCGCAACCGCAGTCTATCAGGCGGCCAATCCCGCTCCCGTTGAGCTTGCCAGGATGGGCGAGCCAATCGACACAGGTCGTTGGGTTATCACGATAAACAATGCCTCGATGGCGGAAGTTCCCCCTACGGGAACCAAGCCAGTCGACCCCAAGCGGTTCCTGACGGTCGACCTTGAACTCGACAATCGCTCGGCCGCGACAAGCAATGCGTTCATGCAGCTCGTCTCGATCGAGACGCAGATGTCGGTCCAACTTCCAGAGCCGGTCTACTACCTCGCCCGTGACAAATGGATCGCGAGCGCGATCAACCCTGGCATGCCGGAGAAACTCATCGCTGTTTGGGAATGGCCGGAGGGTTTGCCGAACCCGAAGGCGCTGCGCTTTTCGGTCGCCAAGCAGATCTACAAACCGCGCGACAATCTCTATGGCGCGCCCGGATGGTTTGATGACGGCAAGGCCGCCATCGTCGAATTGGCCGTAAGCGGGCAAACGGACGAGGCAGTGCGATGATCGCCGGGTTGCGTACAATCCTGTTGCTCGGACTTGGCGCTCTCGTGCTCTACGCCATGCAGCACAACACGCCGGGCTATGGCGATATCACGTCGCCGATTGCGATCCGTGGCAAAGCGGGCGAGCGGGTGGATAGCCATGCCTTTGCCTATGGTGCCGCGAATGTGCATCTGGCGCGGGCGGTCAAGACCGAGAGCTTCGGACGGGTGCGCGACTATTCAAGCTCGGGTGTCTGGTTGGTCATTGAAGGTGCAGCGGTTGCCAAGAAAGAGAGCCTTACGTTGCTATCAGCGGAATGGTTGTCGCCAAGCGGAATCCGCTATGCCCTTAGTCAACGCTTCTCGACCATGCATGGCTATCTGCCGACGGAGCGACTGGAGCCGGGCTTGCCCAAGCCGGTGCTCGTAGCATTCGAGTTGCCCGAGACGGCGATCAGCGGCGGTCGTCTGCTCATCGCGCGCTCTGGTCTGACCCCTCTCGGCGAAGAACTTTGGATCGCGCTCGACCAGAAGGCACCACTGGAAATCAAACCATCGATCACGCTTGCGCGCGGCAGCGGCAGCATGCCGTGGACGCTGGCTGCAAAATGACGAGAGGCAGGTCATGAGCGAAAGACGCCTGTTCTGGACCTGTTTCGTGGCACTCGTCGCCGTGCTGCCATTGGCGATAGTGGTCCACGCCTGGGATAGTTTGCGTGAGATGCCTTTGTTTTCCGGTAAGCGCGACATCATCGTCGAAAGCGGTGTGGTCCAGCCCTATGCGGGCGGGCAATGGAAGCTTGCGGATCTGAAACGACTGCCCGGTCCATCTAATGACGCGCGCGTTGTTCTGGCGGAATTCGAGAGCGAACCGAAAGATCTGGCAATGCTGGCTGAGAGTGCGTGCCGCGTTCGGCTGGTGGATGCGGAGGGGCGGCGCTTCGAGCCCTTGATGCTGACGGAACCAATCGTGCGCGAGATGTATCCCGAAGTGGCGGATCGCCCGCGCTGTTCGAGCCTCGCTTTTGCAAATGCCGGAAACGGCGGCACAGTCAGAATGGCGGAAAGTTTTATGGTGCCGGCCAAGGCAAGCGATCTTTCGCTCGTGGTCGAGGTTCTGGGAGCAGGCGACGGCGCGCTCGTATTCAAATGGAAGCGTGGTTAGTGGATAGAATCTGACGCCTGGTATCCGGGATGACGTGATCAGGTTGGGACCTACGTTCCTGCCTAATCACGCAACGCGCCCGACAGGTTCGCGTCGACGCGTCAGGCCCGCATTGGGTCGAACTTCCCCTTTGGTCGCTAGCCGAAGTTCGGACATCAGGTGCGACGATAGGATTGCACGCCCGCAGCAATTCAAAGTGTTACAGCAACCTTTGCGCGTCTGATAAGATGCGCGGCGCTTCAGGGGCCACCGCAGGTGTTGCCTGCGAAATGGCTCGTTCGAGTATGGCTGCCAGCAGCGAGATGCGCATGGCATCGAGCAAGATGCCGCCGTCGAGATCGCTGGGACTGCCGATGAAGACGACCAGGATGCTGGATACAAACTCCCAGGTCGCGAACTCTTCGACGCCGAGCAGGCGCGTTGTTGCAAACCAGAGCCAGGCCCCAAGCCAACCGATCAGGCGATAGGCGACGATGAAGGTGAGCAAGGTTGCAAGCCCTGCGCCGAGTGTCAGCTTCAGGCAGGTCCAGACCGGCCCATAACGCGAGCGATAGTCGCTGACGAAGTGTTCGAGAAAATCGATGAGCCATTTGCGCCAGCTCCGTGCACTGGTCCGTGCCGGCATGGTGCGGGGACCGACCGCGGAAAGTTCATAGCCGTTGATGATTGCCGCCATCACCAGCCAGACCATCGGCAAGAGGGCGTAGAAGAACAGGCTCTGCGCCTGTGTCAGCCAGTCGGGCTCGCGAAATTCGACGGGTATGAAGTTCTCCGCGGCATAGGCAACGCCGATCAGTTGCAAGCTGTTGCCCCAATCAAGAGTGCTCAGCAGTTTGCCGGCGCCGAGCCAGGTGATGAATTCATCCTTCCAGATCGAAAGCCCGTAAAGACCGATAAAGATCCAGCTCGCGTCGGCTGCAACGATCAGCAAGCGCCAAGTTGGCGCTTTGCTCTTTTTGCTCATTTGCTTGGCGGCCCAACGTACCACCCAGCAAATAGCGATGGACAGAAGCAGGCCGCGTGAACTGAGAATGTTAAAGAAATCGGCCTTCCCGCCGAAAGCGACCTTGTCGAGTGCCAGCCGGGAATATTCACGCACCGTGTTGCCGAGGAAGCCCCACGCCGCGTAATAGGCGAAGAACGGCAAAATCGCTGCGGCGGTTGCGGCCAGCAAGCGCCGATCGTTGCTGCCGGATTTGCCTGACGAGACCGGCACGCTCTTCGTCTGCCGGAGCGACTCCAGCGCGGGCAATCCGGGACGCAGGGCTAGAAACATCAGGACGACGATGATGAGCTTGGCAAGGACGACGAGCGACAGCACCACCATGCCGCCGAGCGGGTGGCGCAAACCTACCTCCACTGCGGCACGCAGCAGCAGGTCTCGCACGATATAGCCTGCCGCCCCGATCAGGAGCAGTTGCGGCCAAAAGCGGGCAAGCAAACGTCCCATGAGGCCAATGGGACCGAGCGCATCTGCTATCGACGTCATGACCAGAACATAAGTGCACTTTGGCCAGAGCACAACCGCGCGGCGCACCAAGCCAAGATCGAGGCATAAGAAAGGGCGGCAAGCGGGGCGGTAAGCCCCAGGCGATGATCGATGCGATGCCCGACAGGAAGCCGCATCGCTCCTTTTGAGGAAATGGGGCAATGCGCCGCATTTCCGACGCGTTTTTGCCGCATCACCAAAGGCTGCATCAGGATCCACGCATTGGGAATTCTCCAGGGAGAATGGAAATGGCGACGTGGCGACCCGATCCTTCTTTTTATCCTTCACCACGCATGGCGGCCAAGGCTCCTAAGGAAACCTTAGCCTATGTCGCAGCCTTCGATCCTGAGCGGGCGAGGCCGGATGCGATCGCCGTGGTCGATGTCGACCCGACGTCACCGAGCTATTCGCAAATCGTTGCACAGGTCGATATGCCGAACGTTGGCGACGAGCTCCATCATTTCGGCTGGAACGCCTGCTCCTCCTGTCTTTGCCCCAATGCGCCGCACCCGCATGTCGAGCGTCGCTATCTCGTAGTCCCGGGTTTGAGATCCTCGCGGCTCCACATCATCGACACCAAGCCGGACCCGCGCAATCCGAAGATCATCCGCGTGATCGAGCCTTCCGAAATTGCCGAAAAGGCGAACTATTCGCGGTTGCACACCATCCATTGCGGCCCCGAGGGCATCTACGTCAACGCGCTCGCCGACCGCGACGGTAATGCGCCCGGCGGCATCTTCTTGCTGGATCACGAGAGTTTCGACGTGCTCGGCCAATGGGAAATGGATCGTGGACCGCAGAAGCTCGCCTATGACTTCTGGTGGCATCTCGGTCACGACACGCTGATTACCAGCGAATGGGGCACGCCGGATACCTTCGAGAACGGGCTGGTTCCGGAAGTGTTGCTCGGTTCGAAATACGGCCGCAGGCTGCACTTCTGGGATCTGCACAAGCGCAAGCACCTGCAAGAGATCGACTTCGGCGAGGAGCACCAGCTCGTCTTTGAACTGCGCCCGGCCCACGATCCGACCAAGGCCTATGGCTTCGTCGGCTGTGTCATCAGCCTCAAGGATCTCTCGGCGTCGATCTGGACCTGGTATCGTGACGGAGATCAATGGGCGGTCAAGAAGGTGATAGAAATCCCGGCGGAGCCCGCCGATCCGGATCTCCTGCCGCCCGTCCTCAAGGGCTTCGGCGCGGTCGCGCCGCTCGTCACGGACATCGACCTGTCGATGGATGATCGGTTCCTTTACGTTTCCTGTTGGGGCACCGGTGACATGATCCAGTATGATGTTTCCGACCCATTCGCCCCGAACGAGACGGGCCGAGTGCGCATCGGTGGCATCGTCTCACGTGCGACCCATCCGAAGGCTGCAAACGGAGCGTTGAACGGTGGCCCGCAGATGGTGGAGATTAGCCGGGACGGCAAGCGGGTCTATTTCACCAATTCGCTCTATGGCGCAATCGACCCGCAATTCTATCCCGACGGTATCGACGGGTGGATGGTCAAGCTGGATGTCAATGAGGGCGGCGGAATCGCGTTTGACGAGAATTTCTTCGTCGATTGGCCGAAAGGCCATCGCCCGCATCAGGTTCGCCTGGAAGGCGGGGACTGCTCGTCCGATTCCTATTGTTATCCGTGAGGAGGGTGCGGGCGTGCGGCCCTACCATGGCGAATGACGACCTTCTGGCCATGGCTTTCACTTGCCGGCCTCGGCGCCTTTCACGGTCTCAATCCGGCGATGGGCTGGCTCTTCGCCGTGGCGCTGGGGCTTCACCGCCAGAGCCGGCGGACCGTCTGGTTGTCCCTTGTTCCCATTGCGATTGGCCATGCGATTTCCATCGCGACCGTGTTGGTGGTGGTCATCGCATTCGGCGCAGCCCTGGATCTGGACAGCTTCAGGCTTGCCGCCGCCTCGCTCATACTTGGCCTTGCCGCCTACGGCGCCGTTTACGGACACCGCCACCGCGTCAGAGTGGGAATGCGAACCGGCATGGCCGGCCTTGCGTTCTGGTCCTTCCTGATGGCAACGAGCCACGGGGCGGGGTTGATGCTGGTGCCCGCAATGCTCAGCATCTGTCTGGCCGATCGGTCCGGCGACCTCGCAATCCCAATGGCCAGCTCCCTCCCGGTCGCGCTTGCCGCCCTTGCGGTGCATAGCGGCGTCATGCTCGCGGTCATCGCGGCGGTCGCGCTCGCGGTCTTCGAGTGGCTTGGTCTCGCGGCCCTGCGCTCAGCGTGGATCAACTTCGATCGTCTCTGGACATTGGCGCTCGGCGCGACCGGCATAGCGCTTCTTGTCCAATGAACGGCCGATGCCGCCATTGCGGTTCTTCTCCCGCATCCGCTCCCACTCATTCTATTCGATCACGTCTATTTCCTGTCAGTTCCTCTTGCCTCTGAGCTCTCACGTAGTCGATATAGCCGCGAACATCGGCGGCGGGTTCGGAGTAGGCGTTGCCGAGCGATTTCTCGATCGCCGCCATATAGGTTGCCGCCCAGGCCGGCAGGGAATAGTCGATTACCGCGAGGAACTCGAGCGTCGCTGCAAGCCTCATGTCGGCAATCGACGGCTTGGTGCCACCGATGAAGGGTTTCTCGCCCATATAGAACGTGTGGAAGACTTCGAGCGGTTCGGCCAGCGCCTTCGCAGCTTGCTTGCGCGCATGCTCCTTGGTGGCGTCGTCTGCATCACTATAGCCGACTTCGCCTGGATATTGTGGGAACTTGAGCACCGGATAAGTGGCGCGCGCGAGATAGGGATAGAAGGTGCCGATCAGGTAGAACATGGCGCTGTCGATCATTGCGCGTGCCTCGGGATCCTTCGGATAAAAGTCGTTGAGCCCGTGCTTGTTGCAGAGATACTGCATGATCGTAGCTTTCCCACAGTACGCCCTTGGGCAAATCCGCCGTTTCGATCATCGGCGTCAGGTGCGAAGGCGCCCTCGCCAGATACTCGGCCGAGCGCGTAAGCCCATAAACGTCATGCTCGCTGAAATCGAGACCTGCGGCGCGAACGAACACGCGGGCCGTCAGGTTGTTGACGCTGGGCTTGATGACATTGAGTTTGATTGCCGACACGAGTGTTCCTCCCTTTTCGCGGGGGTGCTCAGTACGGATTCCTGGGCACCCGATCGGTTGACAATGAAGGCCGGGTCCGCTCGACCAGGGCCTCGATGGCATCGGCGAGATGCTCCTCGGCGATGGCGTATTCGCTGCGGGCGACGCGAATCCGGTGCGCTTCCATCAGGACCTCGGCATGAGTATGGCCGGCCGGCGGTTCGAACCGATAGGACGCAAGCTCGATCAACAGGCCAAGCGGGTCCTCGAAATAGATCGAATCCATAAAGCCGCGATCCTTGACGCCGCTATTGCGGATCTCCCGCTCGTTGAGACGGTCGACCGCCTGCTGGAACGTCGCTCGCGAGACGGCGAAGGCGATGTGATGCACGCAGCCGATATCCGTCGATGTCCGATCGGGATCGGGCTTGCGGGCCTCGTCGGTGAAGACGGTGATCAAGCGGCCATCGCCCGGATCGAAATAAAGATGGCTTTCCGCCGCCCGGTCGAGGTTCGGTTGCTCGAAGATGAAGGGCATGCCGAGCACGCCCTCCCAGAAGTCGATCGACGTCTGGCGGTTCGCGCCGACGAGCGTGATGTGATGGACCCCTTGCGATTGAAGTTTGCGCATTACCGTCCTCCCGCAGATTGAACCCCGGCGGAAAAACGGTCCTTGCACAATTGCGCGCGCCGCTCGAGTTCCAGACAGCAATGTTACACCCGTTTCGACTTCGGCTCTTGCTTGTCGAACACCGGAGCGGACTGGAAGGACGCTATTGTGCGCTGTCGCGCCCGTCCTTTGAAGAAGGCACCGGTGGAATCCCGGTGCGGTCAGGCTTCAAATGTTTCGCCGCTTGCCTTCGATCAGGTCGAGCACCGCGCGGGCGGCATCAAGGACGTTCGTGCCGGGGCCGAAGACGGCGGACACGCCGTTATCCATCAGATACTCGTAATCCTGCCGCGGGATGACGCCGCCGCAGATGACGATGATATCCTCGCCGCCGCGCTTTTTCAGCGCATCGGCAAGCTGTGGCATCAGGGTCTTGTGGCCGGCGGCAAGCGATGACACACCGATGACGTTGACCTTGCTGGCAAGCGCCATGTCGGCCGCCTCTTCGGGGGTCTGGAACAGCGGGCCTGCCAGAACGTCAAAGCCGATATCGCCAAAGGCCGAGGCGATCACCTTGGCGCCGCGGTCGTGGCCATCCTGGCCGAGCTTTGCCACCATGATCTTCGGCTTGCGGCCAAGCTTGTCCGAGACCTCGCCCAGCCGTTCGGTAAGCACCGCCAGTTCGGGCTCACCCTCATAGGCCTTGCCATAGATCTTGCTGACCACCTTGGGCGTTGCTGCATGGTCGCCGAAGGCCGCGCGCATCGCGTCGGAGATCTCGCCGACCGTTGCCCGGGCACGGGCAGCCTCGACCGCGGCGGCCAACAGATTGCCGTCGCCGGTGCGAGCGAATTCGGTAATAGTGGCCAGTGCATTTGCGACATCCTGCGAATTGCGCCGACGCTTGGTTTCCTCGATCCGGCGGATCTGGGCGGCACGCACGGCGGTATTGTCGATCTCCAGGATGTCGATCGGCTCTTCGTTGTCGAGACGGTATTTGTTGACGCCGACGATCACTTCTTCGCCCTTGTCGACCGCCGCCTGCCGGCGGGTGGCCGCCTCTTCAATCAGCCGTTTCGGCAGTCCGGCATTGACCGCCTCGGTCATGCCGCCCATCGCCTCGATTTCTTCGATCAGCGCCCAGGCTTTTTCCGCCAGCTCGTTGGTGAGGCTCTCGACATAGTAAGAGCCCGCCAGCGGATCGACGACCTTGGTGACGCCCGTCTCATGTTGCAGGATCAGCTGGGTATTGCGGGCGATGCGCGCCGAAAACTCGGTCGGCAGCGCAATCGCCTCGTCGAACGAGTTGGTGTGCAGCGACTGGGTGCCGCCAAGGGCTGCCGACATCGCCTCGAAGGCGGTGCGGATGATGTTGTTGTACGGATCCTGCTCCTGCAGCGAGACGCCCGATGTCTGGCAATGGGTGCGCAGCATCAGTGAAGACGGCTTCTTCGGCTCGAACTCCGTCATGATCCGCGTCCACAGCAGCCGTGCTGCGCGAAGCTTGGCGGCCTCCATGAAGAAGTTCATGCCGATGGCGAAGAAGAAGGAGAGGCGACCGGCGAACTCGTCGACGTTCAGGCCCTTGGCAAGGGCGGCGCGCACGTATTCGCGGCCATCGGCGAGCGTGAAGGCGAGCTCCTGCACCAGCGTCGCGCCCGCCTCCTGCATGTGATAGCCCGAGATCGAGATCGAGTTGAACTTCGGCATCTCCTTTGCCGTATACTCGATGATATCGGCAACGATGCGCATCGAGGGTTCCGGAGGGTAGATATAGGTGTTGCGGACCATGAACTCCTTGAGGATGTCGTTCTGGATGGTCCCCGACAGCTTGTCGCGTGAAACGCCCTGTTCCTCGCCGGCGACGATGAAGGAGGCGAGGATCGGGATCACAGCACCGTTCATGGTCATCGACACCGACATTTCCTCCAGCGGAATGCCATCGAACAGGATCTTCATGTCCTCGACGCTGTCGATCGCCACGCCGGCCTTGCCGACATCGCCCTCGACGCGCGGATGATCGCTGTCGTAACCGCGGTGGGTGGCAAGGTCGAAGGCAACCGAAAGGCCCTTCTGACCGGCAGCGAGGTTCTTGCGGTAAAAGGCGTTCGAGGCTTCTGCCGTCGAGAATCCCGCATATTGCCGGATCGTCCACGGCCGACCGGCATACATCGTCGCGCGCGGGCCGCGCAGGAAAGGCGCGAAGCCCGGCAGGGAACCAAGGTGGCCGATGCCGTCGAGATCGTCAGCCGTGTAGAGCGGCTTGACGGCGATGCCTTCCGGCGTCTGCCAGGTAAGATTTTCCGGCGCCGTCTTGAGTTCGCGCTCGGCGAGGTTTTCCCAATCTTTCACGGTCTTATCGCTCATCGGTAACTCCTTGGCCCAAAGGGCACCTTTCGGACCTCATCCCTGTTCCTGTCGCAGGGATCCAGTCACGCGATGTCTCTCGCGTGAAGAAATGATCTCGTGCACCGCGCACGCGGCGCTGCTGGATTCCTGCGACAAGCACAGGAATGAGGGCTTGATTGCTTGGCGCTCATCATTCGAATTCCATGATCAATTCGTCGACCGCGAGGCTTGCGCCGGCGATAACGGCCACGCGCTTGACGGTGGCGCGCTTCTCGGCGCGCAGGATGTTCTCCATCTTCATCGCCTCGACAATTGCCAGCGACTGGCCCGCTTCCACGGTATCGCCGGCCTTGACCGAGACCGAGGTGATGACGCCGGGCATCGGGCAGAGCAGCATCCTGGAGGTGTCCGGCGGCAGCTTCTTCGGCATGAGTTTGGCAAGCTCGGCGACGCGCGGGCTCCTGACCCGGGCAATCACGTCGATGCCGCGCCAGCGCAGCCTGATCGCCGTGCCCGTCAGTTCCACCTTTACGCTCATCGGCTGATTGTCGATGTTGAAGGTGGCGAGCGTGCGGCCCGGCGTCCAGTCGCCGGCGATCGAGGCGGACGTGCCGTCTTCGAAGCGGACATAGGCGCCATCGGCCGAAGCGCCTGAAGTCAACGCAAAGTCCATGTCGGCAAGATTGACCACCCAATCGTAGCCTACGATGCGACGATGATTGCCGATGGTGCCGGAAATCTGGCTGGCACGTTCCTGCAGGACCTGGTTGATCGAGACGGCGATCGCCGCCAGCTTGCGCGCCGACGCTTCATCCGGCGTCACGCCATGGAAACCGTCGGCGAACTCCTCGGCGATATAGGCGGTCGTCAGGCGGCCGTCGCGAAAGCGCTGTTGCTGCATCACGGCGGAGAGGAACGGCAGGTTGTGACCGATGCCTTCGACCTCGAACTGGTCGAGCGCCTCCGCCATGGCCTCGACAGCCGTCAGGCGGTCCGGTCCCCAGGTGCAGAGCTTGGCGATCATCGGGTCATAATACATCGAGATCTCGCCGCCCTCGAAGACGCCGGTGTCGTTGCGGATCACTGTGCCGTCGTCGTTTGCACCTTCCACAGGCGGGCGATAGCGCGTCAGCCGGCCGATCGAAGGCAGGAAATTGCGGTAGGGGTCTTCGGCATAGAGCCGACTCTCAACCGCCCAACCGTTGAGCCTCACGTCCGCCTGACCGAAGGCAAGCTTTTCGCCGGCCGCAACGCGGATCATCTGCTCGACAAGATCAAGGCCGGTCACGAGTTCGGTGACTGGGTGTTCCACCTGCAGGCGGGTGTTCATCTCGAGGAAATAGAAGTTGCGATTGGCATCGACGATGAACTCGACCGTGCCGGCCGAATGATAGCCGACGGCCTTTGACAGTGCCACGGCCTGTTCACCCATGGCCTTGCGGGTGGCGGCATCCAGGAACGGCGAGGGGGCTTCCTCGATGACCTTCTGGTTGCGGCGCTGGATCGAGCATTCGCGCTCGCCGAGATAGAGCGTGTTGCCGTGCTTGTCGCCGAGCACCTGGATTTCGATATGGCGCGGTTCGGTGACGAATTTTTCGATGAAGATCCGGTCGTCGCCGAACGAGTTCTTCGCCTCGTTCTTGG
Organism: Ensifer canadensis; assembly: GCF_017488845.2. Lineage (NCBI taxonomy): Bacteria > Pseudomonadati > Pseudomonadota > Alphaproteobacteria > Hyphomicrobiales > Rhizobiaceae > Ensifer > Ensifer canadensis. The sequence continues at coordinate 792,462 of NZ_CP083371.1, forward strand.
AGGACTGGAAGCCTTCGCGCGCTTCCTGGTCGTTCCAGGCGATGCGCATGCCCTTGCCACCGCCGCCGGCCGACGCCTTGATCATCACGGGATAGCCGATCGATCCGGAGATTTTTACCGCCTCGTCGGCATCCGCAATCAGGCCCATGTGGCCGGGCACGGTGGAGACGCCCGCTTCGGCCGCAAGCTTCTTCGAGGTGATCTTGTCACCCATCGCCTGGATTGCGCCAACCGGCGGACCGATGAAGGCAACGCCTTCCGTTTCGAGCGCTTCGGCGAAGGCGGCATTTTCCGACAGGAAGCCGTAGCCGGGATGAACCGCATCGGCGCCGGTCTTGCGGATCGCCTCGATGATCTTGTCGATGACGATATAGGACTGCGCCGAAGGCGAGGGGCCGATATGAACGGCCTCATCCGCCATGCGCACGTGCATGGCATCGCGGTCGGCGTCGGAATAGACGGCGACGGTGGCGATGCCGAGTTTCTTCGCGGTTCTGATGACGCGGCAGGCGATTTCGCCACGGTTGGCGATGAGGATCTTCTTGAACATGCGTTTCTCTTTCAAATCCTTGGTGTCGCGTCAGCGTTTGAATTTGCGCCGATAGGGCAGGAGCGCGATCGACGATGCCGCAACGGCGCCGCCAAAGAGCAGCGCAAACGGCACGACAACCATGGCCGTGGCGAGGATGGGGCTGGTGGAGCGGGCGATATGGGTGCCGACCGCGCCGATGTTGAGCCAGATCAGCACGCCAGCGACTGTTGCCCCGGTCGCAAGGCCATAGAGCGCATTGACCGCCAGATAGCGCAGCATCTCGCGATGGTCGCGGCGGGCCTCTTCCGGTGTCATGATGCGTTCGCGTTCCGGCTCCATGATTGCCTCCATCACAACGGGATCGTGTCGTGCTTGCGCCAGCGGACATCGACCTGCTTGTTGCGAAGCGAGGCAAAGGCGCGGGCGATGCGGCGGCGCGAAGAGTGCGGCATGATGACTTCATCGATGAAACCACGTTCTGCGGCGACAAACGGATTGGCGAAGCGCTCTTCGTATTCCTTCGTACGCGCCGCGATCTTCTCGGCGTCGCCGAGTTCGGAGCGGTAGAGGATTTCGGTCGCGCCCTTGGCGCCCATCACCGCGATTTCGGCGGTCGGCCAGGCATAGTTGACGTCGGCGCCGATATGCTTGGAGGCCATGACGTCATAGGCGCCGCCATAGGCCTTGCGCGTGATCAGTGTCACCATCGGTACGGTTGCCTGACTGTAGGCGAAAAGCAGCTTGGCACCATGTTTGATGACGCCGCCATATTCCTGGGCGGTGCCCGGCAGAAAGCCCGGCACGTCGACGAGGGTCAGGATCGGGATCGAGAAGGCGTCGCAGAAACGGACGAACCGGGCCGCCTTGCGCGAACTATCGATATCGAGGCAGCCGGCAAGGACCATCGGCTGGTTTGCGACGACGCCGACGGACTGGCCTTCCATGCGGATGAAGCCAGTAATGATGTTGCGGGCGAAACTCTGCTGCAACTCGAAGAAATCACCCTCGTCGGCAAGCGCGAGGATGAGTTCCTTCATATCGTAGGGCTTGGCAGCGCTATCGGGGATGAGGCTGTCGAGCCTGCGTTCCAGCCGCGACGGATCATCGTGGAATGGCCGGACCGGTGGCTTCTCGCGATTGTTGAGCGGCAGGAAATCGAACAGCAGGCGCACATGCTCAAGCGTCTCGATGTCGTTTTCGTAGGCCGCGTCGGCGACGGAGGATTTTTTCGTGTGCGTGCCGGCGCCGCCAAGCTCTTCGGCGGTGACGATTTCGTTGGTGACGGTCTTCACCACGTCGGGGCCGGTGACGAACATGTAGGATGAGTCACGCACCATGAAGATGAAGTCGGTCATTGCCGGCGAATAGACGGCGCCGCCGGCGCACGGGCCCATGATCACCGAGATCTGCGGGATAACGCCCGATGCCTCGGCATTGCGGCGAAAGACCTCGGCATAACCTGCAAGTGAGGCGACGCCTTCCTGGATGCGCGCACCGCCTGAATCGTTGAGGCCGATGACCGGCGCGCCGTTCCTGACTGCCATATCCATGATCTTGCAGATCTTCTGCGCGTGAGTTTCCGACAGCGAGCCGCCGAGCACCGTGAAGTCCTGGGAGAACACATAGACCTGCCGGCCATTGATCGTTCCCCAGCCGGTGACGACACCGTCGCCGGCCACCTTCTGGCTGTCCATGCCGAAGTCGACGCAGCGATGCGTGACGTACATGTCGTACTCTTCGAAGGAATCTTCATCGAGCAGAACCTCGATGCGCTCGCGTGCCGTCAGCTTGCCTTTGCCGTGCTGGGCGTCGATGCGCCGCTGGCCGCCGCCGGCTCTTGCCTCCGCCCGGCGAGCTTCGACCTGTTCGAGTATGGCGCGCATAATTCCCTCCCGGTTTTTCCGTGATTGTGCAGAGGCGTTTGTCGCTTCGCAATAGCCTCGAAGGACGGATGGTAAAACGCCCGTTCATGTGCAAATGTGAAATAGAGAATATTGCGAAATGTAAATTGCAAAGTTGCGAACATGGCGATCGGCAAACTCTATATCGGCCGCAAGGTCAGGGAACTTCGGGATGCAAACCGGGCGACGCAGGGACAGTTTGCCGAGCGCATCGGCATCTCTACCAGTTATCTCAATCAGATCGAGAACAACCAGCGGCCCGTATCGGCTTCGGTTCTTCTGGCCCTTGCCGAAAAGTTTCAGATCGATATCGCCGAACTTTCGACCGGGGAGGGCGACAGGTTGCTTTCGGCGCTGTCGGAAGCCTTGAGTGATCCGCTATTCGAGACCTATTCGCCGAGCCTGCAGGAATTGAAGCTGATCACCCAGAATGCGCCGGGGCTAGCGCATGCGCTGATCAGTTGTCACCAGGCCTATCGCCGCAACAGCGAGCAACTGGCCAGCATCGACGATACCATCGGCCGCGGCGGGTCTTCGGTGGAGACGACGCCCTATGAGGAAGTTCGCGACTTCTTCCACTTCGTCGACAACTATATCCACGACATCGACGTTCTCGCCGAGCGACTCGCAGGCGAACTCGGGCTCGGTGAGGGCGACAACCATGCAGCATTGGCCGCCTATCTCGAGCAGCGCCACGGCGTGCGTGTCTTGCGGGGTGCGGCCGGCGACGAGGCGATCCGGCGCTACGATCCGCGTGCCCGTCTGTTGACGCTGAACCCCTATGCCCCGGCCGCGACACGCGATTTCCAGATTGCACTGCAGATCGCTCAGTTGCACGCCCGAGAAGAGATCGACCGGGTGGCCGGCGGCGCCGGTTTCCGCACGGAGGAAGCCTACGAGATCTGTCGCATTGGGCTGCAAAACTATTTCGCCGGTGCGCTGATCCTGCCTTACCAGGCCTTTCACAAGGCGGCGCGCGAACTCCGGCACGACGTCGAGTTGCTGGCGGCGCGTTTCGGTGCGTCGCTCGAGCAGGTCTGTCATCGGCTGTCGACGCTGCAGCGCCCGGGCCAGAAGGGCGTGCCCATCTTCTTTGCCCGTATCGATCGGGCCGGCAACATCACCAAGCGCCATAGTGCGGCCAAGCTGCAGTTTGCCCGTTTCGGTGCGGCATGTCCGCTCTGGAACGTGCATCAGGCGTTCGAAACGCCCGGCCGCATCATTCGTCAGCTCGCTGAGACGCCTGATGGTGTGCGCTATCTTTGCCTTGCAACGCAGATCACCAAGGGTGGTGGCGGCTTCCGCGCCGCACAGCCGCGTTACGCCTTGGCGCTCGGTTGCGAGATCTCCTACGCCGACGCCTTCGTCTACGCCGACGACCTCGATCTCGGCAACCGCGCGGCGTTCGATCCTATTGGCATATCCTGCCGCATCTGCGAGCGCACGAAATGCGCCAGCCGCGCCGTACCACCATTGAAGCGAAGACTGATCGTCGACCATGACTTGCGCGGCGCTCTGCCGTATCGTCTGAGTGAAAGCTAATGGACTTTTGCAGGGATCTGTTCGTTTTTGAACAGAACCTGTGAGAAGTTGCACCTGTGCCTGTACGGAATTTGGTGTAACTAGCCCCAATCGTTCAGTATGCGGTCAGGGAGGAACATGCATATGGATTTTCACCTGTCAGAGGAACAGGAAGCCATCCGCCGGATGGCACTCGACTTCGCTCGCGACGAATTGGCGCCTCACGCCATTGAGTGGGATCAGGAAAAGCATTTCCCGGTCGATAAGCTGCAGGCCGCAGCCGCCCTCGGCATGGCGGGCATCTATATCAGCGACGATGTCGGCGGCACCGGCCTGACGCGGCTCGATGCTGCAATCATCATCGAAGCTCTGGCAACCGGCTGCCCGGCGGTTGCCTCCTTCGTTTCCATTCACAACATGTGCGCCGGCATGATCGACCGCTATGGCACCGACGAGCAGCGCCATCGGCTGCTGCCGAAGCTGCTGACCATGGAGACGCTGGCGAGCTACTGCCTGACCGAGCCGGGATCCGGTTCGGATGCGGCAGCACTCAAGACCAAGGCTGTCAAGGACGGTGACAGCTACGTGCTGACCGGCCAGAAGCAGTTCATCTCCGGTGCCGGTGTGTCCGGCCTCTATGTGATCATGGCGAGAACCGGCGAGGACGGGCCGAAGGGCATCTCCACCTTCGTGGTGGAAAAGGATGCGGCCGGCCTCACCTTCGGCGCGAACGAGAAGAAGATGGGTTGGCATGTGCAGCCCACCCGCGCCGTGATGCTCGACGGCGTGCGGATCCCCGTTGAAAACCGCCTCGGTGCCGAGGGTGACGGCTTCAAGATTGCCATGGGCGGGCTCGACGGCGGCCGGCTGAACATTGCCGCAGCCTCGCTCGGCGGTGCGCAGGCCGCCTTCGACCGGGCACTGGCCTATGTCCAGGAACGTCGCGCCTTCGGCAAGGCGATCGGCGAGTTCCAGGCACTGCAGTTTCGCCTCGCCGATATGGCAACCGATCTCGAAATCGCCCGTACCTTCCTCTGGCGCGCGGCCTCGGCGCTCGACGCCGGTGACCCCGAGGCGACGAAACTTTGCGCCATGGCCAAACGCTTCGTCACCGATCGCTGCTTTGCCGTCGCCAACGACGCGCTGCAGCTCCACGGCGGCTATGGTTATCTCGCCGACTACGGCGTCGAGAAGATTGTCAGGGACCTGAGAGTGCACCAGATACTCGAGGGTACCAACGAGATCATGCGGCTTATCGTGGCGCGCTCGATCTTCGGCCGGAAATAGGAAGGGCTTTTCATGGAAATGCAGGCGGTAGCACCGGAAGTCATCGTCGAACGCCAGGGCGCAATCGGCCGCATCCGGCTCAATCGCATGAAGGCGTTGAACAGCCTCAACGTTCCGATGATCCGGTTGATCGCCGAAGCGCTGACCGAGTTCGAGAGCGATCCTTCTGTCGCGGCCGTGATGGTGACCGGCGAAGGCGAGCGCGGACTTTGCGCCGGCGGCGACATCCGTATGATCTATGAGAGCGGGCGCGAGCGGCCGGCCGAAGGCGCACAGTTCTGGCGCGAGGAGTTCATCGTCAACAGCCGGATTTCCGCTTACCCGAAACCCTACGTCGCCATCATGGACGGCATCGTCATGGGCGGCGGTGTCGGCATCTCGGCACATGGCAGCCACCGTGTCGTCACCGAGCGCACCCGGCTTGCCATGCCGGAAACTGGCATCGGCTATTTCCCGGATGTCGGCGCCACCTGGCTGCTGCCGCACGCGCCCGGCGAATTCGGCACCTATCTCGGGCTTACCGGCCGCGACATCGGCGCCACTGATGCAATCCATGCGCGCCTTGCCGACCATTATGTGCCGACCGCCAAGCTCGACGAGCTATTCTCGACCCTTGCCGCGCTGCCGCCTTCAGCCAAGGCCGCGGATGTCGATGCCGCAATTAGAGGGGTGGCCGATGAGGTTCCGCCGTCGCCGCTCGCGGCGCATCTCAAGGCAATCGACCGGTGTTTCGCCTTCGATACGGTCGAGGAGATCCTTGCCGCGCTCGAGGCGGAAAACAGTGACTTCGGCAGGGAAACGCTGGCGCTGCTTCGATCGCGTTCGGCGCTGAGCATGGCACTATCGCTCGATCTCCTGCGTGCCGGACGCAAGAGCGCCTCGCTCAATGAATGCCTCGAGCGGGAATACTCGGCCACGCTCGGCATGCTCTCCAATCCCGATTTCTATGAGGGCGTACGTGCCGCCGTCATCGACAAGGACCGCAACCCGAGATGGTCGGTGGGCCTTTCCAATGTGACGGAAGAGAAGCGCGCGCAATTTACGAACCGAGATCACCTGCCATTGTTTGTCGCCTGAGGGAGCCAGTCGCTCCGGTTGGCGTCGGTCGAATTGCAATTCAGGAGGAGTGAAGATGACGAAGATCGCCTTTATCGGGCTTGGCAACATGGGCGGCCCAATGGCCGCCAATCTGGTGAAGGCCGGCCACGCGGTGACCGGCTTCGATCTGTCGGAGGCATCGCGCAACGCTGCGGCAAAGACGGGTGTTTCGGTTGCAGGTTCGATCACGCATGCGGTGCGCGAGGCGGAATGCGTCATCACCATGCTGCCGGCTGGCGCGCATGTGCTCTATGTCTGGGATGAACTGCTCGGCTTGGTCGACCCCGGCACTTTACTGATCGATAGTTCGACCATCGACGTCGACAGCGCCCGCAAGGCGCATGCGCTTGCCGACAAGGCCGGATGCCTGTCGCTCGACGCGCCCGTTTCGGGTGGCACCGGCGGGGCCGCCGCCGGCACGCTCACCTTCATGGTCGGTGGTGCGGATGATGCTTTTACCCGCGGCAAGCCGCTGCTCGACGCCATGGGCAAGAAGATCGTTCATTGCGGTGACGTCGGTGCGGGGCAGGCGGCAAAGATCTGCAACAACATGATCCTCGGCATTTCCATGGCCGGCGTCTGCGAGGCCTTTGTGCTCGCCGAGCGCCTCGGTCTGTCGCATCAGGCATTGTTCGATGTTGCGTCGACTTCGTCCGGTCAATGCTGGTCGCTGACGACCTATTGCCCGGTACCAGGGCCGGTGCCGACATCACCTGCCAACAACGACTATAAGCCCGGTTTTGCAGCAAGCCTGATGCTGAAGGATCTGAAGCTGTCGCAGCAGGCGGCAAGCACAAGCGGCGCCTCGACGCCGATGGGCGCCCAGGCAGCGCAGCTTTATTCCATGTTCGAGAAACTCGGCCATGGTGGCGAAGACTTTTCCGCGCTCATTCATCTGCTGCGCGGCAATGAGGAAGCAAAGCCCGGCTGACTGAGCGAAACAGGCATACGGCGTCGATGCGAGCCGACGCCGTATATTTTCGGCCATCCCAGACGTGGCGCCTAAACCGCCGCTTTGAGCTGGTTGCTGATGTAGCGAAACTCCTGCGTCTTGCCTTCGAAGCCATAGGCGGCAGCCGAGACCTCGTGCACAAGGATATAGCTTTCCGGATGCACGTTGCCGAGCAGCTGCTGAAAACCGGCGAAGACCGCTTGAAGGTAGCTTGCCATCTCCTGCTTGGTGTTGGTGCCGTCCACAACCTTGATATCAAGCCAGAAGCTGTTGGTGCCCTGTTCTGCAAGCGAGCGGCCGCCGGCGAACCAGTGAAGCGGATCGGCATAGTTGACGACGATGGCCGTAATCGTCGGATCCTTGCGCAAATGCGTGGCCGTCAGGTCGCTGACGACGGCGGCGATGCGTTGGGACAGGGCAGGGTCGGCCTTGCCGGTGACGGTGACATTGATGATAGGCATGATTGGCTCCTTGAAGTGTCGGTTGGTGTTGAAGCCAATCTGGCAGTTCTATTGGTGTAATTAAATCGAATTGTTTTTGAGTGATAGTTCGATTATCATGAAGTTATGCAGACGCTTGATCCTGACCTGTTGCGCACATTCTTGGCCTTTGCCGAAAGCGGCTCGCTGGCTCATGCAGCCACGGTCGTCGGTCGAACCCCTTCGGCGGTCACTGCCCAGATGCAGCGGCTGGAGGCTCTGATCGGCGAGGCGTTGCTGGCGCCATCCGGGCGCGGCCGGGTGCTGACGCCAGCCGGTGAAGATGTCGTCGTCCACGCCCGCAAGATCCTCGACGCTCACCGTGACGCGTGGCTCAGCCTCAAGGGCGCACGCACTGATGGCCGCGTGTCGCTCGGCTGCACCCAGGATTTTGCCGACAGCACGTTGCCGACGCTGTTGCAACAGTTTGCACGCGCACACCCGCGGGTGCGGTTGGATCTGCGGGTCGGTCGTTCGAAAGAGCTTGTGGCTCAGTATGATCAGGGCGCTGTGGACGTGATGATCGTCATGCGGCAAAGCGGGGCGGTTGACGAAGTCGCAGTGCTGCGCGAACCGATGGTCTGGCTATCAGCGTCGCCGGACGTCTTGTCTGTCGACGAGGAATTGCCGCTTGCCGTGCTCGATCCGCCCTGCGGTTTCCGCTCAGCCGCCGTCGATGCGCTTGAGGGAAGTGGCCGGCCCTACCGGATAGCTGCGACAAGCCCGAGCCTCTCCGGGCTTCGTGCCGCGGTCCGCGGCGGCATCGCGCTGACGGCGCGAACCGAACGCTTCGTCGGCGAGGGTGTGGCGATTGCGCCCGAAAGGTTGGCGCTGCCGGCCTTGCCCGATGCCGAGTTCAGCCTGCGTCTCAATGCCGGCGCCGAAAAGGCGGCGACCACGCTTGCGAGCCTTCTTGTCGACGGACTTTCAAAAGCGGTTTCTGCGCCCTGACAGTTCCTTCGAGTGCAGCGGCTTACATTTGAACCGTCATGCCGCCATCGACCGTCAAGGTGATACCGTTGACGAAGCTTGAGGCTGGTGACGCGAGGAACACGGCAGCAGGCGCGATTTCTTCCGGCCGGCCCCAGCGCTTCAATGGGATGCGGACATCGACGAATTGCTGCAAAACGGGATCGGCGGCCAGCGCGGCATTGGTTTCCGTTGCAAACCAGCCGGGCGCGATGGCGTTAACGGTCAGGCTGTCAGAGCCGAGTTCGACGGCAAGCGATCGCGTCAATGCGCCAAGTCCGCCCTTTGCCGCGGTATAGGCGGGGTCGCCGGCGCGGGCTGCAAAGGCCGCAATTGAGGTAACGAAGATCAGCCGTCCGGCGTCCGATTGTCGAAGATAAGGCAGCGCTGCCTTCGCCATCCCGTAAGCAGCAGTGAGATCGGTGTTGATGAGGGCCGCAAAGCCGGCAGCATCCATCTCGTGCGTACCACGGCGGTCGCGCTCACCGACGGCGTGGATCAGAATATCCAGCCTTCCGGTACTGCCTGTCGCCGCGGCCAGTATCTCGTCTACATCTGCCGCCACGTCGCCGGGCGCGGTCTCAAGCGTGATGCCTTCACTCGCGGCCCGATCGCGTGCCGCCTCCAATGCCGAGCGATTGCGGCCATTGATCGCCACCGACGCGCCCGCCTTGGCAAGTGCCTTTGCCATCTCAAAGCCAAGGCCACGGCCACCACCGGTGACGAGAGCTGATTTGCCGTTGAGATCGAACATATATACCTCGTGACTTGTCATCGCGGTCGAAACAACGCCAAGTCTCGACATCCAACGTTTAGCGCGGGTTGCCGTGTCAGCCAACCTGGAGGTTTGACGGCGACAAGGTGCGTCGCCGGTCAGTGCCCGATCGAGCGGTGCGGGCTTTCACGGATACGGAGTGCACGGTCATTGGGGAATAACAGGTGATCGACGCGCCCGTTTGCTAATGCCCAGCGTATATTGGTGGCAGTCTGCTATTTTCTATTTCCGGATAAGAGCGTGTCAGTAATATGGGCTCACCGGCGCTCTGGCTGACAGCACGCGCGCCATCTTCGAGCGAGAACTTCTGCCGGCATGGCGCAATCGTCTCCTGACGGAGATCACGCCCGACGATCTACGAGCCCATTGCGGGAAAATCGCTGAACGCGGCGCTCCGGCGACGGCCATCCACGTGCGAGACATCCTGTGAAGTAGATCTACGGATTTGCCATCCTGAACGGAGAGAAGGTCGCGAACCAGGCAGCCGAAGTGGGACCAGCGTCGATCACCACTTTCGTGCCGAAAAACCGCGCGCTCTCATCCTCCGAAATTCGAGTGATGCTGAAGCAACTTGACCACATCGCCACGCTTCCCACGATCCGTTTGGGAATGCGGCTCTATCTCCTCACGGTGGTTCGCAAGAGCGAGCTGCAGAACGCGTATGGGACGAGGTCGACTTCGAGAATGCGGTCTGGACGATCCCCAGAGCGGATCAAGCGCTCCAAGGCGAATAACGCCTGTCGCGCCAGGTACGACATTATGATCGCCCTGAAGACCTGTGTAAGGGAATTCAAGATATCTGCTGCCGTCGCGGCATCACGCGGATGCTCCGATGTCGCGCGCCACCTTGAACCGGGTGACCTACGCAGTCGTCGAACGGCCGAAAGCGGAAGGTTTTCCACTGGAGCCGTTTACCCACGTTCTGGGAAGGGGACATGCCGCTAGGGCTTGATGGCTCACGTAGTGGCGGGCTCTGACCGCACGTTCGTTCTTGACCTCCAGGACGGGCACGTAATGTTCTATATTCGTTCTAGTTTGGGGTAGAAGTCAAGGAGCAGGTGAGCATGGGTGTTTTTCAGAGGCGAATGTGTTAAAACCTCTGCTGGTATGATTTTTAGCAGAGGAAACATCACGGAAGTGGACACGGCTGGCACCCAACGGGCTCGCGCACTGGAACTCCTGAAAGCCCGGCATATGCTGCGGCTGAAGGATTTCGCCGCGCACGGCATTGGCTCAGAGACGCTCGCGCGCCTGGTACGAGATGAAGAAGTCGTTCGTCCGGCGCGCGGCCTCTACCAACTTCCCGACGCTACGGCCGACGCACGACATGCCCTAGCCGAGGCATCGGCGCTTGTGCCGAGAGGGATCGTCTGCCTGATCTCGGCGCTGCAGTTTCATCAGCTGACGCTGCAAATGCCGTCGGCGGTCTGGATGGCCATCGATCGAACGGCTTGGCGCCCCAAGATCGACTATCCGCCTATCCGTTTCGTACGCTTCACCGGCACCGCTCTCGCCGAGGGTGTCGAACGGCATCGCATCGAGGGGGTCGACGTGCCGATCACAAATCCGGCGCGTTCGATCGTCGATTGCTTCCGTTACAGGACGAAAGTCGGCCTCGATGTTGCGATGGAGGGGCTGCGCGAGGGGCTCCGGCGGCGCAAAACCACAAGCGACGAACTCTGGACATATGCGAAGAGGGCCAGAATCTGGTCGACCATGCGACCCTATGTCGAAGCGACGGTGGCTGATGGCGCTTGAACCGAAGAAAAACGTCGGGGCATCAGTGCGCGCCCGGCTTCTGGATCGGTCCCGCGCGGAGCGCACGGACTTTCTGATCCTGCTGACGCGCTACGCGCTCGAAAGGCTCCTGTACCGGCTGAGCCTATCCGCGCATCGCGACCGCTTCATCCTAAAGGGCGCATGCTGTTCGTAACATGGGTCGCCGACCCGTTTCGGCCGACGCGTGACCTCGACCTGCTGGGTTATGGTGCGAACAGCCCGAAGGCTATCGCCGAAACCTTCCATGCCATTTGCACGCAGCCAGTCGACGATGATGGCGTCGTTTTCGATGTCGATGCGCTCGAAGCCGCACCGATCCGTGAAGAAGTCAAATATGGCGGAATTCGAGTCCGCACCACAGCCACCATCGCAGGCGCCCGCATCCCGATTCAGGTGGACATCGGCTTCGGGGATGCCATCACACCCGGACCGGTCGAAATAGAAATCCATCATTGCTCGATGCTCCGGCGCCGCACCTGCGAGCCTATCCGGTCGCAACCGTGGTCGCAGAGAAGTTCGAGGCGCTGGTGACGCTAGGCATGGCGAATAGCCGCCTAAAGGATTTCTACGATCTTTGGCTGATCGCCGAGACGTTCGAGTTTGAGTGGTCCACCCTCGCGAAGGCCGTGCGCCAGACTTTCGCTCGAAGGGGGACGGACTTTCCGAAGGAGAGGCCGATGGGTCTCAGCGATGCCTATGCCGAAGTATGGGATCGGCAGTGGCGGGCGTTTCTCGGTCGCGAACGTATGGCGGTCGCGCCGCCAGGCTTGGCCACGGTTGTGGGGACCTCGGACGCTTTCTGCTGCCCCTCACTTGGGCCCGTGATGGAAATTGGCTTTGGAAGCCGCGTGCGGGATGGATTCAGCTGTAAGGCCGCGCCGTTGACGCGAGTGCCGGTCGTGGCGCTATATGGCGCGGTTCGGTATTCCGGCGGCCGTCACTGTCCTTGTCGGAGCAAGCCTGCTCACCTGGTTCGACAAGATGCCGGCTCTCGCGAGCTACACGCTCGGCGGATGGAAAAATCACTGTCGTCAAGGCCGTCATGGGAGTGCTGATCGTCGTATTCGCCATTCAGCAGCTGTGACCGCGTTTCCAGATACTGGCTTTCCTGTTGCACTGGCTGCCACTTGGAGGCGTGCTGTCGGAGTAGCGGTCTCTCCGGCAATCATGGGGCACTAGGTTCCGCCTTTCTGCTGAACACCGGCCTGACGAAGGAGGCGTTCGTCGCCACGGGCGTCCTATCCGAGCAGCTTATTCAGTCGTAGCGACTGCTTGCGCCGGTTGCAGTGGGCACGGTTTGGGCGTTCACCGGATCGTTCGTGGGCAAGCGTGTCCTGCAAAAGATCACATTGCGCACCGTGCAGATTATCCGTGGCGATGCTGCTTATTGGAGCCGGACCGGCGTCGGGTCTTATTTAGCCCTGACTGGTCCCAGGCAGGGACGCATCGACCGGGAAGGAAGCGCTCAGGCACGTCGCCTAGTCGGCCGCCAAATCGAGCCACTGCTCTATGGCACCCTTGTTGAATTCCACAATTAGTCATATATGACGTGATACGGCTATTTTATCATCGTATCTGGATCATTGCTATGGGATCGCCGAAATCAAAGTCCGCCCTAGAAAGACTTGGACACGACGTGCGCGGCGCTCGTTTGTGGCGCGGCATCGCCGTGGCTGATCTGGCGGTGCGTGCGGGCACGTCACCGAGCACCGTCTCGCGCCTCGAGAAGGGGGATCCCGGTGTCGGAATCGGCACGCTCGCCGATATCCTGGTTGTGCTTGGTCTTGTCGACCGGCTGGCCGACCTGATCGACATCCGCAAGGATGATCTGGGTCTAGCGTTGACCGCCGAACGCCAGCCGCGTCGCGGACGGTCTATTGCGACCACACTGCGCAGGCAGAAGGCCAAGGGTAAAACGGCACTGGATGATCCGGATGCCGTCGATCCGGACGGCGCGTCATTCTGAAGCCGACGCCAACGCCCATGTCGTTCTCGGCGAGAGCCTGACACCCGTTGGTCAGCTGCGTTTCACGCAGGCCATCCAGCCTGGATCGACAGTCCCCGCGCCTTTGCCGTGCAGCCAACCTTTCCGCTTGAAGCTGGGCCATTTCACACATCTGGTCAGCCGGGAACATGCGCGGTGCATTGGCGGGCGTCTTCGCCGACGCCGCGCCGGATAGTTGGGTCCGGAGGCTTCTCGAACGTACCTATGGCAACGGTTTTTCATCCCACCGCTTCAATTCTGCGGTTGTCGGCTGTTGCAAGGTTTTTCGGACTGTTCCTCCAGGCCGAACGCAATTGATTCATTCTCGACAACGAGCACCCGTTCTCGGTTGCCTTGGACAAATGGCCTTGAGTTTCTCCAAGAGCGAACAACTGACTTCGGACGCGAATTCCCCGTTCAATGGAAGTCGGAGCGATTTTGAGAGGGATAACGCCCTTGTACCGAATGATCGCGAAGCCCTAATCGTCCGGACGCATTTTCGAGATCGCGCGCCTTGTGGCGGCGAGAGACAGCGGTTCAACGATGCTGGGTGTCGGTTCCGACGCAGCGACCAGCAGTGGATTAACCGCGGTATGCTTGTCGAGCCTATCTCGTCAGCCCGAACCTGCGCGCCTTCGCCCAGCACGTCGAGGTTGTCGAACGCAAAGTGTTCGTCAAGGATCGAAAGACAAGCGGAGGCCAAATCGGAGCCGTGATCGCGATGATTCCGTTTATATCAATGGCCGCCCTTCGCCTCAATTTAACTTGTCCCGAACATGATCTTGGACCGGCCGTCAAGAACAGCACCGTAGCGAATGCGATCTGCCCTGCCATTGGACGCTAGCACGCGCTCGGCAAGGGTAATCCAGGTTGCGAGAGTTTCCTGGCCGAGCCAATGGATCGACAGGCAGTCGCCGGGCTCGAACCCGTCCACACGGGTCGTTTCGGCATCCTGCTCATCTGCATCGTCGCGCCATAGCCATTGCATTCGACGGATGCTGAGGTGGGGAGCGTCAAGCGCACGCTCCAGCATCAGGTCGCGAAGGCCCTCGTCTTCGAGTAGTTCGGCCAGCATCAGCAGCCAGGCGATTTCGACCGGATCGAGGCGGCCGAGTTCCGCGTCCGATTGGCCCTGAGCATTGCCTCTGCGGCTGAGCCAAAGGGCCGCCTGGTTCAGGTCCCCCTCAAGAAGCGCGATGACACCCAGCAGGAGCCAGGGCTCGGCAACATGGCCGATCCAGTTGGTCAGATCGTTGAGAGCTGCCTTGGTTGATCCAAGGTCTTCTCCCGAGAGGATCGTGTCGCGCGCCGACCGCAGCACGGCGGACATCGGACTGTCGAAGATGACAGCGTCGGCAATCCACGGCGTACCCGGATTTGCCCGGACATTTTCGAACGATCCGAATTTGCCCTGCTGCTGCACGATTTCGCCCGGCTGCAGCCGGATGCGGCATTCGAACCAGTCGAGCATGTGCGTCCAAAGTTGCCGGGTGTAGCGGCTATGGACAAGGTCGTGCCCTTGCTTGCAGATGTAGGAATAGAGGTCGGGGCTGCGGGAGACAGCATTGATCTTGATATAAAGTTCGCGGCCCGAGCCGAGCACGCAATTCTCAAGATCGACGAAGCCATATTCCTTCAAGGGCTCCGATTCCGGCGCGACGAGAATGGCGCCGGATGCGGGAATCTCCAGATGCTTGCGAACGACGTAGTCCATCCGTGTCGTGTCGGCGATGGAGAAATAGCTCTGCGAAATCAGCTGAGAGTATTTCTCGTCACGAACCTCGAAGGGGGCCTGATGGTTCTTGTCGTAGCCGGGATGCGTATACACCAAGGTCGGGAAGAGGCGTTGGATCTCTTCCGTCACCTGCGCCCGCCAAGGGTAAAAGCTCGGGAAAAGATGCCCGCTGAAGACCGTGACGGGGATTATCTTGTCGAGTTTGTAGTCCTGGAAGACGGTTGGATCTATGAATTTTGGCAGTATGAAAGAGGCGATCCGCAGCAGTTCCGGCATATGCTGGATTTGTTCGTTGCCGGTGCAGAAAACCGTGTCGATGCCGTAATTGTCGAGCATCTGCAGAATCAGCGGCCGCATGGGATCGTGCGGATCACAGTTGAGATACAGAGCGCGCGGCACATGCGGGTGTGCTTGTGCGTTGGCGATATTCAACCGGTGCGGTCGGCCCCAATGCACGGAATCGAAGATCAGGAAATCGGGTTTCAGCTGTTCGTAGACCTCGGCAAAATCGAAATCCTGTTCGATGACGCTGACATCACAATGCAACGCAAGCGTATGCACCCATTCATCGACGACATTTGCAAGCATAGGCGCGGTGTTCGGGTTCGGTCGTGGTCGTACGCAGAGAACCTTGCGGCGCGGTGCTGTCTCAGCCATGGCTACTCTCCGTCGAAAAATGCAAGGACGGCGTCAATGACGCGTTGCTGCTGGTCGACGCGCATACCGGCAAACATCGGTAGCGACAGACCCTGGGATGCGAATTCTTCAGCGACAGGGAAGTTCGATTGCCCCGCAGCGATTTCGAGCAGGCACGGCTGCCGATGCAGCGGGATGGGGTAGTGCAGACCCGTCTGGATGCCGTGCCCATCGAGATAAGCCTTCAACGCGTCGCGACGTTCGGTGCGCACCACATAGAGGTGATAGACGTGATCGCCATGCACGATCTCTGGCAGCAACAACGGAGTTGCCGCAAGAGTGTCCTTGTAACGTGCCGCGATTGCGCGCCGTTGATCCGTCCAGGCGTCGAGGTGGCCGAGCTTGTGGCCAAGAACAAGCGCCTGGAGGCCGTCCATACGGTAGTTGTAGCCAATCCGCTCGTGCAGATACCGCTGTGACTGACCATGGTCTCGGAGCGCCCGCAGCGCCTTGGCATGCTCGTCGTCATTGGTGACGATGAGACCACCTTCGCCGGCGCCGCCGAGGTTCTTGCCGGGATAGAAGCTGAAGCAACCGAGATCGCCGATCGTCCCGAGGCTACGGCCGCCATGGCGCGCACCGATCGCCTGGGCGACATCCTCGATGACCGTCAGGTTGTGCCGGCGAGCAAACGCCATCGTCGCCGTCATGTCGGCAGGCTGGCCGTAGAGATGCACCGGAATGATGGCTTTGACGCTGTCGTCGAGCCGGCGTTCGGCATCGGCAAGATCAATGGTGCCGGTGGCCGCTTCCACGTCGCAGAAGATCGGGATCGCACCTTCATAAAGAAGGCCCCAGACTGTGCCGATGAACGTATGGGCAGGCACGAGCACCTTGTCGCCACGGCGAATTCCCGCGG
Source organism: Ensifer canadensis (assembly GCF_017488845.2). NCBI lineage: Bacteria > Pseudomonadati > Pseudomonadota > Alphaproteobacteria > Hyphomicrobiales > Rhizobiaceae > Ensifer > Ensifer canadensis. Next base: position 809,029 of record NZ_CP083371.1, read on the forward strand.
CAATGACGGCGAGATGCAGAGCGGCGCTGCCGCTGCTGACAGCCACGGCATGTCGCGCACCCAGATAGTCGGCGATGCTTTTTTCGAACTCGGTGGCCCATGGCCCCAGGCAAAAGGCGTTTGCCTCAAACAGCCGTTCGACGTCGGGCATGACGTCGGCACGGATCTGGTTCCACTGGATTGACAGATCGACGAAAGGTACTGTGGCGTGCGCGTTCATGCGGGTGTCCGTTGCGAAGGGGAAGTTGAGCCGACGATGCGGGCGGGGTTGCCGGCGACGATTGCGTGGTCCGGGACGCTGCGCGTCACGACGGCACCCGCGGCCACCAAGGCGTATTGACCTATGACGAGGTCGGGCAGGATCGTTGCGTTGCTGCCGATCGAGGCCCCTTTGGAAACGCGTGTCGGCAGGCAGGTCCAGTCGGCTGCCGATTGCAGGCTGCCGTCGTCATTGATTGCACGCGGATATCGGTCGTTGGTGAACATCACGCCATGACCGACGAAGACGCCGTCTTCGATGGTGACGCCTGAGCAGATGAAGCAATGCGACTGGATCTTGCAGTTTGCACCGATCTCGACGTCGGATTGAATCTCGACGAAAGTGCCGACTCGTGTGCCATCTCCGATCTTGCAGCCATAGAGATTGGCCAGATCCGGATGGTAGATGACGACGTTTTCACCCAGGACAACAGTGTCGGCGACCGGCATCAATTCAATCCTTGCGCGGAGAGCGACGTCTTTAGACCGTCGACCACGATGTCTTGCTCGGTTTCCGTCATGCCGTTGAACAACGGAAGGATCAGATGGGTGCGGCTAACCATCTCCGATCGCTCCAACCCGCCGTGGCGAGCGTTTTGCCAAGGCTTTTCGAGATGGCTCGACATGATCGCGCGGCGGGTCGCTATGCCCTTGTCCAGCATGGATTGCATGACGCCGTCGCGGTTCGCCGTCTCAGGCAGGCCAACACAGTAGCTCTGCCAGTTCGAGCGCGCCCAACCGGGTTCGGCCGGCACAGCGACTTCGCCGATTTCACTGAATTGCTCCGCATAGCGTCGCGCCAGGGTACGGCGCTCGGCAACGATGCTGTCCAGTCGCTTCAACTGTTCGCGGCCGACGGCCGCCTGCATGTCGGTCATGCGGTAGTTGAAGCCGGATTCGTCGTAAGTTTCGGTCACGACGCGGTTGGACTTATGACGGGCAAGATCCGAAACGCTCATGCCGTGCTGGCGAAGCAGGCGGCAGCGTGCGTCGATTTCGGGATCATTCGTCGTTATCATTCCGCCTTCCCCCGTGGTGAGGATCTTGCGGGGATGGAAGGAGAAGCAGGCGACATCGGAGAACGTGCCGCCGAGCTTGGTCCAGGTGCCGTTGGCCTGGATTTCCGCTCCGCTCGCACAGGCCGCGTCCTCAACCACCCGCAGGCCGTGGGCGCGGGCGACTTCGCATATCGCGGGAAGGTCGCAGGGCATGCCGATCTGGTCGACGCACAGCACTGCCTTCGTGCGCGGCGTGATGAGGGCTGCGATTGCGTTCGGATCGATGTTGAAACCATCAGGACCGATATCGGCAAACACCGGCGTTGCACCGCACATGTGAATGGAGTTGGCCGTGGCGATGAAGCTGTGGCTGACGGTGATGACTTCGTCGCCCGGACCGACGCCAACGGCCAGCAGCGCCAGATGCAGGGCAGTCGTGCAGTTCGACACCGCACAAGCATGTGCAGCGCCTGTCATGGCTGCAAACTCGTTTTCGAAAGCAAGAACCTGCGGGCCCTGAGTCAGCCATCCGGAGGCAATGACCGCGGCAACAGCGTCAGCCTCAGCCTGGCCGACAAGAGGACGCATCAGTGGGATCATTGCGCTGCCTCCATCGAGAGTGCGCGTTCCTGCTGCCACCACTCGACAAGGTCGGAAAGTCCCTGCTCGAGGCTGATCGTCGCTTCGAAGCTGAGCTGCTCCTTTGCCTTGCTCGGGTCGGCAAGGCGTCGCTCGACCGGATTGACGCTTCGAGCCGGCATATATTCGATCGACAGGTCTGGCCGTCCCATCGTCTTCAGCAGCGCATCGGCGAGTTGCTTGAGCGACACTTCTTCGCCCGAGGCAACGTTATAGACCTGGTCGGATGCCGGGGAGAGCGCCGCTGCGATATTGGCCCGTGCGACGTCTCGGACATCGATGAAGTCCATCGTCTGCAGGCCGTCGCCGAAGATGATCGGTGCCTGTCCGGCGGCGATGCGCTCCATCCAGCGAATAAGCACTTCGGTGTAGCGGCCGTGGATATCCATGCGCGTGCCGTAGACGTTGAAGTAGCGCAGGGCGCAGTAGTTGAGGCCGAACATGTCGTTGAACGAACGAAGCAGGCTTTCGTTGAGAAGCTTAAGTCCACCATAGAGCGTCCGGTCAGCATAGGGCGCTGCCGCTTCGGTTGTCGGGAACTCCGGGGCAAGCCCGTAGATCGAGGCCGAAGAGGCGGCGATGAGCTTTTCGACACGGTGCTTCACGCAGGACTCGATCAGATCGAATGTCGATTGCCCCATCACTTCGAAAGCATGACGTGGCTCGGCTGCACAATGGGTGATGCGAAGTGCTGCCTGATGGAAGACGACGTCGCTGTTGCCGATCAAGCCGTCGAGCAGGTCACGATCGCGGATATCCGCGTTGATGACTTCGAGGCGATCGGGGTGGGCGACCGCTGCCAAATTGGCGAGCCTGCCGCGCACCATGTTGTCGATGACGACAACCTTTGCGACGTCTTGCTGCATCAGCTGATCGACGATGTGCGAGCCGACAAAGCCGGCTCCTCCCGTTACCAGGATGCGCTTGCCTTTGAGCGCGTTGACGGTCTCGGACGATGATGTCTTCTGCATTGGTTTATTCCGCGGCTACAGCGTTGATTGAGACGGGCATGAACCCACGGACGCGCCGAAGGCTAAGGTCAAGTGCGGCTTGCGCGCGCTCCAGGGTGCGCACGACGCGCAGGCCAAGGCGCCCGTCTGTCTTGCAGGTGACCTGTTTGGTGATGGATTGCCGGAAGTGTTCGATGACATCGACGAGCGGCTCGGATGTGGCTAGCCGCGGCGAAGACACCGATCCAATCCGGTAGTTCGGCAGGATGAGATCCCGTTCCTGCTTCGAATGGAACGTGATGCCGGAATCGTAGATCTTCAGCGGCTCGTCGCGGTTGAGATCGTCCCAGACGACCATCTGCTCGCTGCCACCGATCGCCACGCGGCGAAGCTTTACCGGCGACATCCAGCTCAGATTGAGATGGGCAACCATCGAATTGGGATAGTGCAGCGTCAGGTAGCTGATGTCAGGTGAACCCTGATTGACGTGGCAGTAACCTGTTGCCTCCACGTCAACCGGCTCGATGCCGAAGAGGAAATCGAGGATCGACAGATCGTGCGGGGCAAGGTCCCAGAGGACGTTCACATCGGGCTGGAAGAGCCCGAGATTGATGCGCTGGGAATCGAAATAGGAAACGTGGCCGAGCGCGCCTGAGTGCACGAGGTCCGCCAGTTTAAGGACCGCAGGATGGAAGAGGAAGGTGTGGTCGACCATTAGGGTCAGCCCGTAGGCCTCGGCGCGTGCGACAAGGTCGCTCGCCTCGGCGCTGGACGCGCACATCGGCTTTTCGACCATGACATGCTTGCGGGCATCAAGAGCCGCACGCGCCAGGTCGTAATGCGACGACACCGGCGTCGCGATAACGACGGCATCGATCGTCGGATCGGCCATGACGGCGCTGGCATCGGCGTGAACGACGATCTGCGGGTGCGATTGGCGAAGCTTGTCTGCGAGTTCCGGTTTCGGATCGACGACGGCGGCGAGTTCAATGCCAGGGTTGCTCGATAGCACCCGAAAAAGATTCCGCCCCCAATACCCCATCCCGCAAAGTGCGACCCTGATCATGCTGATTCCTCTCAAGCAACCGCGTAGGTTCATATTGCGAGGAAAGCTTGCTTGGGCCTGACGTGGGTAGGGCCGATGTGATGGCTTGCCATGCTGGCGGGCAAGGCTGCAACGTGCCAATGCGCATCATCCGAGCGCAGTTTTGGACGTGCTGTATTCGCGCAGAGGGGCAGGACCAGCGCCTACACTTGGAGCGGGCAATAGCCTATCGGGCGCTTAGCTCTTTTGGCTTGCCAGCTGTGCCTCCAACGCAGCGACGCGTTCTTCCAGTTTTTTTAGAGACCGCGGGCCACTCAGAACTTCATCATCGGCGACATCTCGGTCAACGAAGGTGAGGGGGGAAATAATCACCCTGTCTCCTATCGTTACGCCCGGTGCTATGACGGAGGGCCCCGCTATGAAGCAGTTGCTGCCGATGCTCGTACGCCGATAGGCAATCTTGTCGCGGGATGATCCCGTTTCACCGCTGGTGGCCTGTCGATGACTGGTATGGCTCCAGACCATGACGCCAAGCCCGATTTGGGTATTGTCTCCTATCTCCAGACCGCCTTGGGCATCGAGTACGGCGCCTTCCCCGATCCAGACATTTTGCCCGCATTCGAATTTTTCAGGGGCCAAGATTTTCGCACGTTCGCGGATCCTGCAACCATTGGGCAATCCGAGAAACTGCGCGCGTTCGCGATCCGTCATCAGTTCCGTCGCGTGGTAATTCAGAATCTGCGCGCGAAGTCGCGCGTCGTCGCTGCTGAAGACATCCACACCGGATGGACCTGGTGGTTTTGACGGCGTCGCCATGAGTGGCAGCAATTGTTCGAGCAGAGCGCGGGAGGCGTCGTCTCCCAATTGTGGGATTAAGTGGAGAAGGTCGTCCACTGGCCTGCTGAGCAAGGCGGCAAGGTCGTCGAGAACTTGGTTCGGCATCGTGGCTTTCGCGGCATTTCGTGTTGGAGTCGGCAGACAGCATTGATATCGCATGAGGGCGTTCTGCCAAATGATTTGACGGGACATCTCACGAAAACTTCTCGGGTATTGACGGTGTCGGCGCATCGACGCCAACTGGTCGACGGCGGTTGGGATGGCGAAGCCGAGTGGCTCGAGGGCTATTGGGCCTTGGAAGCGCTCGCGCGGATCCGGATTTCCTCGCCATCGTCGAACGCCAGCTGCACGCTACGGCCGAGTGACGACAGGGCCGGCCGCGCTCCAGCAGGCGCTCGGCCGGTATCAAACCGGAAAAAGGAGCAGCAGCAGAATGCCAGATGAACCGGCGCCGGAGATCATCTTTCAGCGGTTCGCGCGTGCGGACCTCGGAACCTATCGCTCCTGGTTCGCGGACGCTGAGATCAGCCGTTTCCTCTCCTACCGACCGATGACTGGTTCGCGCATGTAAAAGAGAGCGACAACGCGCAGTGCTGGGTTGCGGCCGAGCCTGGAGGGGCAATGCTAGCCGAAATCCAGGTGGACCGCGATGAGGATGGCGTCGGCCACATCGAGTTGGCCGTGCGGCCGGATTTAAGAGGGAAGGGCTACGGTAAAGGCAGCCTGCTTGCGTTCTTGAGTGGACCAGCGCGCGCTTTCGCCGAGCTTCATGCCCACATCGAGATCGACAATGCGGCAAGCCTAGCCTGTTTCCAACGATGCGGCTTCGTCGAGGCCGCGCAGCAGGATGACGACGAGTTTTGCCTGTTGGTCTGGTGTCCCGAAGCCTAAAGCCCGTCGCGATATTTCAGAATTGCTTACAGTGCGTTAAGCTCTTGCTTTTGCGCATTCGTTGTCGCAAAACCACGGCTCGCTTTTGCGCAGCTAGCACCGACCGCCTTGGCGGCGGCCGGTGAAATCACGTTTGGCCTACTTCATCGTATAGACATCGATGGCGAAGTACTTGTCGTTGATCTTCTTGTAGGTGCCGTCGGCGCGGATTTCGTCGAGCGCCTTGTTGAGCTTCTCGCGCAGGTCGTTGTCGTCCTGGCGCACGGCTATGCCAACGCCGTCGCCGACGAACTTCTTGTCGGTGATCGGTTCGCCGATGATTTCGCAGCAAGCCTTGCCGTCGTCGTTCTTCGTCACCCAATCCAGGAGCGGCAGCATGTCACCGACCTGCAGATCAAGGCGGCCGTTGACCATGTCGAGATTGGCTTCATCCTGGGTCGGATAGAGCTTTATCTCGGCGTCCGGATAGGTGGCGGCGATAAAATCGGCCTGCGTGGTGCCCGACTGGGCGCCGATCACCTTGCCCTTGAGGGCCTCATTGGTAAACGTGGTGATGCCAGCGCCCTTCGGCGCCACATGCGTCATGGCCGCAAGATAGTAGGGATTGGTGAAGGCGACCTGCTTCTTGCGTTCCTCGGTGATGAACATCGACGCGATGATGAGGTCGTATTTCTTGGCTAGTAGACCGGGGATAATGCCGTCCCAATCCTGCGCGACAACCTCGCAGTCGGCCTTCATGCGCTCGCAAAGCGCCAGCCCGATATCGACATCGAAGCCACCGATCTTGCCGGCGGAATCGACGAAGTTGAAGGGCGGATAGGCGCCTTCGGTGCCGATCTTGATCTTGTCAGCGGCTGTCGCCGCCGTTGCCGTCGCCATGACAGCCAGCATCATTGCTGCAATCTGTTTCTTCATCCGTGTTCCCCTTGTTAGCGCATCATTCTTGATGCTTCCGGGAGAACACTAAGTCCGGTCCGCCTATAAGCGAAATAGATAGGCGCGATAATCGGTATTGTTTCGATTGATCATGACCGCCATCGGACGATCACTTGTACCGACCGTGGCGCTGCAGGACCTCGATCTTGTAGCCATCCGGATCGATGATGAAGAAGAACCGCGCCAGAAGTGCGCCGTCTCGATTGAACTCGACGATCTTGTTCGGACCAAGCCCCGCATCGGTCAATCGCTTGTGCTCGCTGTCGAGATCGCTCACCGATAAAGCGAGGTGACCGTAGCCATCGCCGAGCGCATAGGGCTCGGTTCGATCCTTGTTGATTGTCAGCTCGAGCTCGAACTCGCTCTCTTCATTGCTGAGATAAACAAGCGTGAAGGTTTCGAAATCGAGCCGCTCGGCTACGGAAAGCCCGAATGCCACTCTGTAAAAATCCAGGGACCTCTGCTCGTCGAGCACCCGGATCATCGAATGGATTGCTTTGGCCAAGTGAGCCTCCTTCAGCTTTGAGACGCGTGCGAGGTATCAGAGGACGGAGAAGGATGGAACACCCTTCCTCTCCAATCGCATGCTAACGGCTAGATTGTTCGGCCCCGCTTCTTCAACTGCTGTTCGCGGAAGAAGATGAAGAGGCCTGAGGCGACGATCAGCCCGGCGCCGATGATGACGGTCGGACGTGGCGTGTCGCCGAAGAACCACCAGCCGAAGACGACGGCCCAAAGCAGCAGCGTGTATTGCAGTGGCACCACCGTCGCCGCATCCGCGAGTTTCAGCGCACGGTTGACCAGAATGTGCGCGAGCATCGCCACGATGCCCAGCATGCCGAGCTGAAGGATCGCCTCGCCATCGACGGGCGCCCAACCGGCCGGGTTGGCGGCAACGCCGACCAGCGAAAAGACCAGAGCGCCGATCACCTGCCAGAAGACCAGTGTCGTATCCGGGGTCGTGCGCAGCGTTCGGCCGAGCATCAGCGCGAAGGCGAAGGCGGCGCTGCCGACAAGGGCGATCAGCGCCGGCAGACTGAAGGTGTCTTTAGACGGTTCGAGCGCGATTACGACGCCGGCAAAGCCGACGAGGATCGCTGTCCATCGCCTCCAGCCGACCTTCTCGCCGAGCAGGAACGGCGAGGCCGCGGCAACATAGATTGGCGCCGCCAACCAGTAGGTCATTGTGTCGGCGAGCGGCATGTAGGCGACGGCGAAATAGAAGGCAGACGCGTCTACGGCAAAAAGCAGCGAACGCAGCGCCTGGAGCCACGGGCGCTCGACCTTCAACATCGAACGCAGCCCGCGTTTCAGGATGAACGGCGAAAGCACGAGCAGGGCTGCAATGCTGCGAATGACCATCAACTGGCTGACGGAATAGGTCGCCACCAGCCATTTGCCCATGACGTCGTTGAGCGAGAACATCAACATGCCGAGAAGCATGATGATGACACCGGTCCGAGCGGCGTTCGGCGCGGTTGCGGAGGCAGTCAGTATGGTCATGGGAGCGGCTTTCAAACGTGTTCGCGTGGCTTTGACACATTCCGGCACGCCGATCCATCGTGCTGTTCGAATGGGACGATAAGTTTTACGAATGAATCCGGCCGGGACCGCCGGTCAATCTGCTTGGGAGAATTTCAATCCTGGAACACCAGTTCACTCTGTGAGAGATGGCGTTGCCTCTTGACGTAACGCGCGGCGCTGCTACTTAAGGGGTGATCCTGCCGTCCAGACATCGGACCGCGGGATGAACACTGGTGCCGGGCCCCTCTGGCGAGAGTTTTTACGGCGCTCTCGTGATGTCGGTACCGCCAGCAAATTAGCCGGCGGATTAGCTACCATGAAAACTGATCTCATGCCTAACGCATGTGCCATTTCGGCCGTGCGTGTTTTCGTTTCCAAACCCCATTTCTTCTCAGAGCCGGGTGTCGTGCGCGCGAAGGAGGTCCGTCAATGACGCAGCCTCAAACGCACACGACCACCATTGGCTATTTCAAGTGGGCATTCATCGTCACCGCGATCGGCCTGGTGCTGGGCGCCTGGCTCGGCTGGCAGTCGACCGGCACGATCGGCGGCATGGCCGCGGTCTTCTTCATCTGCACCGTGTTGGCCGTTCTCGAAATTTCGCTGTCCTTCGACAACGCGATCGTCAATGCCAACAAGCTGAAGGACATGACCCCGGAATGGCAGCACCGCTTCCTGACCTGGGGTATCATCATCGCCGTTTTCGGCATGCGTATCGTCTTTCCGCTGCTCATCGTCGTCATCGCGGCGGGCATCGGTCCGATCGATGCGATCGTTCTGGCGGCAAGCAAGCCCGAAGAATATGCCCGCATCATGAATGATGCGCATTTGCCGATCGCAGCTTTCGGCGGCACTTTCCTGATGATGGTGGGCCTCACCTACTTCTTCGATCATGAGAAGGATGTGCATTGGATCGCCTGGCTCGAAAGCAAGATGGCGCGTTTCGCCACGATCAAGGGCATCGAAATTGCCTTCGTGCTGGCGCTGATCCTTGGCTTCTCGACCCTGCTCGATCCGACAGAGGCGCATACCTTCGTTTATTCGGGTATCTACGGCCTCTTGACCTTCCTCGTCGTCGAGGTCGTCGGCGGCCTGCTCGACGCGTCGCAGCAGACGATGAGTGCAGCGGCAAAGGGTGGCTTCGGTGCCTTCCTTTACCTCGAAGTGCTTGATGCGAGCTTCTCGTTCGACGGCGTTATCGGCGCCTTCGCCTTGACGCAGAACCTCTTCGTCATCGCCATCGGCCTTGGCATCGGCGCGATGTATGTGCGCTCGATGACGATCATGCTGGTGGAGAGGGGCACGCTCAACGAGTACCGCTATCTGGAACATGGCGCATTCTACGCGATCCTGATCCTCTCGGTGGTCATGTACTTCCAGACGCTGGTGCACATCCCTGAGGTGATCACCGGCCTCGGCGGCGCTGCCCTGATCGGTATCTCGCTCTGGTCCTCGATCCGCTACAACAAGCGGGAGCGTGAGGCAGAGTTGGGTGGTAAAACCAGCCACGGCCATGCTCGCGTCGAGGCATAAACGCCTCGACCATAGGCGCTCTTAAAAAGGCCCCGGTGCAGGCGCACCGGGGCCTTTTTGCATGGAAGGGCCGGGTCGGCATTGCTAAAAGGCCATGTTCCCTGGATAAACGGTGATGATTTCAGGTGATCTGAAGCGGGTCTTGGAAGAGGTTTACCGGGCGGGCGCCCATCGGGTGCCGGCCGATTATATCGATTGGCCGCAAGAGCTTCATGCCGCCGTCTTTCGCGCCTTGAATATGCAATACATCACAAGACGCGAGATCGACGGTAGCGTCCGCTTTTCGCTGACGCAGGCGGGATACCGGGCAATCGATGCCGAGGTGCCGTGGGGTCGCATCCTGAGGCAGCGCATCAGGGACTTCCTACTGTCTGGCAAAAAACGCACTGACTAGTTTACAGTCGACGCCGAAAGTCTCCGCCGTGCCGAGCGCTCAGCGATTGAAGGGAGACCGCCGCTGAGCCGTTACGCGGGATTTGGATTGTTGTGCCATCGGGTGGGTATGTCGTGAACATTGGGAGCATTTGCCCCGCCCGGCGCTGGCCGGGGTTGCAGAGGGCGGGGCAAATGCAGCAATTTGGTCTCCACGAGCCCGAACCCGGTGGTTAGAAATCTAGACTTTAGGTCAGAATCAGGACTGTTCTGACTGTTATCGTCAACCCCAGACTAGGACGGCCGGGCGAACTCGCTCATGTAATATGGCGTTCAAGGACGGGTACACACATGTCCAGATCGTGGGATGCCAGGTGAGCATAACGCATCGTCATCTCGAGGGTCTGGTGGCCCAGCCACATCTGAACGCGTCTGAGATCGATACCGCCTCTCACCAAGCGTGACGCGCAAGTATGGCGCAAGACGTGCGGTACGATATCGGCCTCGTCCCCCATTCCGGCTGCTGTCTTTGCGTCATTCCAAACGGCGCGATACTTTTGCTGGTCAATGGACGCGAATGGACCGGGAGATCGATCCACTAGGGCATTAAGAGCCTGCTTGGCTCTGGCGGTTAGGGGTACAGTTCGGCTGCGGCCAGATTTGGTTACCCAAAACGTCACCCGCCCCTGGTGAACGTCATTCCATTTCAGAGCGATGGTCTCGCCGAGACGTGCGCCGGTATCGACGAGGAATATGGATAGTTTTAAATAGAGGTCTGAGCGGTTTCCGATTTCGCGAAACAGCGCTTCTTCTTCGTCCGGTTCGAGAAAGCGGAGGCGGCCCGCTCTTTCTTTCTGGCGCTTGAACTCCGGCAAACTATAGATGTCGCCCATTTTGTACGCTTTCCGCAGCAACTTGCTTAGCGCCGCCATCTTCCGGTTGATGGTTGCGTTGCTGTTGCGACGTTTGCGTAAAGCGCCGATCAGGTTGTCGAGCATGTCTTGTGAGAAAGTAGAGAAGCGAGCAGCGAGCAATATCTCGTCGAGTTCTCCGATGAAGGCTTTCACATTATATTTGTGGTTGCCTTCCTCCCACAGAATGTCGGCATAACGCTGAAGCAGTTCGGCGAGCGTGGTGTCCTTAACCACCCCGCTCGGACCCCGCGGGCTAAAACTGTAGTGGACTTCGTACCCGCTACTTAGGTTCGGGAAGTCGAAGTCGCCCGCTTGTTTTTCAGCATCCTTCCCCAACTCGCCGATCCCCTTGCCGACTGACGCCGGAGTGAGACCGATAAACCGACGGCTTTCAAGCCGGCGCTTGGTGTCTGGACATCGTCCTGTGCCGAGACGAGATGCAAACGTTGCTAAACAGCAACAGCCCGCAACTCGAATGTGAGTTGCGGGCCTGATATCAAACCTGACTAAGTCAGATTAGAAGTCGCGCTGCAGGCGGACGAAGCCGAATACCTGGTCGTCGCCGTTGTCTTCATCTTCGTACTGAACCGATACGCGGGTAGCGAGGCCTTCGGTGATCTTGTAGTCAACCGTTACACCAGCGCGCCATGCATCGTCGCCGCCGAAGCTGGTGAGCGAATCCTGCAGGCTACCGAAGTACTGAGCGCCAGGAGTGATCGCCAGCTTGTCGGTTGCGTTGAAGCGGTACGAAGCAGCAACGCTCCACTCAGACTGAGCCCAGTAAGCGTTCGGGTTCGAAGCCCAGATACCAGCGAGCTGGAAGACGCCCGGACCGAGGTCGGCCGAGAGCAAGCCGCGGACCGCGCCTTCTTCGAACTCGGTGTCGTAGCCGCCGAGCAAGTCGAAGGAAACGCCGCCGAGCGAAGCCGAAACGATACCGGAGATGCCAACGCCGTTTGCCTTGGTGGACCAGCCTTCGAGCTCGTCGATCGAGATACCGGCCTGGAAGGTGCCGCCGTCATAGAGGTAGGCAATCGAGTTGAACTCGGTGACGTTGCCGAGCGTGTCGGTTTCGCCGTTGATGCCCTTATCCCACCAGTTGTAGAAGAAACCGGCCTTCAGGCCACCGAGCTGGATGTAGGCTTCATCGACGTCGATGAAGTCGCTATCGCCAGAGTCGGTGTCGTTGTCGGCATTGAATTCAGCAGCGAAGAAGCCAGTGAGCGTGCCGTACTCGGTGTCGCTCTTGGCATCCCATGCGACGTAAGCGCGCGAGAAGACATCCCAGTCCGACGTGGACTGACCACCGAAGTCTTCCTCATTGTAACGGCTGTCAGCAGCGTCACGACCGAACGAGCCCTGAACGCGGATGAAGCCGCTGAGCTTCAGGCAGGTTTCGGTGCCCGGGATGTAGAAGTAGCCAGTGCCGAAAGCGTCGCAAACGCGAACGTATTCCATGGGCTCCGGCTCGGCTGCGACGATTGCGTCGGCTGCCTGTGCGCCGGATACTGCTGCGAGAGCTGCAGCGGAGCCGAGAAGAAGGCTCTTGATGTTCATTTCTGACCTCCAGACAAAATCAGACCGAGGAAGGTCTGGAACACTGAAGATCGCTGGGCCGAATAAAGCAGCCGGAGCGAAGTTTGTCAGTCTGAGATCTCGACGAAAACTGAACTCATTTGAGACGGCGCATCTCAAGCTTACTGGTTTTGCTACTGCCAGAGCAGCTCGCGATGGCTAGACGGTTCCGGTCCTCGGCCATTGGCCGGGATATTAAGACCCCTTGCCGCGCCACCTAGCTCTGTACGCTCATTCCGCTACGTCGTAGTGCCCGACCACTTCGGGCCTACCGATATCTCGGGCGAACCAGGGGCGCCACACCGCATTGGCTGGCAGGCGAAAGGCTCCACATCGCGAGGCCGCTCATCAGGCAGGGAAAATGACGGGTAAGGGACGGCGCGACGTAGTACTTTAACGCGGCCTAGTACTTAAATTGAACGGCCCGGTCGTCTCTCGATCCCGAGCCGTTTCATCCTTGGGAGGATAAGGCGCCCCGTCGCAACGCGCGCTGGAAATCTCTGTTAGCTGCGGCGTGCGTCCGGAAAATTAGCCGGATCGATGCCGAGCGTGCGCAGGTCGCTCGCCTTCGGGCGGCGGTGGCCTTCGACAGCAGCGGCAGCAGCGCTAGCGGCGCCGAGAACTGCGAATGCGCGGCCGATGAAACCGGTGCGGTAAGTTGTGGTAGCCATCACTTTGCTCGCTTTCGTTTTCTCTCTGATGAGCAAAAGATGGGGTTTGCACGGTCTTTTTGCAATGCACAATTGGACACTCCAGCCATGCAACGAAAGCAGGCCCGGTCGATTATCGATCGACCGAGCCTGCTGATTGAGCCTTGGGAGGCACCGCACAATTCCCTAAATCGGAACCGAGTTAGGGACAAGTTACGCAGCAGATAAAAATGTTCCAGCGCCGCGCGCCTGAACTGGCGCGCGGCGCTGCAGTGCTTTTAGTCTTCGTTGGCTGCAAGCTGCGCCAGCACTTCGCCGCGTCCGCGAGCCCTGAGGATCAGCGGGATGATCAGTGCGGCAGCGGCAATGACCAGCAGAACGGCGGCGATCGGCGAGGTGAAGAGCACGCTGACGTCTCCCTGGCTGATTGCCAGCGCCCGGCGGAGCTGCTGCTCGGCGAGCGGCCCAAGGATCAGGCCGACGACGACAGGCGCGATCGGATAGCCGAACACACGCATGGCATAGCCGAGCAGGCCGAAGGCGAGCAGCATACCCAGTTCGTAGACCGACGGGTTGGCGCCGATGGTACCGAGCGTCGCAAACAAGAGAATGCCGGCATAAAGCCATGGCTTCGGGATGGTCAGCAGCTTAACCCAAAGGCCGATCAGCGGCAGGTTCAGGACCAGCAGCATGAAGTTGGCAATCAAGAGGCTGGCGATCAGACCCCAGACGAGCTGTGGGTTGGTGGCAAACAACAGCGGACCGGGCTGCAGGCCGTACTGCTGGAAACCGGCGAGCATGATCGCGGCGGTCGCCGTCGTCGGCAGGCCGAGGGTCAGAAGCGGAACGAGCGTGCCGGCTGCCGATGCATTGTTGGCGGCTTCCGGACCCGCGACTCCTTCGATGGCGCCGTTGCCGAACTCTTCGGGATGTTTCGCCAGACGCTTTTCCGCCGCATAGGATAGGAAGGTGCCGATCTCGGCGCCGCCGGCAGGCATCGCGCCGATCGGGAAGCCAATGAACGTACCGCGAAGCCAGGGCTTCCACGAGCGCGCCCAGTCGGCCTTGCTCATCCAGATCGAACCGCGCACCGCCTCGACCTTATCCGGCCCCTTCTCGCCTTGTGCGGCAATAAACAGTGTCTCGCCGATGGCGAACATCGCCACTGCAAGCGTCGTGACCTCGATACCGTCAAGCAACTCGGGAACACCGAACGAAAGGCGCGCCTGGCCCGTCAACTGGTCGATGCCGACGACCGAAAGCGCCAAGCCGACAAAAAGCGCCGTCAAGCCACGAAGCGTGGAATCGCCGAACGCAGATGAAACGGTCACGAAGGCAAGAACCATCAGCGCGAAATATTCGCGCGGACCGAAGACCAGGGCGAGCTTGACGATATAGGGCGCGATGAAGGCAAGGCCGAGCGTCGCGATCAGGCCGGCAACGAACGAGCCGATGGCGGCAGTCGCAAGGGCGGGTCCGCCCCTTCCGGCCCGCGCCATCTTGTTGCCTTCGAGCGCGGTGACGATCGAGGCGCTTTCGCCCGGTGTGTTGAGGAGGATCGAGGTGGTCGAGCCGCCATACATGCCGCCGTAATAGATACCGGCGAACATGATCAGCGAGCCGGCCGGATCGAGCTGGTAGGTGACAGGCAGCAGAAGCGCGACGGTCAGGGCCGGGCCGATGCCGGGAAGAACGCCGACGGCGGTTCCGAGCGTCACGCCGATCAGCGCGTAAAGCAGGTTCATTGGCTGGGCAGCAACCCACAGTCCCTGCAACAGGAATTCAAAAGTAGCCATGGTCTACGGCCCTCTTAGAAGAACAGATGTTCAAGCGGCCCTGCGGGCAGCGACAACTGCAGGAGCTTGGCGAAAATCACCCAGACGGCAAAACAGAGCGCAATACCAACTGGCAGGGAGAACCAGAGCTTGCGCTTGCCAAAGCCGCGCGCGGTGAGCGCAAAGAGAATGCCGGTGGCGATCGAAAAGCCTGCGACGTTCAAGAGCAGCATCTGCGCTGCAAGCCCGGCGACGATCCAGATGACCGGTGAGATTTCCTGATGCTCGCGCTCGGGGAAATCGTTTCGGAATGCGGCAAAGATGGTCCAGACGGCGAGGGCCGCAAGACAGCAGGCGATCGCATAGGGGACCGTCGTCGGTCCGACCTGGGAGTAACCGGCAGCGCCTGCCAGGCGCGACACGTCCCAGAAAATGAGGCCAGCGATGGCGGCCAGCACGGCCGCGATGAAGAGCGCCGCCCGATCCGGGCGACGCGTTGTGGTCGAAGGGTTGAGCCCCTTGGTCATTTCACCAGTCCAATGTCCTTGAGGACGCCTTCGGTGGCCGAAACGTCCTTGTCGAGCTGGGCGGCGAAGGCGTCGCCTGCGAGGTAGCTATCCTGCCAACCCTTGGTCTTCAGGACTTCCTGCCAGCCGGCCGACTTGGCGAGCTTTTCGACGTCGGCCGAAACGGCTGCCTTCTGCTCGTCGGTGAGACCAGGTGCTGCTGCAACCATGCGCCAGTTTTCAACGACGACGTCGAGGCCGGATTCCTTCAGCGTCGGCGCGTCGATGCCGGGGAGGCGCTCGCCGCTCGATACTGCGATCAGGCGCAGCGTGCCGGCCTTGACCTGGGCTTCGAACTCGCCGTAGCCGGAGATGCCGGCCGTAACCTGGCTGCCGAGGATGGCTGCAAGGGCTTCGCCGCCGCCGGAATAGGCGATGTAGTTGATCTTGGTCGGGTCGACACCGGCTGCCTTGGCAATCAGGCCAACGGCGATGTGGTCGGTACCGCCGGCAGAGCCGCCAGCCCAGGAAACGGCGCCCGGATCCTTCTTGAGGGCTTCGACGAGGTCAGCCATCGTCTTGATTTCGGAAGCGGCCGGAACGACGATCGCTTCATATTCGCCAGTGAGGCGTGCGATCGGAGTGACATCCTTGAGGGTAACCGGCGACTTGTTGGTCAGGATTGCGCCGACCATGACGTAACCGCCGACGATCAGGGCGTTCGGGTTGCCCTTCTGCTGGCTTGCGAACTGGGCGAGGCCGATGGTGCCGCCGGCGCCCGGTACGTTTTGAACCTGAACGTTGCCGGAAATGCCTTCCTGCTGCATTACGGTCTGGAGCGAGCGAGCCGTCTGGTCCCAGCCGCCGCCCGGATTTGCCGGAGCGATGATGGTGTAGTCAGCCGCATAGGCCGGCAGCGCCATTGCGCCGGCGAGAATGGATGCCAGGAAAAAGTGTTTCAAGGTCAGTCCTCCATGAGGCGCGATTTTCCACGCGCACGTTGTTTCTGCGTGCGAACGGGAAGACGCGACGGTGCCCAAAGGACCCTTGTCGCTGACCGGATTGGTGACTTCCTCCCAGTGCGCAACCGGCGGGCCCGCCTCCACGGGGCGCCAGCGACTGCTAAGCCATCATAGAAAGCTGACATTAAGCTGACATCAAGTCCTCATTGCGAAAAAGAAGCGTAGTGTTTACGGAATCTTAGGTGTTGCTTGCCGCTTGCGGCGCGAAAGGGCTCGCCATGGGGCAGGCGCCCCTACCGTTTCCGGTTGTCGCGCGAATCGCGAACGTTCGCGGGCCATTTGCCAACTAGGAAGATGTGGGGCGAGAAGGCCAATTCTCTTCGTGTTATGGCGCACTGTAAGCTTAGTGTTCTGTATTGGGTCACATGAATATTCGGAATAGAATATTCGAATATTCCTTGTTGCATATTCAGGAGAAAGCCATGGCGCTCTATATTCGTGACGATACAGTCGACGATCTCGCTTCCGAGCTCCAGAAGCTGTCCAAGGCTCCTAATAAGACAGAGGCCGTTCGGCGCGCCTTGCAGCACGAACTCGAGCGCCTCCGGGAAGAAGTGCCGTTACGCGAGCGCGTCGCGAAAATTCAAGCCAGGTTCAGAGCGCGGATGGGGTCGAACAAGCGCAACTTTGACATGAAGCGCTTCACCGATGAGATGTGGGAACTCTGATGTTTCTGGACGCCTCTGTGATCGTGGCGGTGTTGGCTGATGTCGGGTATCATCTCGCCAAAATCGAGATGTCAAAGACGCCAATCTTCTATTCGTCACTTGCTGTGTTCGAAGCGGTGATCAGCCTGGCACGGATCATTGCCATCTCGCACAACGGCAACCAGGCTCCAACGCCACCGGATATCATCGAACTGGCGCAGGAGAGTGTTGCGCAATTCCTTGAAGCAATCGATGGGCAAGATGCCTATCAGCGGATCCCTGCACCGCGCAGCGATTGAGGCGGCACGCAACTATGGTCGCTTCGTCGGCCGCTAATTTTTCCAGGACAGATGTTGCCTGAGATCGCCAGCCGCGACGATCCCAGGCCGTAGACAACTCACCAATACCTTGTCCTGAGTAGCAGCCAACGTCCTGACCCCGGCACCATCGCCGGAATGCAACGCGGCGTGTGGTCGTTCGGCGCCACCACAAGGTTGAGGTCGGAGTTCCGTCCGCCATCCGTTTTCCGATCAGACCCGGAAACGGATGGCGATGATGCGCAAGTGCTGGTGGAGCCGCTTCTGCAAATTTCATCTGAAACGCTACTCGGCTGCTCCTTGCCGATTGACGTGGAGGGCGAAGCCGCGGTCACCCGGATTGACGAGGTCTGGACGGAGCTGAAGGCTCGGGATCAGATAGTCACCACCGTTTTGTTGCCGGTAGGGAATAGGCGGGGTTGTGGCAAGCGTCCGCATCCGCTCGCGCAGACGTTCCGCAACATCTGCGAAGCCAGCTTGATCGATACGATCGACCCTGTAGGCAACGAAGGGAGGAAGCACATCATATCCCGGGTAGTAAAGGATCCCGTGGTTGATGGGAAACAAGAGGTCTTCGATCGGTCCGTTGACCCCGCGGGCCGAGTAGTGTTCCTGCCAGCCGCCGGTGGTGACGATCAGCATCGCTCGCTTGCCCTTGAGCGTGCCCTCGCCAAACCGGTCGCCCCAATAGGTGTCGTTGTGTTCGCCGACGCCATAGGCAAATCCGTAGGCATAGACCCGATCCACCCAGCCTTTCAGGATGGCTGGCATTGTGTACCACCAGAGCGGAAACTGCAGGATGAGTGTATCCGCCCATAAGAGCTTCTCGTGTTCCGCCGTCACATCCTGCGTGAGGGTATCGGTCGTGAAGGCGGCTTTTGAGGCGCGGCTCGGCTTGAACTGCGTGTCGGCTGAAATCGAAGGGAAGTCGCTCCGATCGACCTCGGATTTCCATTTTTCGGCATAGAGGTCAGATACACGGACTTCGTGGCCCTGAGCCTCGAGTTCGCGGATGGCGACGTCGCGGAGCGCGCCGTTGAGCGAACGCGGTTCTGGATGGGCGAAAACAAGCAAAACTTTCATGGTCAGCATTCCTGTGTTGAGAAACCGACCCTTGATGTAGACGACACCCAAGTGTTTCACTATAACTTGGGAATGCATATGATTGTGCCGAAAAATGGATAAGTCCAACATCACGCTCGAACGCATGCGGACATTCGTGCGCGTTGCCGAGCGTGGCAGCCTGTCAGCCGTTGCGCGTGAACTCGGGCTCGGGCAGTCGACGGTCACGCGGCATTTGCACGAACTGGAGGAGGCGCTGGGCGTGCCTCTCATCAGTCGCACGACCCGGCGCGTGACGGTGACCGACGAGGGCAGCCGGTACTATGCCAACAGCGTCCAGATCCTGCGCCTCGTGGAGCAGGCCGGCGACGAGGCACTAGGCACCCGTGGTGCCTCGGCCGGCACGATCCGGGTCTCCTGCACCGCGGCTTTCGGCGTTCTGCACGCCACGCGACTGATCTTTGCCTTTCAGGAAAAATACCCGGATATCGGTGTTGATCTCAGCCTGACGGACGAGCGCATCGATCTTGTGCGGGAGGGCATCGACATCGCGCTCCGCCTGGGGCCGCTCAACGACAGTTCGCTGAAATTGCGGGCACTGGGCCAAAGCCAGCGTCTGCTGGTCGCCGCGCCGGATTATCTCGCCAAGCGAGGGACACCGGTCGTTCCCCGGGATCTATCGGACCACGAGGGCATTCGCATGTCGAATGTGGCGGGCAGCGACATGCTGGAACTTCACGGGAACGCCGGGGAACGGCATATGGTGCCCTTTCACGGGCGTCTACGCGTCGACCATGGATTGGCGGCGCGCGAGGCGCTCGTCGCCGGCCGCGGCATCGCCCCCGCGCACCGTTGGTTGGTCGACGATCTGCTCGCTGATGGCCGGTTGATACGCATCCTTCCGGACCATTTTCTGCCAGCCGTGCCCTTGAGCATGCTGATCGTGCCGGAGCGTGCAGGCATTGCCCGGGTGCGGTTGCTTGTGGACTATCTCGCGGAACGGATCGGCGACATTCCAGGTCTGGAGTAACCGGGTTGTGCTGACACACGACCGTCCATGGTCGCAGACACGTTTGAGCGACCCCATATTGATCGAGGCCAACGAAATAGATTTCACTGGGTTGATCGTTGGGACTAGTGGAGCCGCAGAACCTCGTTCCAGCGGGCAATCAGCCGGGACCGCTTGACCTGGTCGAGATAGACCATCAGCCCGGGACTGACGGGAACCGGCCGAAATTGGGCACCGAGTATTTCCTGCACGGTGTTGGCGGTGTCTTCGCCGGCGACATCCGGGCTGACGGCGGGGATCTGCAATTGCCGCGCCGTGATCGTCCGGCCTTCCGGCAGACGCAGCGCCACCGTCGCGAGGCCCGTTCCGATCAGGTCTATGATCCAGAGAAAAGGGGGCGCCTGCAATTGGACGAGCATGCCGCCCACTTGTGAAGTGAAAATTGCTACCGAGCCGCGCGCTTTGGCCTCAAATCTGGAGAGAAAGCACTCATCGGCATTGTATGGTGGCATGGTGCTGTTCAAACATAGGACGTCTAAGTCGCTTGGCTCTTGCTCGGGAGCGTCGATGCGGCAGTATGACCACGGGGGTCATTATTTGGAGGCCGACATGAAAGAGATCCGGCTCAAAGATGCCAAGGCAACGCTTTCTGCCGTTGTCGATCAGGCGGTTCACGGCAATCCTGCGATCATCACCCGACATGGCAGAAAGGAAGCAGTGGTGCTTTCGTTCGAGGAGTATGAAAAGCTGAAACACGTTCCAAGTTTCGGACGGCTCCTAGCGTCCTATCCAGGTGATGACGACGATATCCCACCGCGCGGTCACAAGCCGAGCCGGATGATTGATCTCTGATGTTTCTGGTCGACACGAACGTGATATCTGCGCTTGCCCCGTCCAAACGTCAAAGTTCCGAGCAGCTTGTCGAATGGCTCGATAAAGCCAGTTCGCAGCTGTTCCTATCTGCTATTTCGGCCGCTGAGGTTAATTCAGGGATCACGAAGGCGGAACGAGAAGGTGCGACTACCAAGGCGCAGCGGTTAAAAGATTGGTGGGAAATCATAGAGTATCTGTACGCGCAGAAGCTGCTCCGTTCGATCTGCAATGCGCGCCTGCAGCCGGGCAGATTCTAGATAACGCCCCAGCAGTCGGGTTTCGAGGATATTGTAATAGCTGCCACAGCCCAAGTGCATAGCCTGACTGTTTTGACAAGCAATCTGCGTCTTTTTGGACCGTTAGGCGTTCGAGCACTCGATCCCTTCGAGGCAATGCCGGAGTTATATGGTAGGGCTTATCACTTATAGCGCTGCGGCTTCCGTGAATTGACGCAGAAGCGCTCTCTTCGACGCTGAACACGACGGGTCATTTCGGGTGAGCCGCGCCGAAAGTCCAAGGTGCTGTCGCTGGCTGCTAGACACCCAACTTCTCCCGGTGGGCTGCGATCCCCGAGGGCTGACCGAGTAACGAAAGCAGATGTCGACCCGGTCAAAACGCTGGAACTAGTGGAGCCGCAGCACCTCGTTCCAGCGGGCAATCAGCCGGGACCGCTTTACCTGGTCGAGATAAACCATCAGCCCGGGACTGACAGGCACCGGACGCAACTGGGCGCCGAGCATTTCCTGCATGGTGTTGGCGGTGTTTTCGCCAGCGACATCCGGGCTGACAGCGGGGATTTGCAATTGCCGCGCCATGATCGTCTGGCCTTCCTTGGACATGAAGAATTCCAGATAGCGGCGGCCGAGGTCAGGCGAGGCGGATGCTTGTGGCACGAGGCCGATCCGCGACATCACTACGGTATAGTCCTTGGGCAGGACGATGCCGACATCCGGGTGTCGGGCTGCCCAATCGGCGGCGTAGGAGCCGAGGATGTTGTAGCCGAGCACGAACCGCCCGTCGGCGACCCGCTCCAGAATGGCCTGGCTGGTGGAATAGAGTTTGACGCCGGCGGCGCCCATGGCCTGGATGACATCCCAGATGTCGCCGAACTGCTCCTGGTCGCGCGACATGAAGAGAAAGCCGACGCCGGAGCGCTCGATGTCATAGGTGCCGATCCGGCCGAAGACATCGGCGCCCTGGCGCTTGAGATAGGCGACGAATTCGGCGCGGGTCGAAGGCGGCGCTTCCTTGGTAAAGCTCGGCTTATGATAGACGAAGACAGCCGGTTCGAACGTTAGCGCATAGGCGGTATTGCGCCAATTGGCCCAGGTCGGCCAGCGGCCGCTCATCGGCAGGTCGCTGCGCTGGGCATAGCCGTCATTGCTCAGTTTGACTTGCAGGTCCATCGCAGACGAGAAGGCGAAGTCCGCGGTCTTCAGCCCCGCGTCGGTTTCCTTGACGATCCGGTCGTAGATCTCCCCCGTCAGCATGTCCTCATAGCGCACTGCGACATCCGGATTGGCTTTTTGAAAGCCGAGGATCATGGGTTTGGCGAGCGGCTCGTCGAGCGAGGAGTAGACGACCAGCGTCCTGGCGTCCGAGGCGCCCGAAAGCGCCGGGAAAATGACCGGTGCGGCCAGAAGGAGCCGGGGGCAAAGAACCAAAAAGAGAAAAGAAATCAAGTACCGCATAAATTCACAATGCCTCAGCGCGCCACCGTTCACAAGCAAGGCAACGGCGGATAGAGTGGAGAGGGGAGTGAAGACAATTGCGCATATTGCTTGTTGAAGACAATCAGGTCCTCGCCGAGGGTCTGTCGGCCATCCTGCGTGGTAGCGGCTATGCCGTCGATGTCGTCAGCGACGGCGCGTCGGCCCACGCGGTTGCCGCCGCCGAGACGTTCGATCTGGTGATCCTCGACCTGAACCTGCCGGAGATGGACGGGCTCGATGTTCTCAGGGCGATGCGTGCCCGACAGAACAGTGCGGCGGTATTGATCCTGACGGCGCGGGGCACGCCGGAGGAGCGGGTGAAGGGGCTCGATCTCGGCGCCGACGATTACATGATCAAGCCGTTCGATATCGGCGAGTTTGAAGCGCGCGTACGCGTGCTGCTTCGCCGGCAGGCGGGATTGCGCGCGTCAACGGTCAGCTACGGCAATGTGTCGCTCGACCTCAATGCACGTAGCTTTTCGTCCGGTGGCGTGCCGATCGAAATCCCGGCCCGAGAGCTGGGGCTGCTCGAACTCCTGTTCATGCGCGCCGGCAAGGTCGTCGCCAAGGAGGCGATCATGCAATCGCTGACCGGCTTTGACGACGATCTGAGCCCGAATGCGATCGAACAATATGTCAGCCGCCTCAGGAAGCGGCTTGCGCCACACGGCCTAACGGTCAGAACGGCGCGCGGTATCGGCTACTATCTCGACAAAGCGGCCGGGTCGGAATGAGGGCGGCGGTCTATTCCCTTCGCCGCAGGCTGCTTGGCTGGCTGTTGATCTCAACCGCCGTCATCGGCGTCGCGGCGCTGACCGACACCTACCGCGAGGCGGTGACGACAGCCAATGTCGTGTCGGACCGCGTTCTTGCCGGTTCGGCGCTCGCCATCGCCGAGCGCGTGGTTGTGGCGGAGGATGGTTCGCTCGAGGTGGACATCCCCTATGTGGCGCTCGAGATGTTGACCTCGGCGGCGCAGGATCGTGTCTTCTACCGTGTCGATGGACCGCCCGGACAATTCATCACCGGCTACCAGACCCTGCCGTCTCTGGACGAAGTTCCCGGTAGCTCCACGACCTTTGCCGACTCCTCGTTCCGCGGCGAGCCCATCCGGATCGCGGCACTGCGCCGGTCGGCTTCGACGGGCATCAACTCGGTTCCCTTCGTCGTGACGGTTGCCGAAACGACCATCGCGCGCCGACAGCTGGCGCAGACGATTCTCGTTCGTTCCGCCTTGCGCCTCGGCCTGATGATCGCCGGTGCCGCGGTCATCGTTTGGATTGCCGTCACCTTCTCACTCAGGCCGCTCTATCGCTTAGGCGATGCGATCGCCGAGCGCAGTCCCGACGATCTGCATCCGATCGGCGAGCGCGTACCAAACGAAGTCCAGGGGCTTGTCGACACGGTCAATTCGTTCATGGGACGTCTTCAGTCGGCGCTCGACGCGCTGCGCAATTTTACCGGCAACGCCAGCCATCAGCTGCGCACGCCGCTCGCAATCATCCGAACGCAACTGGCCTTGGCACTGCGCGCAGGCTCGATCGAGGACACCAAGAAGGCGGTGAAAAAGGCCGACGAGGCCGTTGCGAACGCCGAGCGCATTCTGGCGCAGTTGCTGCTGATGGCGAAGATCGACGCTGCCGGAAAGGACGAGACGCGCAAGCTGGAGCGGATCGACCTTGTCGAGCTGGCGCGCGGCATCACCGCCGAACATGTGCCAGCCGCCGGTGACGCCGGCATCGATCTGGGTTTCGACGGCGAGGGCGAAGCCTTCGTTCGTGCCGAACCCTTGCTGGTCGGCGAGATGCTGAAGAACCTGATCGGCAATGCGCTGCTCTATGCCGGGCGAGGGGCGGAGGTCACGACGCGGGTGAGCGAAAAGGAAGGCGTCGTATCGCTGGAGGTCGAAGACAGTGGACCCGGGATCAGGCCGGAATTGCGCGAGGGCGTGCTCAGGCGGTTTCAGCGCGGCGCCAGCGAAGCGCCTGGAACGGGGCTCGGTCTGCCGATCGTCGAGGAAATTGCTGCCCTCTACGGAGCGCGAACCAGCCTGACCGATGGAGCAGGTGGGCGCGGGCTTAGGGTTGCCATCCTGTTTCCGGCCGGCTGAACAGGGCGGGCCGCTCAGTCCCCATCCGGCGCGCGCAAACAGAGTTGTTCCACCGTTGTAGGCCACCGATCCATAGTTCGGTCCTCGATCCGGCAAACGGACGTATCCATCCCAGGATCTACATCTGCACATCATTCGAGAGCCCCTCCGAGGCTGCGAAGCTAGCTGGCGTTGCGCCATGATCCCCGCCACGAACAAAGGAGGCGCTATTCAAAGCGGTTGGGAGCGCGCGACCTCAAGTTTTTCGGCGCAACGGGCGGTGCTTGGGGAGGCGCGCTGCGGCGGCCTAATTCTCGGTGTGCACGAAATTGCTTGACATTGCACGAAAATGCACGAAATTTGCCGTCAAACAAGGAACGGCGACTTATGCTGACCTTGCCACAATGAAAGAGGTCAAGATGAGCATTGCACACCGCGTTCGCCTAGAGGATGTCACCATCCTCTCGGACGACTGGTACGTCCTAAAGAAAACGACTTTTTCCTTCCTGCGCGCCGACGGCAATTGGCAGCGACAGTCGCGAGAGACCTACGACCGGGGAAACGGTGCGACGATCCTTCTCTACGATCCGAAACGCCGCACGGTGATACTCACCCGACAGTTTCGCTATCCAGCCTTCGTCAATGGTCATGATGACCTTCTCATCGAAGCGCCGGCCGGCTTGCTCGACAATGCCGAGCCGGAAGCACGCATCCGCGCAGAAACGGAAGAGGAGACAGGCTTTCGTGTGCGCGATGTGCGCCTGGCGTTCGACGCGTTCATGAGCCCTGGCTCCGTAACGGAGCGGCTACACTTCTTCGTTGGCGAGTACCAGCCAGGCGACCAGGCTTCGGCAGGTGGTGGCAACGAGGCCGAAGGGGAGGATATTGCCGTCCTGGAAGTTGGTATCGACGAGGCGCTTGCGATGGTCGGCTCGGGGGCAATTCGGGATGGAAAAACGATCATGCTGCTGCAGTACGCCGCCTTGAACCTCTTCTCCAATCGGACGCCAACCGACGTTGGCGCAGCAAGCCCTCCCTGAGACGGCAGCAGTCACCGTCGCGGCAGCCTTTGAGCAATTGCGATAAAACTGCGACGCAGTCTTCCGTTTGGATTTGCGTCCGACCTGGAGCGTCAGCCCGTGACTGCAGCTTCATTTTGCGGGGCGGACAAAGCTGCAAACTTGCCCACACCCCGCGCCGGTATTCGGCCTTAGGCTGTTGCAAAAACGGCCCGACGCCGAGGATCTCTTTTTCCGGAAGATCGGGCGGCAAAAGCTGCTATGGCGAACTGGTCGTCGTCTTCGATGAACGCGACACGCTGATGCGCTGGAACTAGGCCGCCTAAACGGCCCCAGCATTCCGCTTGCAATAGAGCAAGCCGGACAAGGATTGGAGATGCGCTTTAGCGGCTGCGCCGACCGAAGAGGGAAGCTGTTTCGCGGGTCTGGACCCGAAGCATCGCGTTCCAAAGCTGAAGAACGAAACGCGGCTGGAACTGGCTCGCAAGCTTGCGCTGCGACAACATGATAAATCTCCGATAGTTTTGGATGGATTTGATATAGTCGATCGCGGATGCAGTTGCCAGAGCGGTAGCGCCGTGGCAGCCCTGCACGGCAAGCATATGTCGAAATCCGCTCGCCGCCGCCAAAATACGTCGACGTGGACAATAAAATGCCGGAATGATTTTCATCAACCCGGTCAGTTGGCTCACTGTGAGAATAGATCTTCTTCGGAGTATCAGGCTTTCTTGCGCTTCTTCTGTTGATAGACACCGAGGACGACGGCGGCAACGACGATCAAGCTGTGGGCGATTCCTGATAGCAGGTGTCGACTCGCAGGAAAGTGAAGCCGGCGTTCATAACATCGAAGATGGGGGGCGGTGATGCGGTCGGCAAAACCGATCAATCCCATGCGCTATGATGCGTCGAAACGCGGATATGTAACAAGAGTGATTGCGAGCCGGGTCGTTCCATCGCGACGTCTATCGTGCAAGTGCGAAGTGGGGCTGGCCTTGGCTCAACGGGCCTCGCGGGTATGCCATACGCGCAGTACATAGATGATCGACTGTTGAATCTCGTATCGGATCTCATAATGCCCAACGAGGATTCGGCGGACTTCGCGAGCCGCAAATTCTTCGAGCTTCTCGCCAAGTCGAGGCTGTTCAACTAGGCGTGTCGGTGCAGTCGTCAACGGTTGAACCGTGCGTGCGGCGGCTCGCCGATTAACGGGAGCTAGAAATTCGAAAGGGCGCGCGAGATCACCAAGGGTTTTGCTTGTCCAATTAACCTGCATCAGAGCGGAACAGAGAGCGGCTTGTCGTTGTCCAGACTATCGGCCCAGGCTTGCACGGCCTGATGATCAATAACTTGACCGGCGTCCACGTCCGCGAGCGCTTCAAGTGTGAGCAGGCGCCGTTCATCCTCTTGATCTACCCAGGCAGTGAGTGCCTGCTTGATGATCCAGCCGCGCGAACGTTCCAGCCTGCTAGCCAACTGATCTACCCTCTCCGCAAGCGGCAGCGGAACATGCGCTGTCAGTACTTTGGTTTTCATTGAACGCTTCCTGTGTAATCGACCTTAATCATAGTGATCAGATTTGCTTAAGTGGAGAGGCTGTAAGTGTCGAATGCACCAACCGACCTCGGACAACCAAATCCGGACGATCCATTGTGATGCACATAATTGGCAATTGCATTGTCGCTCACCTTTCATCAAAGGCCGAGAGCACAGTGCTTGCCGTCCTCCTGATCGCGCCGGTAGCATCATAAATACAAAGACCAATGAGCATCGCCGCAGCCCACTATGAAATCTTCTGAGACTTTCCATCCTATCGCGACTTCATGCTACACCCGCAGACCTTGGAGGTTTTCGCGATCGTCGGTTGGTAAGGTTGGAAAAGGATGCTGTCAGCGTTGGCATAAACTGGAGCGGTGAGCGTGCGCCTGGCTTCGATGTCACGCCTGCCGACGTTCGCAGAAGGCTTACATACGGCTCGTCGAAGAAATGCATCCAAAAATCAGGCGGCCGAAGCCGCCCTTTCTAGTTTCATTATTTGGCGAACGTTGTCTTTCCACCAATCGGCGCGCCGTCCTTGGTCGAGCTCTTCTTGCCATGCTTGGTTGATGTGGCAAGGCCGCGCGAAGACCCGAAGGCCAATTCAATCTGACCGGCTGTTTTGACGGTGGACTGCTTTTCGGCTGGCATCGACGGCACAGCAGCAATGGCGGAAGTCGCAAAAGCGAGAGACGCCAGGGCGGCGATAGTGATTTTCATTGGTAGTCTCCTAGGTTCGAACCTCCCGCCAAGGAATGCGGGAAGCTTTTGCCTAGGACTATTGCTGAGACGGCGACATACGGCAGGTGTCGTATTTCGACCGTTCCGCGATCCGCGACGCCTCGAAATGGTTACCGACTTGATTCGAACACATTGGCCTCCTATATACCTCGTCGTTGGCATTGCTATGAGCGCTGAATGATTCGCCGCTCGCAAATGCCTCGTCGCTTTAGACTTTTGACCACGGATGTACTGGCACTGGTTTGGTAAGCGATGATGAGGAAGGTCGGTGCGGTTTCGCCCCGGCCTTTTTTCATGGGAATTGATCTCAATTTGTTCCTACTGCCGACGAGCTAATCCAGCTTAGACTGACATGCGCGGTATGTCCTGTGGATGTGTCGTTCTCGCGTTTTAGATATAGCTCGAAATTGGACGCGATCACCCAATAACCGCTGTGCCGTGCTACGGATCAATGACTGACAAAATTGCGCCGGGCGAATCCGCACCGACCTTAACGAACGATGCTGCTGCGATTTTCGCAGCGGTGCTAACGTGACAATGCCGAGTACTGCGCGAAGATCCTTCAGCGCTAGATGCTCGCCGCCACGGCCAAGGGCATCAAGGGCGACCTGTTCCTGGACAAGGAAGGGGAGTTCGGGCCAGTTTTAGCACGTCTCCGGAAGTCCTTATGGTGTTCCTGCAGATCGTTGCGGCGCAGTCGACGTCCCGGCGACCCGGCTACTCGTCCAGTCACCGGCTGGCATGAACGCCACCGGCGAAAGCGACCTGCGCAACTTTTACGATCGCCTGCAGGCCATGCAGAAAGCCAAGATGCGTCGAGCAATGTGGCGGCTTGAAGAGTGCATCATCCGCAGCGGTTCCGGCTCACGTGACGCTGACATCTATTATGAGTGGGCGCCCCCCCTGGGGCTGGAGAAGGAGAAGGCCGACTCTTCAAAACGAAGGCCGACGCTGGCGCCAGTTGGTGGGTACTTCGCCTGGTCAGGAAATTATACCTCGCGAAGCTGTGTCCGACGCTCTGGTCAACGCGCTCGTCGAGGATGGAACGTTGCCTGGGCTCGATGCGGCGATCGAGGAATATGGCAAGCTGAGCGTGCAGGAGCCCTCCGAACACGCGCATGCGGCCGCAGCAGCCGCACAGTCAAGTCAGGAGCGATGAACCCGAGCGGCTCATCAAGAGGCCGAGAATATCACCATAAAAAGTGCGGCCCAGAGTAAGGCCGACAACTCGGCCGCCAACAGAAACCCAAACGTGGTGTCGCTCATGCAATCCTCCGTAGGCAACCTCCATTGCCGGGAGGAACTATAGGGGAGGGACGACGATCCCGCTACCCACTAAGACGCAAGCAGCGAGTAAAGCAGAAGCCCTACAGAACCCCAGAAACCGACCATTACCAGCGCCATCGCGGCAACCAGAACCTTTGTCACTACAAAACTCCACGACTGTTGTACGGGTCCAAAACCTAGCCCAGCGCTGAAATTTTTGTATCGGACCATGGTCTGATCTCGCTGCTTTCGTTGACAGTGTGTCGAACCGCCATCGCCGTAAGGTGGATTTTCTTTTGAGGCACTCGTCATGAAATTCACCGACTCTGCACCGATCGCGGGAACGCGACGGACCGCCGACGGCTACCTTGTCGCCGAGGTCCGCGCTGCTCGCACTGGCACAGAGGACTACGCCGGCCACGAGGTCGGCAAACCCGACATGCCGGTCGTGAAGGTCTATCGGTCCGCAGATCAGCTGTTCGCTCGGGATGGCCCCGGCAGCTGTAAGCCGGTGACGAAGGTTCACCTTGACGAAGCGGTCCGCGCCGCCAACTGGAAGGACTGGCCGTCGGCCAGATCTGTGACGAGGGCGGCGCCCGCGACGGCGAGTTGGTCCGCATGCCGCTGATCGTGATCGATGCCGCGGCAATCAAGGGCGTCGACGAGGGAAAGCGCCAAACGAGCGATTGCCGGTGCCCCGGTCCGGCGCGCAGTTTGCGCTCAGCTGCTTGAATAAAAGAAGCCGGGATGATTTTCATCACCCCGGCCAGTTGGCTCACTGGGAGAACAGGTCTTCTCTGGAAGGTCGGGCTTTCTTGCGGTTCTTCTGTCGATAGACGTCGATGACGGCGGCAACGACGACCTGGCCGTTGGCGATTTGCTAATAGCAGGCGTCTACCCGCAGGAAGGTGAGGTCGGCGTACATGGCATCGAGGATGAAGGGGCCAGGAATGCGGTCGGCAAAACCGATCAACACCACGCTCTGATGATGTTTCGAAACTCGGACATGTAACAAGAGTGGTGGTTACTAGCCGGGTCGGAATTTCTGTATCGGCGCGCCGTCTATCGTGCAAGTGCGGAGTTGGGCTGGCCTTAGGCTCAACGGCCTCACGGGTATGCCACACGCGCAGAACATAGATAATCGACTGTTGAATCTCGTAGCGGATCTCATAATGCCCAACGAGGATTTGGCGGACTTCGCAAGGCGCAAATTCTTCGAGCTTCTCGCCAAGTCGCGGCGGTTCAACCAGGCGTGTCGGTGCAGTCGTCATCGATTGAACCGTGCGTGCCTGCTGATTTGACGACGATCTCATCGGTGGAAGTCGGGATCGGGACGCAAGCGGCCGGAACTGAAAAAGGTCGGTT
The DNA here is from genome assembly GCF_017488845.2 of Ensifer canadensis. Classification (NCBI taxonomy): domain Bacteria; kingdom Pseudomonadati; phylum Pseudomonadota; class Alphaproteobacteria; order Hyphomicrobiales; family Rhizobiaceae; genus Ensifer; species Ensifer canadensis. The sequence goes on from NZ_CP083371.1 coordinate 839,087, forward strand.
CACCCGACTTTCCCGTGAGTTTCGCAACGGAAACGGTCCCACCGATCAACTTGACATGAAACGATGGAGATTGCCGGCGTCCAACAATGAACGTGTCACGCCACCAAACACCCATTCTCTCAACCGGCTGTGGCCATAAGCGCCCGAAACGACGAGATCGGCGTGGCAAGAGACCGCGAAGTCGGTCAGTGCTCGGCGTTCGTCCCGAGCAGAGATGATTTCGCTTCGGGCTTTGATCTGATGGCGTGCGAGAAACGCAACCACATCGGCAACGCTGTCTCTGATCCAACCGTCGGGTTCAGGGTCTACCGTTACGACGACGACATCGCTTGCCGCCTGTAACAGCGGGACCGCATCGCTCACCGCCCGCCGCGCTTCACGGGTATCTTTCCACGCGATAACTATAGTTCTGGCCAGAGCGTGTTCCGCGTCCGTGGCAACGACAAGCAGGGGCCTGCCAGCCTGAAGCACGACACTTCCAGGATCAACGGCGCGATAGCTGTCGCCGGTGGCGGCACCCCGTTTGGCGCCTGTCACTACAAGGTCAGCCAGCCGCGTTATTCGCGCCAGGGCTTGCGTCGGGTAGCTGAGCGAGGAGCGCCATTCCACTTCCAGGGAGGTAGGGACCAGACCCTTGAAATCGAACTCCAGGTCCTTGAATCTGCGTTCTACGTCCGCCTTGAGTTGTTGCCAGACCTGCGCCGACAGGTCGCCGCCTTCTGGACCCACCATCGGCAATGGCACGTCTGCGGCGCAAAACCCAATCAGCTTCGCACTCGAGCGAGCGGCCAACTCTGTGGCAAGTTCGACGATTGGAGCGACCGGGCCGTCTATATCAAGATTTACAAGTATGGATCTGTAGCTCATGTAGTGGTCGCCTTTTGTTCACCATTCTGACGCCTACAGATCCGCTCTTTGGGATCTGGGGGATCTGGGTTCTTTGATGCGAACTCTACGCCTTGCGTAAGGCGGAGGGGTCTTATCCAACGTAGAGAACACTCGCCGCCAGAGCATTGACGAACTTCAATTATGGCTGCGGATCGATCGCAAGTGACAACATCACTGTCGAGCTCAACAACTTTTGAGTGACGGCTGATTAGTGCCACTCTATCAACTTTGACGTATCTATTCCAGACTTATAGTTGTCCGCCGAACATTGAAGGCGCCGTGTCATTTCGTCGTCCAGGAGCTCAAGCGTTGTTTGATGAGCAACAAAAACTTGGAAACAGGCGCTGACCTCTACAGAAACGGCGAACGGATCGTGCGACTCGCTGCTTCAATCTACACGATTGCCAACGACATTCAGATCGCCGTCGTCGTCCCAGCAGGTACGGCGACGTCTACCTCCGGGCTTGCGGCGGTATTCATGTTGGGCACGCAGGATACCTTCAAGGTCGTCGGTGGCGGCGATCGGAACATGCACCGTTCGTGTCGATCAACAGAGCAATGGGAGCTATCTTGCCGCGACGGTGAAGCAGTCCTTCGCAACCAATCCGCAGCTTCCGATCGCCGGCGGCGTTTACTGGACGGTTGCGGCTAATTCGATCGCGGCGTGGTCGTCAGTGTAGCCGTTGCAGACCAGCCGGTTGCGTCGGCGTGAAGTAACCTACTGCCAGATGCGAGTGCTTCGGTCAGGCCGAACGTTTTAATGCGCCTGGCCATCCGTCGCCTGCGGTCGCCCATTTGCTTTGACGCACGAGAGCTGCTTCTCGCATTTATGGTGCCGCCTTAAAGGCGAGATCTTAGGCTGCATTGATTTTTGGAAGCTGGCTTTCTCATTCCCGGGTTTCAGCCTCAACGTGAAGCAACTCAACGGAATGGACATATTCATCGCGACGGAAAACATCAGATGATTTAAAGGCTTGCTTCGAATTCGGCAAAGCAAAGCTCAACGCAAGACTATTATTGCATTCTGGGAAACGAGAAAGAAAAGCTGGCGGCAGCGGTTGCGGCAAGCTCGATCTACGGTGCGATAACTACCGGCCCTGACAACCAGACGGTCAACGGTCCGATTAATTCCAGTCTTACTCGGTCACGACGATGGGATGGTGCACCCTGGTATGGGCGGTTGTGGTCTTGGTGGCTTTCTTACCTTGCCTCGCGGCCTTGCTCTTGGCGCTTTTATGCCCTTTTGCAACGCCTAACTCCTTCATTCGCTGCTCAATAGCGAGGGCAGAGATCGTTTGCAGAATGTTGCTGTCAGCCACGTTGGGGTCTGAGAGTGCGAGCATAGATACCCGGGCGATCTTACCACTTGCGACCTTCGGGCAGGCGACCTCGCGGACACCAAATCCGGACGATCCACTGTCGATTTCCTGATAGTAAGCGTCACCTCGCAGGAAGGTGAAGCCGCGTTCATGACATTGAGGATGAGGGGCGGGGGCGGTCGGCAAAAACGATCAAGACCATGCGGTTTCTGTCGAAAGGGGGGTGTGAGGGACCGTCGATCACGCGGCGGCAACAACGATCAGGCCCTTGACGATTTCCTGATAGTAAGTCGAACCGCAGGAAAGTCGCGGTTTGCGCTTACTGTCTGGGCTCCAGCACGAAGTTTCGTTGTTGGCCGTATGTTTCGGCCAAGCGATACCCCATCAAACGGTACCAGCGGTCAACCTCAGGGTGGGTGCCCCAACACATTGACAGCATCGGCAGGTTTCCTAACTCGGACTGTAGCGTCCTCATGTATTTCCGTCCGAACCTTGTGGAGGGAACCTGAGGTGCGAAAAACTCTTCTACGCCAATGAAGTAGACGCGGATTCGCAGGCTGCCGAGCACTTCTCTTTTTTGCCAGCTGATCAGTCCGGTAGCATCATCGTCCTTTATGATCAGTGCCCGAATGTCGCCGACCCTCTGCCGTGTGCGGAAATTTCTCTCCGCCTCTCCTAGGCTCGATCCAGCGCACTCGAGCTCCTCGATACATCGTTGTGCGGGCGCGGCGAATATTTTGTCCAAGTCCGGAAGCGACGCAACTCGTGCGTACATTGAAGCTGTCCCTTTTTGGTGAGGCGGGACCATACCATGAAATTCACTGATTTTCACCCGATCGCGGCATGCGACGGAGGGCTGACGGCTACCTCTTCGCTGAGGTCCGGACCGCTAGGACAAGCATCCAGCACTTTGCGGCCAGAGGTCGGCAACCATGAAATGTCGGTTGTCAAGGTCGATCGACCAAGCCCGGCGATCGCGCGGGCATGGGCAATCGTCTCTTTCCGGACCGATGGGGCGTAGGGGAGCAGGCTGCTACGGGCCGCGGCGCAAGCAAGGGCAAGCCCTCCTCCACGTGCGTTTCGGCCCTGCGGGTGCATGCGCCGCTCATGGCCCTCCGCTGCTGGAAGCTCCCGCCGCTAAGGCGGTCCAGAAAGGAGCCACACCATGCAAACCAAGCGCGACACCTACCAAGTCATCACCGACACCATTCTCCAGGCCCTCGAAAACTGCGGACCCTGCGAGCGTCCCTGGGTCAGCCCGTCGCCGACCATGCCGGTCAACGCCATGTCGGGTCACGAATATCGCGGCACCAACGTCGTCATGCTGTGGGTCGCCGCCCAGGAGGCCGGCTACGCGCAAAATCAATGGGCGACTTTCAAGCAGTGGTCCGAAAGGGGCGCTAGCGTCCGCAAGGGCGAGAAGGGCACGCCGGTCATCTGGTTCAAAATGCTCGAGCGCGGGGGCAACGATGTCAGCGACGCCGGCGCCGATGACGACAATGACCGCCGCATTCCCTGCGCCCGCCTGAGCTGGGTGTTCAACGTCGCTCAGGTCAATGGCTACCAGCCCGAGAAAGCACAAACGCCCGAGGACAACCATGTGTCCCCGATCGACAAGGCCGATGCCCTCATCACCGCCAGTGGCGCGAAGATCCGCCATGAAGGCGCGCTTGCCTTCTACCGGCCCAGCACCGACGAAATCGTGCTGCCCCCGCAACACCTGTTCACCGGTACGTCCACCAGCAGCGCCACCGAGGCATACTACGGTGTCGCCCTGCACGAACTGACCCACTGGAGTGCACCGCGCCTCAAGCGCGATTTTGGCAAGCGCTTCGGCGATGATGCCTATGCCGCCGAAGAACTGGTTGCCGAACTGGGCGCGGCGTTCCTGTGCGCCCGCCTGGGCGTTTCGGCCGAGCCTCGCGCCGACCACGCCAAGTACCTTCACAACTGGATCAAGATCCTGAAGGGCGACCGCAAGGCATTCATCACCGCCGCCAGCAAGGCGTCCGAGGCCAGTGACTATCTGCTGACCCTTAACTCACCCGAAAGGCAGGAGGCGGCCTAGCGGCCGCCTTCGCGCGAGGACACGGAGCGCGCATCAGGATCAGTACTTGCCCACAACATGTCGATTTTGCATAGGTTCGCTCTGACAGGTACCGGCGCTTGCCCCCAAAAAAAGCGGCTTGCTCAAGCGACGCATCCACATCGATGGCTGGGCAAGTTGAATGGCATCGTTTGCGAGCAATACGTTCGCGGCAAGTTGCGTTTCAGTCGGCTACACCCCAGTCTTCGCCGCGACACCCTCGCTTAGGCCCTCGTGCGTCGTGCGAGCTACAGTCGCGTTGCCGGGCAGGAAGCGCGCAAAAGAAGCCGGGATGATTTTCATCATCCCGGCCAGTTGGCTCACTGGGAGAACAGGTCTTCTTTGGAGGATCAGGCTTTCTTACGGTTTTTCTGGCGATAGACGTCGATGACGACAGCGGCGACGATGATCAGGCCCTTGACGATTTCCTGATAGTAAGCGTCGACCCTGAGGAAAGTGAAGCCGGAGGTCATGACGCCGAGGATGATGGTGCCGATCACGGTGCCGGTGATGCGTCCGACGCCACCGGTCAGCGATGTGCCGCCGATGACGGTCGCGGCGATCGCGTCGAGTTCGTACATCACTCCCATGCCGGCCTGCGCCGTCTGAGCGCGGGCTGCGGTGACGACGCCAGCAAGGCCTGCGAGCATGCCGGCAATGGCATAGACCTTGATCAGATGCGCCTCGACATTGATACCCGAGACGCGGGCTGCCTGAACATTGGCGCCGATCGCGTAGGTGAACTTGCCGTAGCGGGTGTAGCGAAGGGCAATGTGGAAGATGATCGCAACGACCAGGAAGACGATGACGGGCCAGATGCCGGTGCCGATGAAATTGAACTGTTCGGTAAGGCCCGAAACCGGCTGACCCTTCGTGTACCACTTGGAGATGCCGCGTGCCGAAACCATCATGCCGAGCGTGGCGATGAAGGGCGGGATCTTCGTTCTGGCGATCAACTGACCGTTGATGACACCGGCAAGCAGGCCGACGCCGATGCCGAGCCCGATCGGCACGATGGCCGGCAGGTCTGTCAAGGATGGATAGAGCGCGCGCGGCCAGGTGGAGGCCTGCGCCACGCTTGCCGAGAACATCGCGGTCATGCCGACAACGGAGCCTGAGGACAGATCAATGCCGCCGGTGATGATCACCTGGGTCACGCCGACGGCGATGATGCCGATAACTGCAACCTGCAGGATCATGATCGTCAGGCGCTGCGGGTTCATGAGGAAGCTCTGTCCGACGAAGATCCAGCCAAGGATTTCGTAGACAAGCGCGATGCCGATCAGCACCAGGAAGATGCTGAATTCGGGCGGCATCCGACGCTTCGCACCCGGAAGGGCCGAGCCGGTGCCTTGTGCTGCGACATTGGTTTCCATTGTTCGTTCCTCCCTGTGGTCCGTTCAGTTCGCGCTCAGCTGGCCGCGAGTTCCATGACCTTGATCTGGGTTGCTTCGGCTCGGTCGAGGATGCCTGTGACGCGACCTTCATGCATGACCATGATGCGATCGCTCATACCCAGCACCTCCGGCATTTCCGAAGAAATCATGATGACGGCAACGCCGTTGCGGGCGAGTTCGGTGACGAGGCGGTGGATCTCTGCCTTGGCCCCGACATCGATGCCGCGCGTCGGCTCATCGAGGATCAGGATGCGCGGATTGGTGAGCAGCCAACGGCCGATCAGCACCTTCTGCTGATTGCCGCCGGACAAGTTCTCGATGCGCTCCTGCAGATTGGGCGTCTTGACCCGAAGCTTGCGGCTCATCTCCTCGCAAGCCGCGGTGATGTCCTTTTCCGAGACAAAGCCGGCCCTGACGAAACGGTCCTGCAATACGGCGATCTGCATGTTTTCGAGCACGTCGAGGATCAGCAGACAGCCAGTGTCCTTGCGGTCTTCCGTCAGAAACGCCATGCGGTTTCGGATGGCGGTGTTGGGGCTATCGATCGAAACGGTCTTGCCGTCGATGGCGATGGTGCCGGAACTTGCCGGGGTGACGCCAAAGAGCGTCTCGGCGAGATTTGAGCGGCCGGAGCCGACCAGCCCGGCGATCCCCAGGATTTCGCCGGCACGCACGTCGAAAGAGACGTCGTGGAACACGCCGTCAAGCGTCAGATTGTTGACCGAAAGCATGACGTCGCCGATCGGAACCTCTTCCTTCGGGAACATCTGGGTGATTTCGCGACCGACCATCATGCGAATAATGTCATCGCGGGTGACGTCGCTTGAAGCATGCGTGCCGATGTATTTGCCGTCACGGAAGACCGAGAACTCGTCGGCAATCTCAAAGAGCTCGTTCATCTTGTGGGTGATGTAGACGATGCCGATGCCCTGCGAACGCAGATCGCGGATGATCTCGAACAGGTGCGCGACCTCGCGCTCCGTCAAGGCCGATGTCGGCTCATCCATGATCAGAACGTCGGATTCGTAAGAGACCGCCTTGGCAATTTCGACCATCTGACGGTTGGCAACCGAGAGGTGGCGGACCTCGATTTCGGGGTCGAGCTTGATCTTTAGGCGATCGAACAGCCGGGCGGTAATGCGGCGCATCTCGCCATGATCGACAAAGCCGAAGCGGTTTTTCGGTTCGCGCCGGATCCAGATGTTTTCGGCGACGGTCATGAACGGCATCAGGTTCAGTTCCTGATGGATCATGGCGATGCCGTTTTCGAGCGCGTCGAGCGGCGACTTCAGCCTGATGTCGGCGCCCTTCAGCCGCACCTCACCCTTGTCGGGCGTGTAGATCCCGGCCAGGATCTTCATCAACGTCGACTTGCCGGCGCCATTCTCGCCCATCAGCGCATGGACGGTGCCGCGCCTCAGACGGAAGGACACGTCGTCGAGCGCGACGACGCCCGGAAATTCCTTGCGAATGCCTTCAACGTTGAGAAGGTATTCAGCGTTGGGTACGGCGCCGCTGGCGCGCACGGCGGCCATCGTTGTCGGACTGAGCGTCATTGTCATTGCCTCCCCGTCAATTCCGGCTTTCGCGGAAAAGTCCTCGCAGCTGGTGGGTCAACCAGCCATTCTCCTCGCAGGCGCCAATCTACAGGATCAGCGCACCTGCCGCGGGACTGTTTTGGTTGGGAGCGCGAGATATCCCGCGCCCCCAATGCAAGCATCAGTTCTTCGCCTGATAGCTGGCCATGTTTTCCTTCGTGACAAGTTCGAAGGGGATGTAGACCTTCTTCTCGACCGGCTCGCCCTTGGCGAGTTTGAGGGCTGCGTCGACAGAGCCCTTGCCCTGGCCGGCGGCGTTCTGGAACACTGTCACGTCGAGGTCACCCGCGGCCAGGGCTGCAAGCGCATCCTGTGTCGCGTCGATGCCGCCGATAACGACGCTGTCCATCGGACGGCCAGCAGCCTTCAGCGCCTGGATCGCGCCGATCGCCATTTCGTCGTTGTTGGAAATCACGGCGTCAAACTCGAGGCCGGCAGAAAGCCAGTTGGTGAGCAGATCCGAGCCTTGTGTGCGCGACCAGTTGGCGGTCTGCTCCTCGACGATCTCGATACCCTTGCACGCTTCGGTCGCGAGAACGTCATGGATGTCCTTGGTGCGCATGCGGGCAGCCTGGTTGGAAAGCTCCCCCATCATGACGACGGCCTTGCCCTTGCCGCCGAGCATCTTGCAGATTTCCTGGGTCTGCAGCGTGCCGGATTCCTGTTCGTTGGAAGCGACGAAGGCCTGCTTTTCCGGGAGGGTGTCGACGTTGACAGGTTCGCGGTTGACGTAGACGAGCGGAATGCCCGCGTCAGCGGCAATCTTCGACATCGCGGCCGTTGCGTCGGTATCAACCGGGTTGACGATGATGGCGGTGACGCCGGCTGCGATGAAGTTCTGGATCTGGCTCTGCTGCTTCGAAACGTCGTTCTGTGCGTCTTCGATCTGCAGGTCGACGCCGTCGAGCGTCTTGGCGTAGTCGGACATGCCGTTGCGCAGGACCGTCAGGAAGTTGTCGTCGAACTGCGCCATGGAAACGCCGATGGTTTCGGCATGCGCTGCCGTCGACATCATCACCGCCATGGCTGTACCCAGCAGGAATTTCTTCATTATCTTTCTCCTCCACATTTGGTGCCCGGCCACACCTTCTCCAGCCGGAAACGCTGACCGTGTCGGGTCGCGCCCATCTCTGATCGGAAGCGGTACTCCCGCTGCGCTCCAATCAAAACGGAATAAAAGAACCAGTGATTTGCTATTACGGAATATGTATTCCATTTTATGCGGTCGCCGTCAAGGGTGTCTTTCGGCGCCTCGCTTCGTTTTCCAGTGCTCGGTCGGCTTTGCCGATCAGATATTGGCTTCGAGGTAAGCCATGCTGGTTCTGAGGGCGGCGGCCGGATCGGCAACACCATGGACTTCATCGGCAAAGGGCTCGAACGAGAAGGGGCCGGAATAACCTGCAGCCTTCAGGCGGCGAATCTGCCCGACATTGTCGAGCGTGTCGTTTTCGTCGACCAGAACACGATGCGAGTCGCGCAGATCGGCGATCGCCACATCGCTGTCAGTGACCCCCGATATATGGACGAGGCCGGTCATCTCAGGATGGATTGTTTGCTCGCCGGCAAGATGGTGGTGGAAGGTGTCGTGCACGACGCGGAACGTAGCCTCGCCGCCGATTGCCCTTATGCCGTCAACAGCCTCCGTCTTGGAGCGAAGCGAGCAGATCTCGAAGCCGAGTGGCTCGACAAGGCCGATGATACCGGCCGCATCGAGCATCGGCTTCAGCACCGTAAGGGCTTCCTTTAGGTTTGCCTGACGCTCACCATCGGCCTGGCCGCTGCCATCATTGACGGGAACAAGAACGAGCGCTTTTGCCCCGCAGTCCCTGGCATAGGAGATCAGGTGCGCGGCTTCGGCGGCGCGCGTGTTGTTCCATTCATTGAACCGCTGCAGGGCGTTGATCGAGATGATTGTCAGCCCATGTTCTGCTGCCAGTGCCGTAACGTGTTTTGCGGGTGTGCCATCTAGAATGGCATTGCCGGTCAGGTCGTTGCGGATCTCGACGGCCGTCATGCCGAGCGATCGTGCAAGCGCAAAGAAGGCGTCGAGCGGCAGGCCGGGGGTTGTCATGTGATTAAGCGCGAAGGGTAGGGTGGTCATGGGAATGTCTCCTCCAGGTGTGGTTCGTTGGTAGCTATAAATGGAACGTTCATTCCATTTATAGCTACCCGTGCAAATCACCAATGACTAGGAGGTAGTTGACGCGTGTCCGGTCAAAGCACTTGCATTGTTGCAAGATTGTCTTTTCCAGATGATGGAATCCAATCAGATTCCAGGTGACCTCAGTGCAGATCTACCGTCCGCGTGCGACTGCCCTTGAACTCTTGCCCGGTTGACCTGGATCGAGAAAGCTGTCTTCAACCGCCCGACGTATGGCAAGTTCGGTTTGCATTTGCCTTTGCAAGGTGATTTCTGGCGGAGCGCGCCGTGATGGCTGGCAGAGTGAGAATATGGACGTGCTCGACAATCCCGCACCAACCGTGACGCAAGTCCGACCCTGGCACCCGAAATGGGGGGCAAGGCTCGGGGCGACATATTTCGTGCACAAGGCGTTTCCCTGGTTGGGCCATTATTTCGGCGATACAACGCTTCGTTCGACACTTGCCCCCCGACTCGATGGTATCGTTTCCTGGGGCGGCCGGCTGCCGGCACAGACAGCGATGCGAATTGCGCGATTGCGCAAGCTTCCGCATTGGCATCTCGAGGATGGTTTCCTGCGCTCCGTCGGTCTCGGCAAGGATGGAAGTATTCCGATCTCGATTGTCGTCGATGATAAAGCGCTGCCGGTCGATGCCGGTCGCGCCTCCCGATTGGAGTTGCTGATCCGCGATGCGGCTGGCGGCTTAGCGCATGATGTTGGTGCCCCGATCCGCGAGGCCCTGGTGGCGCACAAGCTGTCGAAATACAACAACCTCCCTCACAGCGAGCCTCGTCTCGCTCCGTCGACACGGCGCAGGATATTGCTGGTTGATCAGGTGTTTGGCGATGTTTCCGTAGAAAAGGCGTTAGGCGCGCCTTCCTCCTTTGACCGCATGTTGGATGATGCGCTTGCAAGCGGTGCGCAGATTGTCGTTCGCACGCATCCAGACGTCATTGCCGGTCATCGCAAGGGTTATATGACCGAACGGGCATCGAAGTTGCCAGGCGTAACGCTGATGGCCGACAAGGTGTCTGCTGCGGCCATTCTCGCCGTCGTCGATGAAGTCTGGACCGTCTCCAGCCAAATGGGCTTCGACGCAATTTTGCGTGGCCTTCCTGTTCGTTGTTATGCGAGCCCATTTTATGCGGGTTGGGGACTGACAGAAGACCACGTGGAAGACCGTGCCCAATTGGCCCATGCGAGACGGGCAATTGCACGCCCCACCCTCGATCAGCTTACTTTCGCAGCATTCGGCCTCTACCCCGTCTATCGTCACCCAAAGACATGGGCGATGTTGGAGCCGCTCCAGGCAATCGATTATCTGGTCGAAGAAATCGCCACAACTGGACGGCATGCCTGATTTTTTGATGGCCCCGATTTCTTAATCAGCTCACGGTTCGAGCCCGTGATTACGCACCATTCCAATTTTTCTCAACGAGTCCGCCACGTGCGCGGAAATGAAGACGTTGGAAGAACCTGCCAGGACGAACTGGCCCATTGCTCGATTTTCGTCCACAAGCCTCTTCAATGCCAAGGCCAATTTCGTTGATCGCTGGGCTTCGTCGATAATGAGCGGGCCAACTTTCGTCTCAGCCAGCAGAGCGTCCAGCTGTCCTTTTGGATCAACCTCGTTAGCAACAAGCGCACCTTCGTCATCTAGTGTAGTGAATTTTCCGACGCTCAATAGATCGCGTACAAGCGTCGTCTTCCCGACCTGCCGTTGCCCGATAGTGTTAACCACTCGCGCTGATGTATGAGCAGCCTTCAGTTGGGAGTGTAGATGACGCGGTAAGAGACTGTCGTCCATGTCACTTCATTTCTCGGCAAAAAGCGATGCGGGGAAAGTTGCAATAGACCTGCGGGGAAAGTGTCAATAGCGTCGTGGTGAAAGTGTAAATAGGTCTTAGGTCACGGCAAGTGGTGCTGTTTCCCGACCGTCATTTCCGCCGTGCACGCCTGGTCTACGAGCGTTTTCGCTGCCCTTGACGACACGGGTATCGTGCGGTTCGGCCCATCAGGATTGTATTCGCACAGGGAAAGCACCGCTTGCCGCTCTGGTTCTCCTTGCGGCGGCGGTCGAAGCGGCCCACCTTCGTGTACTCCGGTTTGATGTCGCCACCGACATACTTCGTCAGATGTTCTCCGGAGTGAAAAGATCGAAAGGCAGGAAGGTCTGTCCCCGGTGCGCCCGAGGCGACGCCGGCTATGGTTAACACCTAGGCGGATGCGAGCTTATGTTTGCAGAGGCTGCCAACGGCTGAACCGCAGCCCCCGGGTACCAGAGGACTGCGGTTAGAGCCGCCTCGATCTCTGCAGGGACAGCGGCGACTGCCAACGAATAGACCGGTTGCGGGTTAATTCAGTGTTGCCTCAGGGTAGGATTTTTATCCATAAAACAGTGGGCTAGGTTTCTCTCAGAGGCAGCACTTCGTGATACGGCCAATCTTCAACCATCAAGAACATCGCTATGACCTACCGCCAGATCCGGCTTACGTTAGGTGTTCGCAGCAGTAGATCGACATCGCTTTCGATTTCAGCGCAGATGGTGTCCAAACCGTCGAGATCGATAGGAGGATGAGGGAGCGCAGCGGTCAATTCATCTCGAGCCATGGCGACGAGTGCGTATTCTTCACATAACGCACGAAATGCCCGCTCTGTTGGGCGTCAATCAACGCTCGCAACGCTGGAAGCCTCAGTTTCAGAGCTTTTCCGCTGGCTCGAATCCGGGGTGCGAAAGACCGAGAATATCACCTATCGCGTGACGATCACGAGCAGTCTAGCGGGTCGACGACGGCGGCGATCAAGGATCTGCAATCGCTGTTAGTCAGCAGTCCGGCGACCCTGAAGTTAATGAGGGAGATATTGGAGCGGATTGAGGGCGGTCAACTGCGTCGATAAAAGAACGGCCCGCTGTTGAGGGGGCCGGGAGTGTGGGACAACGGCTGCGGGGGACTGCCGCTGTCCATGGGGTGCGAACAAAACGCGCGTGCCGGAAAATCGTTCCAACCATGGCTGAGAGCTGCCATAATGCCGACGACGCCTTATCGGCTCGTTGCTAGATTTAAACCCAAACGCGGATTACGCTCGCCAATCCTCAGATTTAGCTGTATATTTAGTCATTGCTGATATTGCTGGCGGCCTTCTCCCCACAGAGCGACGAAAAGAGGGCCGCTTTTTCCAGTTGTCCCGCCGGATAAGGGCAGCTTTTCTCACAAATAACCAGCCATTTGCTTAGGTCCCGCATCAACCCCGCTCGGCCAAAATTTTCTGCATCCGAGCGAGTTTGCTTTCCGCAACAGCAAGTCGCTGGAGAAGCACGTTCGGTCTCTCGGCCTTATCGTCCATTGAAAAGTCACCGATGACTTCCATCGGGTGCGCATTCAAAACCTGGCAAATTTGAACAAAAGCCGGCAGGGATATTCGGTTCGTGCCGCGCTCATATTTCTGGATCTGCTGGAACGTGACGCCAATTGCTGCGCCGAGCTTCTCCTGCGAAAGCCCGCGCGTCTGGCGGATTATCTTGAGGCGCTCACCCATCTGCACGGAAAGCTCAGACGCAGAGTCGGTCATCTTGGCCATGTGTATCCTCCGTTGATTTCCGGGGGATTTAATGGAGCAACCCACCCGTGTTCACAACTCGCAAATCTGAGGGTAGACAAGCGCGTCCAAGCAGTGGCGGAGGTCACCCTCGATGCCTGGCGCTGGGTAGTGCCACGGCGAGCGGCGTCATCCTGCACCGGGCGCACGCCACCAGCCGGCGCCTGTATCCGCACCTCGGCGGTCTTGCGGCCGCACTTGGCGTGACCCCTCACATAGATCGGATGATCACGCCCAAGTTTATCCACGAATGGGGCTATCGGGCTGATTCCGCCGCGGCGGCACTCCAGGCACCAGAGATTGAAGCTATACGCCTTGTCGAGCAATTGGCCGAGCGTCGAGATAACGACGGCTCGCTTCGTTCCAGACATGCGCTTTCTTCCTCGATTGAGGTTTCAGTAAGCCGCATGTCGTGAAAGTCGCCCGCCGCGCGCCACTTCGTGCAGCCGGGATGGGCGCACAGGTGCTCAGCCAGGCCGCTTTCCGTTCTCTTGGTAGCGCCGACTTCGGCACTCATGCTCAAGCCTTCCTCGTGCATATGTTCTGCAAATCGTTGAGGAACGGAGTCAACACCCAGATCTGGGGAGGAGGTCAGTGGGGCTTGGGAGCGATCAGAACGACGCCGGCGCCAAGCTCAAACATTTCCGTTTCGGCATTCACTGCCAGGTAATTGTTTTCCGCCAGCTCGATCAAAGCCTAGGCGACTTCATTCCGTGACCAGCCGGCGACCTCAGCTTTCGTGGCCAAATGTTGGAATTCAGCCTCAAGCACTTCCTGGCAGTGAAGGCTGCGATCGGGATGGCATTTCGGATGCTTCGGCGCGGGAATTTTCGGCATGGCGGTTCCTCCTGCAGAAGATGTTGGGGCGGCAACTACTGTTCGCAAGGCCTTGCTAGTGAAATGGCGTCGGGATAATCCCGCGCCGGATCAACTCATGGAGTGCCGCGCTTGCGATATCCGCGACGTCGTCTGGCATTGGCACCTTGTCGAGTGCTGAATCGATCATCACAATGCAGATGTTCAAGAGTTCCTCGTCGCTGAACTCGGTGACTTGCTTCCTATCGTCCATGGCCATCTCCTCTTGGTGAGACGGTAGGCGGAGGCGAAAAAACGTTCTAGATGCAAATGTGACAGGTAAGATTTCGCTACAAACGGCGGTCGGCGATCCGGCGGGCGAGAACAAAATCGAGTTACAGAGTCCCGAAATAAGTCTCGAAGTGGGTAGGTGTGCAGGCCGTAACCGCCTGCGCTACAAGGCCTGCATGAAATTAGCCCACTCTCCTAGCGCGCGCGGGCGATTTGTTCTCAAAATCAATTACTCCGTCGTCAGATGTTCTCCGGAGTAAAAAGATCGAAAGGCAGGAAGGTCTGGCCTGGCGCGCCCGTCGGGCCGTTGCCGGTCGCCTGCACCATCAGATTGATTGTTTCCCGTGCAAGGGCCCCCGTCGGCGTCGATATCGCCAGGGTCACGACATCGTCGGCGAGTGCTAAGCGCGACTCCGGCGTCAATTCATTGACGACAGCGATCAGCTTGCCTTCGAGTTTTTCCTCGCGGATCGCTGAGATTGCTCCTTCCATGCCGCCGCCGCAGACATAGAAGCCGGTCAGATCCGGGTGGCGTTGCAAGAGGTTGAGCGTCGCTTCGTGGGTAATCTCGGCGGTGTCGAGATTGACCATGGTGTCGAGCACCTCGAAATCAGGCGCGTGCTCGCGAAAATAGGATCGGAAGCCGATTTCACGCAGTTCATGGCCGAGAAAGCGATGGCTGCCGACGAACGCTGCGACCTTGCCCGGTCTCTTCGCAGCCTTGGCAATCATCCAGGCCGCTGTCCTGCCGACCTTGTGATTGTTCAAGCCGATGTAACCTTCGCGGATGCCGGCTGCAAAGTCGGAAAGCAGGGAGAAAACCGGGATCCCGCGTTCCTTCAGTTCTTCGACCACTGCGGTCACCGCCGGATAATCGGGCGCGACGAGGGCAATCGCCTGATTGCGGGCAGCCATTGCCTTCAGCTTCTCGGTGATACCCGTCGGTGTGGAGTTGGCGACGAATTCGATCTGGGGCAGGGCGCGGACGTTTGAAAGCGCGAGCGCTGCGTTCTCGATCTCTTTGGCCACAGTTTGGTAGAAGGATTGTTGCGGCTTTTGCAGGATAAAACCGAGGCGGTATTGCGGAAGGTCCTCGAAGACCCGCTGACGAAGCAAGCCGACCGCGTGGTAGCCGATGGACTTGGCCGCATCATAGACCCGTCGCGCCGTCTCTTCGCGCACGGGATGTCGGCCGTTGAGCACGCGGTCGACGGTCGCAACGCTGACGCCCGCGGCGCGGGCAAGATCGGCAATTGTCGGTCTGTTGCTCATGGCTGCCCCTGAAACTATTCCATCATATATGACATGCAAGATATGATGGTATTTGAGAGAATATATCATCACTGCATTGAGGACTTGCAAAAGTCAACCTATCGTCAGTTCCAAGAGATGAGGAGCGGCCGCCGGCGTGTGGTCGATTGTGGGAGGAGAATCCGGATGGCGATGGTTCCGACGAAGCGTGATTACAGCTTGCTTGGCCGCGACGCCGAGGCCGCGGTCGCCAACGGGCTTTCTGCGGCGGAGTGGTATCACACGGAGATCCCGCGCAAGCAGATGAAGGAACTGATGAAGCGCGAGGATGGCCCGGCGATCCGCGATACGGCCATCTGGTTCGCCAGCCTCATCCTCTTCGGCGGCTTTGGCGTCTATTTCTGGGGGACATGGTGGGCCGTTCCCTTCTTTCTCGTCTATGGCGTTCTTTATGGCTCGGCTTCTGACAGCCGTTGGCATGAATGCGGCCATGGCACGGCATTCAAGACGATGTGGATGAATGACGTCGTCTATCAGGTCGCCTGTTTCATGATCATGCGCAATCCGGTGACCTGGCGCTGGAGCCACACGCGTCACCACACCGACACTGTCATCGTTGGTCGGGACCCTGAAATCGCCGTCATGCGGCCGCCGGATCTGCTTCGGCTCGTCTTAAACTTCTTCGGCATCTTGGATGTCTGGCATGCCGTCATCGACATGGTGCGCAATGCCTTCGGCGTCATCAGTGCCGCCGAGAAAACCTTCATTCCGGAAATGGAGCAGCCCAAGGCAATACGGATCGCGCGGATCTGGTTTGCGATCTATCTCGCAACCATCGGCCTGTCGTTCTATCTCGGCTCGATCCTGCCGATGATGCTCATCGGTCTGCCGCGCCTCTATGGCGCCTGGCACCATGTGCTGACAGGCCTCTTGCAGCACGGTGGGCTTGCCGACAACGTCACCGACCACAGGCTGAACAGCCGCACGGTCTATATGAACCCGGTCAGCCGTTTCATTTACTGGAACATGAACTACCACGTCGAACACCATATGTTCCCGATGGTGCCCTACCATGCGCTGCCGCGGCTTCACGCTATGATCAAGTACGATCTGCCGGCGCCGAATCCATCCATGCTCCACGGCTACCGCGAGATGCTCCCGGCCTTCCTGCGCCAGTTGAGGAACGAGGACTATTTTCTGAAGCGCGACCTGCCGCCGACGGCAAAACCCTATCGCGAAGAGTTTCACAGCGATGCCCTGCGTGCTGCCGAATAGGTACACCAGCAAACAACAGCATTTGGAGGAAGAAGCATGAGTGGAAACTGGATCGAGGTCTGTGCGGCCGACGAGATCGACGAAGAGGATGTGATCCGCTTCGACCATGACGGACGCACCTTTGCCGTCTACCGCAGTCCCGACGACGAATATTTTGCGACCGACGGTCTCTGCACCCACGAGCACATCCATCTCGCCGACGGACTGGTGATGGACGACATCATCGAGTGTCCGAAACACAATGGTCGCTTCAATTACAAGAACGGACAGGCCAAGGGCGCGCCCGTCTGCGTCAACTTGAAGACCTACCCGGTCAAGGTCGAGGCCGGCAGCGTCTTCATCGCGGTCGCCTAAGCGAGCTCAAGGCGTCCAACGAACATGGGAGAGGCACATGAACAGGATTGTCATTGTCGGCGCCGGCGAGTGTGGTGCGAGGGCAGCTTTTGCGCTCAGGGAAAAGGGCCATGAGGGTGACATCACGCTGATTGGTGCCGAACCGCATCTGCCATACGAGCGGCCGCCACTCTCGAAGGAAGGTCTGGCTGGACAGCTTGAGCCCAAATTCGTTGCCGACGCCGAACGCTATCAGGCTGCCGGGATCCAGGTGCTCACCGATACGCCGGTGGAGACCATCGATCGCGATGCGAAAACAGTACGGCTCGCCGATGGGCGGCAGCTCTCCTACGACAGGTTGTTGCTGACCACTGGTGCGAGGCCAAGGTCATTGCCGGGCTTGTCAGAGACATCACCGCTTATCCGGATGCTTCGGACGCACACCGACGCCGCTGCCATCCGCTCAAAGCTCGCACCGGGCAAGGTGCTGGCCATTATCGGTGGCGGATTTATCGGCCTGGAACTCGCAGCGACCGCCCGCAAGCTCGGCGCAGATGTCGTTCTCCTCGAGGGCCTGCCACGGGTGCTTTCCCGCGGTGTGCCGGAAGAAATCGCCACCGTCGTTGCCGCACGGCATCGACTGGAAGGCGTCGATATCCGCTGCAATACCAAGATCGCCGGCATCGCGGAACGCGAGGAAAAGGTTCAAATCGAGCTTGCCGACGGAGAAATCCTTGTCGCCGACCTGGTCGTGGTCGGCATCGGAGCCGTGCCGAACGCCGCCTTGGCCGAGGCTGCCGGCCTTGCTATCGACAATGGCATCGCCGTCGATAAGACGCTTTGCACCTCAGACCCCGACATTTTCGCGGCCGGCGATTGCTGCTCCTATCCCCTCGGGCACTACGGTGGTCGACGCATAAGGCTTGAAGCCTGGCGAAACGCCCAGGAACAGGGAACACTTGCGGCCGCCAATCTGCTGGGTGCCGCCGAGACGATTGCGAGCGTGCCCTGGTTCTGGTCCGATCAATATGACCTGACCCTGCAGATCGCCGGCCTTGCCGATGGTGCTGTGATGACGGTGCAGCGGGACCTTGGCGATGGCGCCTTCATTCTCTTTCATCTTGACCCCAGCGGTCGACTGATCAGTGCGAGCGGTATCGGCACAGGAAACGCGATCGCTCGCGACATCCGCCTTGCCGAGATGCTGATTGCTACCGGGAAAAGGCTGGATCCGCAGGCGCTCGGCTCAATCGACATCAAGCTGAAGGCATTGCTCGCCGCTTGAGGCACGATGCTTTTTCCCCTTGTCATAATAACAACCGTTATCCGGAGATCCTGATGCGAAAC
Source organism: Ensifer canadensis (assembly GCF_017488845.2). Lineage (NCBI taxonomy): Bacteria > Pseudomonadati > Pseudomonadota > Alphaproteobacteria > Hyphomicrobiales > Rhizobiaceae > Ensifer > Ensifer canadensis. Next base: position 857,405 of record NZ_CP083371.1, read on the forward strand.
CGTCGCCCGACCGTTGCCGATCTTCTTTCGATGAAAGGCAAGAGACAGTTGACGATGCTGCGGGTCGAAACGCTGGATGAGGCGGAGGCCGCTGAAGCGGCTGGCATCGACCTGGTCTCCGTGCCGCCGGCCTTGCTCGGGCCGGAGTTTCGCGAAGTGGCCCCAACCTGTTTTGCCTTTCCGGGTCTAGAATATGGCGATTTGGTCACGGCCGACGAGTATATCCGTGCCGCATTCAAGGCGCTCAAAGCGGGAGGCGACGCGGTTTACTGCGCGGCAAGCCTTTCTACCGTTCGCCGCATGCGTGAAGAGGGGATCCCGGTCTGCGGCCACGTCGGCCTCATCCCCTCCAAAGCCACCTGGACCGGCGGGTTTCGCGCCGTCGGCAAGACGGCGGCAAGCGCCATCGAGATCTGGCGCCAGGTAAAAGCGCTGGAAGGGGCAGGCGCCTTTGCCGCCGAGATCGAGGTGGTGCCGGGCGAGGTCGCCGCCGCGATCAGCGCGAAGACATCAATGCTCATGTTGTCGATGGGCGCCGGCACGGGCTGCGACGCCCAGTATCTTTTCAGCGATGACGTGCTCGGTGCCAATCGTGGCCACGTTCCCCGTCACGCAAAAATCTATCGCAACTTCGCCGCCGAGCATGAGCGACTGCAACGCGAGCGCGTCGCTGCCTTTGCGGAGTTTGCCGAAGACGTGCGGTCCGGCGCCTATCCCGACAAAGCCCATCTCGTCGGGATAGACCAAACGGAATTGAACGCGTTTCTGTCGGATCTTGAGCGGGTTTGAGCCGGGGCTTGCCTTGCCTTGCTCGGTCTGGTTGGTGTATTCAGCGGGTCTGATTATTTCCCACGCAGCAGCACCGGATTTCCACTTGAACGCGTTCGTCCAGGGTACCCTGACTTTTCTCGCCATTCTTGCGGTCATCTACGCCGCGACGGTGCTCGTTTATTTTGCGCTCGGCTACGGCATCACCTTGCTCAATGATCGCAATCCGGAGCGGCGCATCCAGAAGGGACGCCGGGGGGAGAAGCGAAAGGCGGTTGAGATCCGTCAGAGCATGGCGTCGATCCTCGTGACCTGCACATCCGTCGCGATCGGTCTCTTTGCCCAGTATCAGGGCTGGACACTGTTCACGCCCTGGGCCTTCAGCTGGTGGACGGCGGTACCACTCTTCCTGCTCTGCATGGTGCTGTTCGACGCCTGGTTCTACTTCGCGCACCGGCTGCTGCACACCAAGCTGTTCTACAAATATCACCTGCTGCATCATCGAAGTGTCGCCCCGACCGTGTGGAGCAACGATTCGATCGGTCTCGTGGATACGGCCCTGTCGCAGGGCTATTACGCCGTCATTGTCCTCCTGGTGCCGTTTCCGCCGCTGATCCTGCTGGCGCACAGGCTGTTCGACCAGATCAACGGCACCTTCGGGCATGCGGGGTTCGAGTATTTTGCCTCGCCGACGGCGCGCTATCCGTGGCCGCTGTTGTGCACGACCTATCACGACCAGCATCACGCCGAATTCAATTACAACTACGCGAACTATTTCTCCTTCTGGGACCGCGTTCTCGGTACGATCTCGCCGGTCTATGACCGCCGGGTGGAGATGTTCGAAGGCGAGGCGCCGGCCATCAGTCTCAAGCGATCGTCGCAATCGACCCCGGCGCAAGAGGCGTCGTCGGCAACCCCGATCGGTAGTTCGCGGGCCACGCCGCAACGCCATTTTCTCTGATATCCGAATTCGTTAGGCGATTTTTCTCGTTCGGGAAACAAGCGAAGATCATGGTGCCTCGTCGTCTCCGATAGCGGCCGTTAGGTTTCATCCAACCTGCCGCCTCTATCCTACCGGAGATACCCATGAAGAAACTGCTGATCGCGGGCGCTGCCTTTGTTGCGCTCCTGAGCGGACCGGCCCTTGCCGAAGCGCCGACCTCCCTTCTCAATGCCTCCTACGATGTTGCGCGGGAAGTCTTTGCGGCCGAGAACGAAGCCTTCGTCAAGGCGCATCCGGGTATCACCGTCGACCAGTCGCATGCCGGCACATCGAAGCAGGCGCGCGCGATCGTCGAAGGTCTGGAAGCCGATGTCGTCACCTTCAACCAAGTCACAGATATCGACTTCCTGGCAAAGAACGGCTTCGTCGCCGAGGGGTGGCAGAAGGAGTTTCCGAACAACGCGTCGCCGTTCTATTCCTTCCCGTCCTTCCTGGTACGCGCCGGCAATCCGAAGGGGATCAAGGATTGGGGTGATCTTGCGCGTGACGACGTCAAGGTGATCTTTCCGAACCCGAAAACCTCAGGCAATGCGCGCTACACCTATCTGGCGGCAACGGCCTATGCCAAGGAAGCCTTCAAGGACGACCCGGCCAAGGTCACCGAATTCGTCAAGAAGATCTTCGACAATGTTCCGGTCTTTGATACCGGCGGGCGCGCTGCAACGACGACCTTCGTCGAGCGCGAAATCGGCGACGTGATCATCACCTTCGAGGCGGAGACCCGCTCGATCGCCAAGCAGTATGGCACCGACAAGTTCGAAAGCGTCGTGCCTTCCGTCAGCCTGCTTGCGGAATTCCCTGTTGCGGTGGTCGACAAGGTGGCAGACAAGCGCGGTTCGCGCGAATTGGCGAAGTCCTATCTCGATTTCCTTTATACCGACGAGGGCCAGAAGATTGCCGCTGAATATGGCCACCGCGTCCACAACGAGAAGGTGGCAGCGGAATTTAAGGATCAGTTCCCGGAGATCCGCCTGGTCACGGTCGAGGACGTGTTCGGCGGCTGGGGCAAGATCAAGGACGAGCATTTCGCTTCGGGCGCTACGCTCGACCAGATCTATGGCAATCGCTGAAAATGCGATGCCAATTTACCCGGCGGGTTCTGCTCGCCGGGTTCTGCCATGAATGAAAGCTTTGCCGCCGTGGAGGCGATCACTTGAAACGCAATGTCCTGCCCGGCCTGCCCCTATCTTTGGGCATCACCCTCTTTTACGTGGGGCTGATCGTCGTGTTGCCTTTGGCGGCTCTGGTCTTCAAGGCGGCGAGCCTTGGCCCTGCCGAATATTGGGCGATCGTCTCGTCGCCGCGCGCCGTTGCTAGCTACCGCGTCACCGTGCTTTCGGCCCTTGTCGCCACCGCCTTCAACCTCGTCTTCGGCCTGGCGCTTGCCTGGGTTCTCGTTCGCTACCGCTTTCCAGGGCGGCGGATCATCGACGCGATCGTCGATCTGCCTTTTGCCCTGCCGACGGCCGTTGCCGGCATTGCGCTGACGACGCTGTTTTCATCCAATGGGTGGTTCGGAGCACTTCTAGCACCCCTCGGTATCAAGGTGGCGTATACGCCGCTTGGCATCATGGTGGCCATGTGCTTCACCAGCCTGCCCTTCATCGTCCGCACTGTACAGCCGGTGCTTGAGGATCTCGATCCCGCACTGGAGGAGGCGGCGCAATCGCTCGGCGGATCGGATGGCTCCATTTTCCTGCGCGTTATCCTGCCCTTGTTGATGCCGGCGCTGCTGGCGGGCCTATCACTGTCCTTCGCACGGTCGCTGGGCGAGTTCGGCGCGATCATCTTCATCGCCGGCAATCAGCCGATGGAAACCGAAATCACCGCATTGCTCGCCTTCATTCGGCTTGAGGAATACGATTATCAGGCCGCTGCCGCGATCGCCTCGGTGCTGTTGATCACCGCTTTCCTGATGCTGGCAGCCACCAATCTCCTGCAGGCCCATGCCTTGCGCTATACCGCGAGGTCTTGAGCATGATACCGACCAGACGCAAACCGCCGCGCGTCGGCGATGGGCCGATCATACGCCGTGTGCTGATTGGCACGACACTGTTCTTCGGTGCCATTCTGGTGCTTGCGCCCCTCATCGTGATTGCAGTCGAAGCCTTCGGTCAAGGGCTCAGGGCCTATGCGGCGACGATCGCTCATCCCGATACACGCCACGCCATTTTCATGACGGTCGCAACCGCGTTGATCGCCGTTCCTATCAATACCGCCTTCGGTCTTGCGGCCGCCTGGGCAATCACTAAGTTCGATTTTTGGGGACGACGCTTCCTTCTCGTCGTGATCGAGATCCCCTTTTCGATCTCGCCGATTGTTGCGGGCGTCGCCTATCTCTTCGTCTATGGTCTGCAAGGCTTGTTCGGCCCTATGCTGGAGGCTGCGGATATCAAGATCCTGTTTGCCCTGCCGGGAATTGTGCTTGCATCGATGTTCGTGACGGCACCTTTCGTTGCGCGCGAGCTCATTCCATTGATGCAGGCACAGGGCAGGGACCTCGAAGAGGCGGCAACCTCGCTTGGCGCGTCAGGCTGGCGCACGTTCTTCTCTGTCACGCTTCCCAATGTGAAATGGGCGCTGCTTTACGGCGTGGTACTCTGCAACGCCCGGGTCATGGGTGAGTTTGGTGCGGTCTCCGTGGTCTCCGGCAATATTCGCGGCCAGACCAACACGCTGCCGCTCCATATCGAACTGCTTTATCACGACTACCAGGCGGCGGGCGCCTTTGCCGCTGCCTCAATCCTTGCGACGCTCGCCGTCGTCACCATCATTGCCAAGGTCGCGCTTGAGCGCCGTGGTGCTGGCCGCCGGCCGGCGCTTGCTGCCGCAGCCAAAGAACAGAATGCAGGAACCCGACCATGAAAATCCGTCTCGACCGGGTTATAAAGACCTTCGACACGTTCCGCGCCGTGCATGGTGTCTCGCTCGACATCGAGAGCGGACAGTTGGTGGCGCTGCTTGGCCCTTCCGGTTCCGGCAAGACGACAATCCTGCGCATGGTGGCCGGGCTCGAATATGCCGACGGCGGCCACATCTATTTCGGCGATCAGGACGCGACCGACATACCGGTGCGTGACCGCGGCGTCGGCTTCGTCTTCCAGCACTACGCGCTCTTCCCGCATATGACCGTTGCTGAGAACATCGCCTTCGGCATGAAGGTTTCCAAGACCAAGCGCAGCAAGCCCGAGATCGTGACACGTGTCTCGGAACTCCTGCGGTTGGTAAAGCTCGAAGGGCTTGGCGACCGTTTCCCCGGCCAGATTTCCGGCGGTCAGCGTCAGCGTGTGGCCCTTGCCCGCGCACTTTCCGTCGATCCGAAGGTGCTGCTTCTCGACGAGCCTTTCGGCGCTCTCGATGCCAACGTCCGCCGGGATCTCCGACGCTGGCTTCGCGAGATTCACGACGAACTCGGCATTACGACCTTGTTCGTGACGCATGACCAGGAAGAGGCGCTCGACCTGGCAGATCGGGTGGTCATCCTCAATGAAGGCAGGATCGTGCAGGAGGGCACGCCTGCAGAAGTCTGCCGCCACCCGGGCTCGGCATTTGTCATGCAGTTTCTCGGGGACGTGAACACGTTTCCAGGCGTCGCACGGGACGGTTTCGTTTTTGTTAGCGAGAGGGCCACTGGTATCGCGTCTACCGAAACTGGTCCTGTCGATGTCTTTGTAAGGCCAAGGGATATTATTTGGCAGAAGGATGCGGGAGGTATTCCCGTGGATATCGAGCGCATCTTACATCGGCCCGATGGATTGACTGTCGTTGGTACGACCAAGGATGGTGTTCGAGTGGAGTTTGAAATCCCTGAGCAAGTTGAACCCGATCTGTCTCGGGGGGCTGGGATTATCCTTAGGAACCCGCAGGTTTTCCCGAGAGGTGTTTAAATCGAGTGCGCGTGCCAGACCTTAAAGGGCGGGCGAATTAACCGGCGTCGGAAGACCCGGCGCAAGTTATCATGCTGAACCGATCTTCATGAAAATGAGGAGAGACATGTCTCCTACAGAACATCGCAGTGAGATCGAGAAGAGAAGATCACGGAGTTTTGGCGTTCAGCGGAGCCGGCGGGCGTAACGCAACGATAACCTGCGCGCCGGTGAGCGGAATTCCGGCCGTTTGTCCTTACCCAAGCGCCTGCGCGGTAAGATTAGGACAACGGCCTTAGGTCTTCTTAGCATCCCTTTCTAGGGAGGACACCTACGCCGCCGATTTTGCGGACGTCATTACCATGTCAACGTGAATGTTTCCGAAGGGGCATGTAAGTGCGCCACGTTCATCACGCTCGATTAGTCCTAGATTAACAAGCACCGCAGCGTCTCCATGCACGCGCTTGACGTCTCGTCCTAGCCGGCGCGCAAGTTCACGGACTCCGATCGTTCCACTCCTAAGAAGCTCGTTCAGCATCTCCCATCGACGTTCGGTAAGGTGGGAGAAGAACGCTCCGGGAGTAGCAAAATTCAGCGTCTCGCCCTGATAGGTCCCGGTGGCAAGACCCACCTTGGCCTTCTCTCCGGCGGCGCGCAGGGCCGATTTCCAATCGGTGTTCGTCGTGATGGTCAATGTCCTCATGACTGCCTCCGTTTTTCGATCTCGGACATGAAGTCCTCAATGAGTTGCTCAAGCGACGTGAACTGGTAAGGATACTCCTTGCCGTCCAGATGCATATGATCACCCTTGCCGCGCTCGTTATCGAAACCGACGACGCGCTCGCGGTTTCGAATATAGACCATGCGATACTTGAAACCGTGCGTGGTCGGGGGAACGGGTTCCGGCAGCTTCCAGATGACAAACTGGATGGTGCTGCCGTCTGCTTCAACGTTTTTGTGTTCGGTGATTTTTTGCGCATCCATGTTGGCTAATATGCCAACAATCGCCGCTGTTGTCAATTTAGCCAACGCTGCGTTGTTCTATAACAGATCGCAGGCTTCCTGAGTACCGGCAGGAGTATCATAGAAGGGCCTGTGCCGAAGGTGCCAGTAATGCCCCCCGGGCGACGCCGCCAACGGTGAGCACAAGACGCAATTTCATGCTCCAACAATTTCAGAGGCTTCGTCTTGGCGCCACTTTCATTTCTTCAAGCACGTCATCGAATGAAGTTCGCATGGGGCCGAGGCCAGCCGTTCGTCGCGAGCCTTCGTGCACGCGCAGATCTTACGGGCGTCTACATTGTGTGCTTGGAAAGATTTGCCTAATTTAATTGGCGGGGGAAGGCCAATTTATCGAGCACGCAACAATCACGACGCCGATAGGCGTGCCTCGGAAAAGTGGTCGGCAGCTTCTTCCAGCACCTCTTCTGCCCACTGGTTGAGACTCTTTCCCGAAAGCTCGGCAGCAAGAGCTGCTCGGCGATGGACTTCGGGAGCGACACGAAACATCATCTTGCCAGAATAGGGTCGCTGCGGCTCTTTGCCTATTTTCCTGCAGGTATCGAGGTAATCATCGATGGCCCCATGGAAGGCCTTCTTCAGTTCAGCGACGCTGTCACTGTGAAAGCCGATTACATCGGAGATACCTGCAATCCTGCCGAAAAACACTTCGTCCTCAGCGTCGAATTCGATTCGAGCGTGATACCCATTGTAAGTCATGGTGTTCATGGCGTTACTCCAATCTGCATCAGGAACTCGCAAGCATCGCGCACCTGATGAGCAATGATGCCGTCTTATTCGAACGTAACGCGGGACCATTGCCCTAGATCACGTTTGCTCCGGCAGCCACAAGCAGCTTTTCTATGGCGGCCCATTCGATGGTTCCAGAAACCGGGTCCTTGAACACGGCCGCAAGGGCCCTTTCTGCTTGCTGTTCATGCTAGCAAATGCAGGGACGCTTGCAGATTATGCAAGCGCAAACTCAATGACTTCGCGAATTGGATCGAGCTGAGCACGCAGAAAAGTCCTACGCTCCCGTGCGTTTATCAGGCCGGAGCGTAGCACGGCTTCGTCATCGCCGGACCAGCGTACCAGCCGCTTACCGGCGGCCTCGCAGAAGGCCAGCCCGAAACTGAAACCAGGAACCGCGCCCACCTGCGCTTCGTGGCGGTCCTCCACGGTCCTGTTGACTGCTTCTCGAAGAACCTTTCGGGGCGCTTGAGCCTATCTCCGGCGAGATCCACGACGAGTTGGGCATGACCACCCTGTTTGCACTTCACGATCAGGAGGAAGCGCCGGACCTCGCCAACCGGGTAGTAATCCTCGACCAAAGCCGGATTGTGCAGAACGGTAAGCCGACAGAAGTCTACCGCGCGCCGAGGTTGGAAGGCTGACGATTAAGCTGGCACCTGCCTGAAACAGCATTGGATGCATGGATATTCGGTTTGCGCAGATAACTGGAATTATGAGTTAAATTTCATTCAAAGCTCTGGCATAAGCGGCATACCGACTCCGGTTTCGCTGAATTGCAAGATAGAGAATGATGGCTGATGTTTCACAGGTCGAATTCAGGGTGCCGCTCAAGGCTGCGCTGGGAGATTATGCCGACCGTGCTGTCGTTCTAACGGTTATGGATCCAGGGCACCGTTTGGGTCTGCGCCCGCGCTTGGCGTTGCATCGTAAGGGTAGAGTACCAGCTACGGTTTTCCGCTCTTTCCTGGTGAACAGCAAAGGCCGCGGACGGTTTTATGGATGGCTGCCGGTGCAATTCGAAGGCGCGACGCTTATCGCCGATGACGCAACAGCGGAAATATTGGCGGACGTTACCCCGGAAATAAACGTGCGGCGGCTGTCACTGCTCGAAATCGGGATTACCCTGGTTCTGCAACGACCTTTGTTCATTCTTCGTATTCTTCGTCTCCTTATGGCGCGCAACGTGAAAGGCGCCACGTTTCGCTTTGCCAGGCAAGTCGACGCTTTGTCGGCGCCGAGCTATGACGAATGGATCGACGCCCAGCAGGCGGCGGAGCGCGCGGAGGTGCCTGACGCTCCGGGAGATTGGCCAACAAAACCTTTCGTCTTCGTTTCGATTGGGCGCGGCACTGAGCGGGCCGTCGCCGAAACACGCGCTTCACTGGCCACACAGACCTGGCGCGACTACGCCGAGATTCCTGCCAGTGAAGTCGCAGGTATGAAAGATGGGAACGCAGCCCGACCGCGACTATGGATGCGGCTTCCCGCGGGCATGCGCCTGGCGCCGCGCGCTTTAGAGAGGCTTTCGCGCCCCTTCGCGTTCTCGTCTTCGGTGACTGCAGTTTATAGCGACGAAGATCGTGTCAATAAGCGTGGTCGCCGGATCGATCCGTTCTTCAAGCCGGCTTGGAATCCGCCCCTTGCGCAATCCGGTTGGCTCCCATTGGACGGCGCCCTTGTCCGCTTGGCTGACCTGCCGGAGGGCTTGGACCTCGGGAATCGGCCGATGGGTGAGGTGATCGCCAAAGCTGCAAAAGGCCGTCGCGGTGCGGTCCTTCATGTGCCGCGGGTGCTCTTGCACAGAGACGCTCCATACCAACGAATGATGCGACCTGTTCGACTGAAAGCGGACGCTGTTGAGACGCCCAAGGTGAGCGTCATCATCCCGACGCGGGATCGAGCTGACCTGCTAGAGGCATGTCTAAGGGGCCTTTTTGAAAGCACTGATGGCGTTGATCTGGATGTTCTTGTCATCGACAATGACAGCAGCGATTCCGCAGCCTTGGCCCTTATGGACCGCTATGAGAAGGCTGGGAGTATCCGTCGTCTGCCGCTGCCAGGTGGGTTCAATTTTTCACGGGCCTGCAATCTTGGTGTCGAAGCATCGCGCAACGAACTCATCCTTTTGCTCAACAATGACGTCGAACCATTGCAGCCGGGATGGCTTTCGAATCTTGTTCGGGAGCTGGATGATCCAGATGTTGGCGCTGCGGGCAGCCTGCTGTTTTTCCCGGATGGCTACGTGCAACACGGCGGTGTTACGCTCGGGGCGGGGACTGTTGCAAGGCACAGCTTTCATTTTCTGCACCCGCAATCCGGTGAGGACAATGGTCTCTTGCGTGAACGACGGGAGATCTCTGCGGTCACCGCAGCTTGCCTGCTGACACGCAAGAGCCTTTGGATGCAAATTGGTGGCATGGATGAGAGCAATTTGACCGTTGCGTTCAACGATGTCGACTACTGCGTCAAGGTGCGCCAAGCGGGATGCGCGATTGTCTGGACACCTGATAGCGCCCTGCTGCACAGGGAATCGGTCTCTCGAGGTACGGACAATACACCTGAAAAGCTGCGCCGCTTCGCGCGCGAGGAAAAGACGGTGTATCAGAGGTGGGGCGATATTTTGCGGAATGATCCGTATCACAACCCGAACCTCTCCCTGATCGCGGAGGATTTTGTTCTCGAGGCCTGCCCGCGCGACCTATCTCCGAGGACGTCCGCATGATCAACCTCAGAGAAAGGCTTGCCCTTTGGATCGAGCAGTAGAGACACGCTTGATGTGCACATCAGAAGTGCAGTCACCCCACGATATCTCATTCAGATCCATGTTGCGCTTGGGTCTTTGGTGTGGTTGAAACGCACCCACTGAATTCATTGTCGATGGGGACTAAATGCTTTTCGAACGGACTGCTATTCAGGATGTTGTAGTAATTACGCCTAAGAAGTACGGCGATTCTCGTGGCTACTTCATGGAAACGTTTCGGGTAGATCAGTTCGAGGCGGAGGTCGGAGCCTTCTCCTTTGTCCAGGATAATCGTTCATTCTCTGCTGAAACTGGAACTGTTCGGGGGCTGCATTTTCAACTCAACCCCCGGGCACAGGGAAAGCTTGTATCCTGCACGGTGGGCGCGTTGCTTGATGTGGCCGTGGATATTCGAAACGGATCGCCAACCTATGGGCAGTTCGTGACCGCCGAACTGACTGCAAGCAATGCTCGACAGTTATGGGTCCCGCCTGGCTTCGCACACGGATTCTGTACATTAGAGCCGAATACTGTGATTAGCTATAAGGTAACGGACTACTACTCTCCCGAGTATGACCGCGGACTGCTGTGGAACGATCCAGATATTGCGATTGAGTGGCCGGTGACGACGGATGCTGCCATACTTTCCGACAAAGATCGGAGGCAACCAGTGCTGGCAGACCTTCGAACCAACTTTGTCTTCGCCTCCTAATTGGCAAAGATCGGCGGTTGATGCCAATTCAACCAAACTATCGGAGTACACCGAAACATGCGCGTACTGGTCACAGGTGGGGCGGGTTTCATAGGATCGGCACTTGTTCGTCATCTCGTTCTTGATAAAGGCTACGAGGTACTGAACGTAGACAAGCTCACTTACGCAGCGACGCTTTCGTCGCTGAAGCAAGTGGATTCGGCGCCTTCTTACCGCTTCCTCAAGGCAGACATTTGTGATGGAAGGGCGATTTCGGAGGCATTCACGACGTTCAAACCAGACCGCGTAATGCACTTGGCGGCCGAGAGCCATGTGGACCGTTCCATTACCGGTGCAAGGGCTTTTGTGGAAACCAATGTATTTGGAACCTTCAATATGCTCGAATGTGCGCGTAGCTATTGGGCGGGTTTGACGCAGGAGTTGCAAAGCCAGTTTCGCTTCCTGCATGTTTCGACTGATGAGGTTTATGGCTCACTAGGCGAGGATGGCTTGTTTTCCGAGACGACGCCCTATGACCCAAGCTCGCCTTATTCGGCATCCAAAGCCGCATCTGACCATCTCGCAAAGGCCTGGTCGCACACCTACGGCATGCCGATAGTGGTATCGAATTGTTCGAACAATTATGGGCCTTACCATTTCCCCGAAAAACTGGTCCCGTTGGTTATTCTGAATGCGCTGGAGGGAAAGCCTCTTCCAGTCTATGGCAATGGCGCCAACATTCGCGATTGGCTGTTTGTTGATGATCATGCCCGCGCGCTCGATACTATCGCCGAGAAGGGAAGAGTTGGCGAAACCTATAATGTGGGAGGGCGCAATGAGCGCCGAAACATTGACGTCGTCAGGCGCATTTGCGAGCTGATGAACGAGTTTAACCCTGCCGGCGGACAACACGAGGAATTGATTCAGTTTGTGACGGACCGGCCTGGCCACGACGTGCGCTACGCGATTGATGCAACCAAGCTGGAGAAAGAACTTGGCTGGAGGGCACAGGAGACATTCGATACCGGTATCGAAAAGACAGTGCGCTGGTACCTCGACAACGATTGGTGGTGGGCGCCCCTTCGTAAAGGCTACGAAGGTACGCGTCTTGGGCTGCTGAAGACCGGTACCGCACCATGACCAGCCCCCGGCGCTTTGTCGTGACTGGGCTGACTGGGCAAGTGGTTCAGTCGCTCGTAGCGCGCAGTTCTCAGTGTGAGGATGTCGAGATTGTCGCAATCGGGCGTCCGAACTTTGATTTGGCGAATGCCGATACTATAACGCAGTCAATCGAAGCGGCGCGGCCCGAGCTGATTGTGTCAGCCGCTGCCTATACGGCTGTCGACCAGGCCGAAAGCAACGAAGGCGATGCCTTCGCCGTCAATGCTCAGGGCCTGCCGCGCTTGCCCGGATCGCAAAAACGCTTGACGTTCCGATTATTCATCTGTCTACCGATTATGTGTTCGACGGCACCAAAGCTGCGCCATATGTCGAGAGCGACCCTGTGGCTCCGTTGGGAGTTTATGGGACAAGCAAGTTGTTGGGCGAGCAACTGGTGGCGTCTACACACGAGAACCACGCAATTCTCCGTACCGCTTGGGTCTACAGCCCATTCGGCAGAAATTTTGTGCGGACCATTCTTCGTGCGGCCGAGACACGGACCGAATTGGGCGTTGTTGACGATCAGGTCGGCAATCCGACCTCGGCGCTCGACATTGCGGACGCAATCTTGACTGTTGGACGAAACCTTCTGGGTTCGAACGATCTTGCCATGCGCGGGATCTTCCATTTAACTGGACGAGGTGCCGCGACTTGGGCGGAGTTCGCCGAGGAAATATTTAGAGTTTCCAAAATGATGGGCGGACCGTTTGCCAAGATAAATCGCATTTCCACGAGCGATTATCCGACGCCGGCGCGACGTCCTGCTAACTCACGGCTCAACTGCGAGCGCATTGCCGAATACCATGGCGTAATCCTACCCAACTGGAAGATTTCCACCAGTGGAGTCGTCCGCCATCTAACACGATAATAGATTTAAAGCGGAGTTGATTGAATGAAGGGAATTATACTTGCTGGCGGCAGCGGGTCCCGTCTGCATCCTATGACGTTGGTCGGTTCGAAACAATTAATGCCCGTTTACGATAAGCCAATGATCTATTATCCATTGTCAACATTGATGCTAGCGGGGATTCGAGAAATATTGATCATCTCGACGCCGAGGGACCTGCCTGATTTTCAAGCCTTGCTTGGGGATGGCTCCAGATGGGGGCTTTCTCTGTCCTATGCCGAGCAGGCTTCGCCGAATGGTCTTGCGCAAGCCTACGTCATCGGTGCCTCCTTCGTAGGAGACAGTCCCTCGTGCTTGATTCTTGGTGACAATATCTTCTTCGGCCATGGAATTATTGAGCTCTTTAAAAGCGCTATGGAACGTACGGATGGTGCGACAGTCTTCGCCTACCATGTAAACGATCCAGAACGCTATGGAGTGGTCGAATTCGACCCGGCAATGCGGGCGCTGACGATTGAAGAGAAACCCGAGAAACCTCGGTCCCAATGGGCCGTCACGGGGTTGTATTTCTACGACCAGGATGTCGTGGATATTGCCGCTAGCCTTAAGCCCTCAGCTCGCGGTGAGTACGAGATAACAGATGTTAATCGCACATATCTGGAGCGCGGTAAGCTACATGTCGAGAAGATGGGGCGAGGATATGCGTGGCTTGATACCGGGACTCCTGACAGTCTTTTGGAAGCATCTGAGTTCGTTGCCACTCTGGAGCGCAGGCAGGGCTTCAAAATTGCCTGCCCTGAAGAAGTTGCCTATCGTCTCGGCTTCATTGATGCCAATCAACTAGAGTCACTTGCAGGTCAATATGGCAAGAGCGCCTATGGCCACTACCTGACAAGCGTCCTTGAAAGTTAAACTTCTGTAGGGGGAATGGCGGACGCGCGCCCGTTTGCGCGCGTCGGAAGCAAGTTTCCCCGGCGAGTAGCTCCTAAGTGAACCAACGTCGCGGAACGGGGAGAGAACTAAACGGTGTAATCTTTGGGTCCGAGCGATCCGTGCTGTAACCGGGATTGCTCGCAGGATCATCGAACGTGTGTGTTAGATGTAGGCGCTTAAGGTTCTCCTGCTCCCGCTCGAACCGCTTGCTGTTTTCGCCACCGCGGTCGGAACCGCGAGAAACGGATTCGTGGTGTATGAGGTACGCAAACGGCGTCCAGACAATGCGGAAGCCCGCCTTGTGAGCCCTGAGACAGTAGTCAACATCATTGTAAGCGACAGCAAAGTTCTCCTCGTCCCACTGTCCTATTTGCCGCGCGCATTCGCCAGAAATCAGCATTACAGCACCAGTCACGCACGTCATCGAATTCCGCACATGTAGGCGATTCATCGGCCCACCGAAATCTTCTGGCTTGTTCAAATACCAATGGCCGGCAAGGCCACCGAAACCGGTAATGACGCCAGCGTGTTGAAGTCGCCGATCCGGATAAAGGAGCTTCGCACCCACGATACCGACCTGATCGTACGACAGGCAATCAACAAGCTCATCAAGCCAACCGCCGTCGATGATCTCGACGTCATTGTTAAGCAGGAGGAAGTGCTCCCCGCTCGCGCGTTCCATGCCCTCGTTGATTGCCCTTGAGAAGTTGAAGGTAGCCTGCTTGATATGGCACGAAAATGACGGAAACCGCTGTCCGTACTCATTGTAGAGCGCGAGCGTTGCCGGTTCTGTGGAACCATTGTCGATTACTATGACTTCGTGATTGTCATACGCGGTCTGTTCATAGATTCCCTTCAACAACGTCGCCATCAGGGCGTAGGAGTCTTTGTTCGGGATGATTATGGATATCTTCGGGCGGTTTGTCGCTGATGTTCCGAACCGGATACGGTGAAGCGTGGTTGTCAGAGCCTCAGTGACCTCAGTTGCTTTTCCCGCGCGTGCGAATTTATCCTTAAGGGCTGCGCGCGCGTTGTCCGTCGCTCGATCAATAAACTTGCTAGAGTAGGTTGTTCCAGTCTGCCGCCACCAATACGCTGGATACGGCACGTGGATGATCATTGCGTCGTCTAGTCCTTCGAGGTAGCGAAGTAGCAGGTCATAATCTTGAGAGCCTTCGAAGCCGCTACGAAGCTTTCCGATTTCATTCAGCCGCTGGCGGCGATAGACGGAAAAGTGATTTATATAGTTCACGCCGGTCAAGAGCACCGGATCATAGGCCGGTTTGAGCATAAGACCGATCGGTTCTAGTGCGTCATTGACAACCAATTCATCCGTGTAGAAAAACTCCGCATCCGGATGCGTGGCAATGGCGGTCTGGATAACAGTCAAGCCGTTGGGCGCGATAACGTCATCATGGTCCAGCAGCGCGACCCATTCACCCCGCGCAGCATCGATGCCAGAATTGGTCGCCAATGCTATGCCTTTGTTGATAGGGTTCGCAACAACTACAATGTTTGGTTTTGCAGGTTGTGAAGTGAACCAGCCCAAGGTGTCTGATGAATCAGAACCATCGTCCGACAGAACAAGCTCCACGCCTTCGATGTTTTGTTTTTCAAACGACGAGACCAATTCATTCAAGTAGCGAACTGGAGCGTTATAAACAGGAACAACGATGCTGAGCCACGGATCCGTGCAGCCTAGCTGACCTGGCAAAAGCTTATCAGCAAGTATGCGAGCCTGCTCGACATAGCGCGCGGCCACGGTATTTCGCTTTCCAAGCCTGATCGTTGGCAGCTTCTTCCAGAACCTTGGGAGCCGTGAAAATCGGGCGACTACCAATTCACTGTTCTGACGTTGCTGATCCGAGATGAAATGCTGCAACGCAATAGCCGATCGAATTGCTCGGACTTCTAGGGTCAGTTGGCAAGGTTCGCTGGCGGGATCCAGCCTCAGAGTGCAGATTGTGCCGAAGGAGCCCACATCGGCGACGATCAGAAAGTTTCTCCCTGATCCGGCCGTCAACGCTTCTTCCTCACGGAATCCCTGACCCCGATTGACGTAAAGCTTAGGTTGAATTTCTCCGCTGCGAGAAGCCAGTTTGATTACGACGTAGCGTTCACGGAGTGGAGAAAAGCGTATCAAGAAATAGGGGTCGTCACCCTCCGCCAGCCAGAGACCCTGCTCGCCAGCGTCTGCGACGAGTTCATTCTGCGCAATGACATTGAGCATGTCACTTATTTCCCTTCAAGAGTAATCCGGCGAACAATCCGCTCCAGCATAAGTCCGATGCATAAAGCACCAAGGCCGAACGACAAAAGATACGGCTTGTCAAGAACTTGGCTGTTGTAAGTCGGATAGAACGCGGAACGCATCCATTCGACTGCATGGACTACCGGATTCCAAGACAGGGCATAAGCGATTTGTGACGGCAGTGCTGATATAACGAACAGCGTGCCAGAGGATATGTAGATAACGATTAGACATAGTGAGTAAACTGTTACGAAAAATGCGATTAACGCGGTGATTACACCCGTGACGACGCCAACACCGACAGCCAGCAAAATTGTGGACAAGAACGCTTTGGCCGCTTCAGACCAATCATATGGAAATGGCTTGTCACCCAAAGACAGCAGAATCATAAACGTCAAAAAAACTGTGAAGCAGGCTGCGATCGTTTCGAGAAAAGCCCTTGCGAAGAGAATGTCGAGAACTTTCACGGCCGGTATCGCAAGCATTGGGCGGTTCATGACAATCGATAGCGCCATGAACCGTGATACGTACATGAACGTCAGGCAGGGAAGTAGCCCCGTCGCGAAAAATAGCCTCATGCTGTCACCAAACGGTGTTGTCCTCCCTGCAAATGAATAGATCAGGAGGAGCACAAACATATGCGCAAGTGGCCAAACGGATACCAGCAGAAATCCTAATCCGTGATTGAAGAAGCGTGTTCGCATGTCGCGCAAGATGACCGCGCGCATAACGTTTGCCTTTTGCCTAAGGGCATAGGGGATCGATCGCGGGTCCTTGCCGGCTTCATAAGCGACGCCCTTCATATTGATTCCACCTGAAGAAGGCCCGGAATGTTTGGTTGCGCGGCGCGCATTCTTTCTACAGCCTTAAATGTTGCCGACCGCGCTGCCTCGCGGGCAGATTTAGAGTTCAAGAGCGTTTGTATTGCGGCGATCCATGCAGCGGGGTTATTTTCTACCAACATCTCACCTTCGCTCTGGTTTCGACTGTAGACTTCCGAGTTAGAGTAAATAGCCGCGGCCCCCATACGGCTGACGTCAATCCGCTTTGTGTCGGCACGGGCACTGTTAATGCGCCCGTCCAAAAGCGGCACCAACGCAATGTCGGCCGGAGAATGGCGGCTTCGCAGTGCGAACTCCTTCCAGGGAAGGGGAGGTAATATCCGCAACCTTGATTCAGTAGACTTTTTATTCTGCCATATGGTGGCGTTGCGTCTATCGGCAGTCACTTCAAAAATTACGTTCTCGTGACGGGATAGAATTTCATCGATAATAGGTTTTAAGAAGGCATGTTCGGCGCGATGGATGCCTGTCGCGTGGTATCCGATAATCAAACAATGATCGTTCCCTGTACGCATTGCGGGGAGCACGTCGGTACCGGTGGGCAACGGAGGTAGCAGCCGAACGACAGCACCATTTGACTCCAGAACTCTAACTAGTGTGGGTGTAGCTGCCCATACAATGTCGAGATGTGCATTGAGCCGCCGCAGCGGCCAAAGATGCAAGCGAGCTAGTTTTACGCGGTACGGCAAGGGTGTGTCCGAATCCAACACAATAGCCGAAACGTCGTCATCAATAAACATGCCAACGCCAGCTAGCTTGGCCGCGTGTCTCTCAATCCACTTCACTTGCCGCCAACCCAGATACCGGCAGATGATTACAAAGCAACCCTCGGGATTGATATCTGCTATATCGTGGTCGAGGCAACGCACATTTACCGGGATGCGTGCATCATAGAAGCGCAAACGCTCTTCCAGAAAATAGCTGAAGCTAGGATTTTCTCCCTGGCGAAAGACCACGATTGAGCGAGCGACAGCCTCGGTAAAAGTGCTCCTGCGTGTTCTCGGCTGCGGAAGAAGTGCTCCTACAGTGTTGTGAAACTGGTCTTCGAGCCAAGTCATCAGGCTAATTTGTTTCGTGTAAGCACAAGGGCGCCAATGGATGATACCCAGGCAACCAAAGAGGTCAACGCTACTATTAACACCCAAAACGCTCGTGTCGGGTAAAGTGCCTCGTCAGGTAAGCTCGGCTCGAGGAAGCTATCGAGATACATCAATTGCTGTTTACTAATGAATTGGACCTGCTCGAATGATCTGACGCTTGCGGCAAACTGCTGTTCTGCGAGTTGCAGTTCGAACTGGAGGCTAGAGAGCTCAGCTGAGACGTTTGCTAGATTCTGCTCCGAAGACTGGTTGGGACCTGCAATCTGCCGCTGAAGGCCATCGATCTGTGCCTGTTTGCTCTGGATCTCCCTTGCAAGCACGCGCATCTGCGGCGCTTCCTTCGAGACACTTTCGAGTTTCACGCTGTACGATTGCTCAAGCTCAATCTTCTCCTTCTGCAAAGTCGTGAGCAGATTTGATAGCATTGAGGAGGACCCCTCGATGGTAAGTACCCCCGTTTTGTTTTGCTGAGTAGCTACGCGCTCCCGAACGTCGCGGAGTTTCTCGGACGCTCGATCTAGATTGGCTTTTGACGTTGCGATGACGTCTTTCCAGATTCGGTCGCTTAGTTGGTTGATGGTCCGCTCCGATGCGGCGATGATCGCGGTCAAAATATCCCGCGCGTCAGCCGCCGAAAATGCGCGGGCGGTCACAGTAATGATACCACTTGAAGGACTCACGGACGTCTTGACCATGCCATCCCAGTAATCCAAAAACTCTTCGTATGTGGCGTCCGATTTTAACCGCGCGAAGAAATCCGCATCCTTCACCATGAAACGCTCCCGAACGCCAATCTGCAGTTCAAGTGCCTCAAGGATCGCGCGGCTGTGTACGAAGTTTGTGACAATCTGAGTGTCTTGAACGATCTTCGCTGAAGGCAAACCCGTAATCTTGCCCAACTGATCCTTGCCTATTGCAGGCGCTGAAGTTCGGACGACGAAACGTGCCTCAGACTGGTATTGATCGGAGGCAACCGAGCCGTAATAGATAATCGCGCAAACAATTGGAAGTATAAGAAAACAAAAGGTGACGCATATCGTCGCCCATCGAAATACTCTATCTGCCAATCGGGGTCGAAGTCCCGCTGCCTCGTAGAGCTTGCTTCGATTGGAGGTGGAGAAGCGCAGCTTTCGAGCGGTTGCGGACAACGCCTTGGTCGCAGAACGGCTCTTTTGCAGGGCCGTTGACCGCTGAATATCCGGTTTCAGGTTTGTCATCTTTGGCGTATTTTCGTCTCGTCGTTTGGAGGCCGCTCTTCTCACCGATTTAGTCGGTAGTAAGTCTCAATCGCGTCAGTAACCTTGTCAAACAAGAGCATCTGCCCATCGACGAGAACAATCCCCTTGTCGCAATACGCGCTAATCGTCGACATACTGTGAGAAATCATAATTATGTCAGAATCCTTGCGACGGTTCTCGAAGGCAGTGCGGCACCGTGCCTGAAACCGCGCGTCTCCGACTGCCGTGATTTCGTCCACTAGGTAACAGTCAAATTCGATAGCCATAGACAGACCAAATGCTAGTCTAGCCATCATGCCCGAGGAATACGTGCGCACAGGGGCAAATATGTAGTCGCCCAATTCTGCGAAGTCCTCAACGAAATCCGAAACACGCCGGACGTCTTCCCCGTATACACGGGCAACGAAGGCGAGGTTGTCCCTGCCAGTCATTTGTGGATGGAAGCCGCCTGCGAATCCTAGTGGCCAGGAAACCCGAAGATCTTTGATGATCCTGCCCGAATTTGGTAGGGCTGACCCGGCAATCATCTTCATGGTTGTTGATTTGCCCGCTCCATTTACTCCAAGCAATCCGTACGAGTAGCCGGACAGGAATTCCATGCTGACGCGATCCAAGATTACTTTCTTGTGGCCTTCGGTTTTGAAATACTTTGAGACGTTCCTGAGTTTTATCATCGCGCCCTCAATCACAGACGATGATCTTCAACCGATGCCCATATGAGGGCCAGCGTCACCCATGCGACCAAGAGCGCAAGTAATATAAGAAGCGGAGAGGACCATCGGTGAGGATACAGAGACTCCTCCGGTACGGTTGGTGGAACAAACACAACGACATAAAGAGCTTTTCGTGTTGCTTCCGCTTGGGCCGTCTCCAGGTTCTTTTGTGACGCCTCGTAAAGGCTCTCTGCAACGCGGCGATTGGTCTCAAGATGTGCGAACGTTTTGATTGCGCCCGCAATATTTTCGTCGTTGCGCGTCCCTCCGGCCAACTCCTCCCGAAGCTTTACGATTTGATCCTCAAGATTCTTGCTCGCCAGCACCAATTGTTGGTGCGCTGGCGACGAATCCGCTTTCGACTCTTTAAGAACAAATAACCGTGTGTCTAGTTCGAGTTTGCGCGCGAGTAGTCCGACCAATAGCGTGCCGGTCTCAGTGGCGCGCGCTTCTGGCGTGAGAAATCCGGTCGTATTTTGAAAGTAGTTGAGCGCAGTCAGCGCTTGGCGATAGTTTTCGGTCGACCGTTGCACCTCGTCGGCGAAGCGGGTCGTCAGGTCGCGCTGCGCTCTTGCAGATAGCTCATTGATTAGTGTCTCACTTTCACGAATGATCATAGACGCTAGTTGTCTTGAGTCCTCCGGCGAAAATGTACGAGTTTTCAGTGTAATGATCCCGGAGGGGCCGTCCACATAAGTTGAGACCTGCTTTTCCCAGTATTTCAAAAATTCTTCAGTTGATTCGCTTTTGTCGATGCGCGAAAGGAAATCGGCACTGTCGAGTGAGAACATTTGACGATAGTCGATGCTTGTGCCAAGCCTCTTTAACATTTCTGTCGAGTGTATGAAACTGGTGACAACGTAACCATCCTGAGACATGGTAGACATCGACAAAATATTGGTGTCGACGCCGTCCTTCGCCTGATCCTCTGCAAGGGAACGAACTGCAAAGCGCGCCTCAGCGATATATTGATCCGACGCTATAAACGCAAAATATACGATGCTGGCTATGAACGGTACAATAACAAAGCCAATAAAACTCAAGACGGAGAATGGTAGTTTGCCGCTCGTCTTAGTTCGCGGGCTCGGCTGACCACCTCCGGCCGGTACAGGAAGTTCCGGTTCGACTTCGATTAGCTTCGACCCGGACTCTCGAACGCGGAGCGTTCCGGTATTACGAAGCTTGCTCACGAGTGACGACTTTGCTCTCACCAAAGTGTCGGTCAACGGCTCTCTTAGGCCGGAAGTCGGGACTTCCTTCCGATTTGTGGGGTCAGAGTTCATGCGACGAGCTCATCTCCATCGCCTGACGTATGTAGTAATCTAGAATAAGATCATCCTCGAGGTATGTTTCCGCCACGGCGAGCGTCCTTAGTTCAGACGCCATGCCATTAATTGTCTGATTGCGTTGTACGATCGGAATGACGTCCATGTCGACGTTTAGTAGGTCGCTCAGTGAAGAAGCAAATGCGAGTGTGTCATTAATATGCCCGATCACCTCAAATCGAGAAATCATGTCCATAGCAGCAGCGATGTCTCGTCGAGTGGAAGGTTGATCAGCATCCGAGCAGGCAAACTGTCGCGTCGTTGGCGAAAGGAGGGCCATGCGAACTTTCGGTGGCGCCTTCTTTAGGGCTTTGCCGATCGCGCTCGTGTCTTTGATATCCACGTCCCCGAAATATTCAATAGCAGGCGACAACGTCATTTGGTCGCGGTCGCCGAGGAAGACAGGTTTGATGGACGCAAGTCGTTTGAGCATAGCTATCCGTAAGGCCATTTCATAGTATGGGTCAGTAAGCAAGGCGATCGCCTTAAAGCCTTTATCAAGGAACTCTTGATAATTACGAACTTGCAGTCGTCCACTCAAGTACATCGAAGTCATATTGTCTAAATGAAATGCTTGAAGTGTTGTTTCGTTTCCGAAGCGCTCTAGTGAGGGCAGAGCGTACTGAAAGAGGTTATACATTCGGCGATCAAGAGCGACGTGCGGAAGCAGTTGCGTTTCAAATCGCACGATTTTCATATTGATCTGTTGGGATTGAAGCGGCCTACGATAGATGAGAATCTCCGACTTGCTATCGCGAATGCAAAGCGTAGGACGGAGCGCGAGCTGTGGAATATTGTCTTCTGTGAGCTTAAAGCCAACCAAGCCCGTCTCGTGGCGGCCTGCCGAAAGGACGGACTTGTGCAACTGATCACACTGAATCTCGGCAATCTTGCCGTCATCATCAGAGACAAAGACCGTTGGTGCGTCCGAAAAACCATCGGGAATTAGATAGCCTTCAACAAAGTGGCCAGCGTCGCGTTGAACATTGAATAGCAATTCTGGTTTACCGCGCTGGCTCGCTTCTCTTCGCGAAAAGCGAAAAGCATGGCCCTCCTCCATGAGCTAGATCCTCCTGGCCGATGGAGATGTCGCCAAAACCAAGCGCATTCAAAAGCGATATGATATCGTCTCGATGCATCCAGTAGTGTCTGTCCTTCATACCTCCGCAGAAGTTCTCGTTCTCGTTCGCGTTAAAATAGCCACGCTCAAAATAACGGACCGGTATTCCAGAGAACGTTCGCGTCTCCACGTTCCCACTAAATGCTTGTCTTCGGCTGTCAGACGTTGGCATCGCGTGGTCATCAAAATAGTGCGTCCAAATAAACAGCTGGTCGCAGCGACTGGTGATATCACATAAGAATTGCCCCGGATCCGGCATATGGTACAGAACGCCGGAGGCGATCGCTAAATCGTAGTGAACTTCTGTCTCTTGGAGCCATCTCAGAGCGTCGCCGAGGTAGAAATTAGCTCGATCAATGCCGAGGACTTCCTTGGTTACAAGGCATCGCAAAAAGCATCCCCTGTTTGCTTCAATCGCGTCGATAGACCTAGGTTTATGTTGGTTGAGCATGTAGGTGTGCATGCCCTCAAGTGGTCCGACCTCGATCACATTCTTATTCGCCAGCGAGCCGGCTTGGCTAATCGCCCATGTTATTCGTCCATCGGCGAAAAGTGGGTGTGTCCCCGCCTTCAAGCCCACTTCAGGTGGAAAGGCTGAGTTCCAGCCGGCTAGTGCGTCCACCGCATTTTGGTGCCGCGGGAATTCACGGCTATATTGGTCGAATACCTGCTCAGTAGTATATTTTCCAATATTACGATCGCGGCGAATTAGTTTCTTCAACCCGAACATGGGCCCATTCCTTCAGTGCGTTTTAGCCGTCAATCGACCGGGCATCATATAAGCAGGCCCATCTTGAAAGGCAACCTCGAGGCAAAGCGCAAGCGGTATCGCGCTCACACATTGGCGGAGTAATTCCAAGACAACAGTCCGTCGATCTGGCTCCGCTTGTGCCCCGTGACGATGGCGGTGAACCTGCTTGTCAGATGGGCCTGCGGATCGACAGCACTGAGTTTGCAGGTTTATGCCGAATGGCGAACTATGCCGAACCGGCAGATCTATGCCAACGTTTTTCACCATATAGAGCGTTTCCCTGACTGATTGAATCATTTGGGCTTTGCAAATCAGATGGGTTCTGATTCAAACTATCTGCCGATGGAGGTCGGCAGATAATGTCGAAAGCCCTTTCCGTTGATCTTCGCGCACGTGTTCTTGCCGCCGTCTCTGCCGGAGCGTCGCACCGGGAAGCTGCCGAGCGCTTTGACGTCAGTGCGGCCAGCGTGAGCCGGTGGCGAAACCTGCAAGTCCGTCAGGGCCATGTTCGACCCGGCCCGCTGGGTGGAGATCGTCATTCGCACAAAACCGAAGCCAACGCCGACGCGATCAAGTCGTGGCTTGAGGAACACCGGGACGGCACCTTGTTCGAACTTCGGGATGCCCTTGCAGCTCAGGGCATCGCCAGCAAGTCGGCGCTGCACCGTTTCCTTGTCCGGCACAATCAGACGCGCAAAAAAAGACTGGCCACGCGATAGAGCAAGCACGCCCAGACGTCTTGGAACTCCGTCAGCGGTGGTTCGACGAGCAACTCGATCTTGATCCGTCGCGGCTCGTGTTCATCGACGAAACGTGGACCGCGACCAACATGGCCCGCACTCATGGAAGATGCACCAGAGGTGAGCGGCTACGGATGGGTTTCCCGCATGGCCATCGCAAGACCACGACGCTTGTCGCCGGTCTACGAAATACCGGAATGGTCGCGCCTTTGGTCATCGACGGTCCGATCAATGGCGAGTGGTTCGAGGCCTATGTCGCTCAGGTCCTGGTCCCGACATTGAAACCCGGCGACATCGTGATCCTCGACAATCTTTCTAGCCACAAACGGCCAGCAGCAAGAGCGTTGATCGAAGCGGCGGGCGCAACAATGGCGTTCCTGCCGCCCTACAGTCCCGACTTCAACCCCATCGAAAAGGCCTTCTCCAAGCTCAAGGCACACCTGAGGAAGGCGGCTGAGCGGACCGTGTCTGGCCTGTGGGACATGATTGGCAAGCTTGTCGATCTCGTCGCGCCAAAAGAATGCAGAAACTACTTCAATTCATGCGGATACGATCCAGCATGAAAGGGAAGCGCTCTAGCTGCCGCCGGATCGGCAAAGCTTAGGCTTTTTTCGTCGCAACTAGTACCGCGCCACAGAGATTATGACTCTTTGACGGGGTAGGCTTTGCGGAGCTTTTGGCGGGCATTTTCGGTTGTGAACATCCATTGGATCTTTGCGCCATGGGTGTTGCGTTGCTGCTCCCAGGCTGCGACTTCGGCGATTATGGTGTCTTTGTTGTCGATACGACGGTCGAGGCACTGGCTACGCAGGACACCGATCTCTATCTCGACCATGTTAAGCCAACTGGCGTGCTTGGGCGTGTGGTGGAACTCGAGTCGCTTCAGCACCCTTCGAGCCTCCGGGGCGGGAAATGCGTCGTAAAGCGCCCCGGCGGAATGGGTGGAGAGGTTGTCCATCACCACGCGGATGATCGGGGCGTCGGGATAATCGACGTCGACCAGTTCGCGCATGCACTCGGCGAAGTCTTGGTTGGTTCGCCGATCGGTGACCTTCACCCTGCGCCAGGGCCGGTGGGCGTCCATGAAGACAAACAGATTGACCGTGCCATTTCGACGATACTCGCAGTCGTAGCGTTCAAGCTGGCCAGGCTTGGCCGCAATGGGCTCGCGCACTTCGCCGATGAGTTGGGTCGGGCTCTCGTCGAAGCAGACCACGGGCCTTTGTGGATCAGGCGTTTCTGCGTAGAGGTCGAGAACATCCTCCATGCGCGCGACGTATTCCCCATCGATCTTTGGGATGCACCACATGTTTTTGCGCCAAGGCTTGAGATGGTTCTCAGCCAGCCGGCGACGCACGGTCTCGGAGGACAACTCGTCATGATCGGTGAGCCGGACCATCTCATCGGCCAGAAGCTCAAGCGTCCAGCGGGCTCGCCCGGGCGGCGGCTTTGAGCAGGCGGTCGCCACCAACAGCGCCTCCTCCTTGGCTGATAGCTTGCGCCCAACGCCCGGGCGCGGTTCTTCACTGAGCGCGCCCTCCAGATTGGCTTCCACAAACCGGCGCTTGGTCCGGTAAATCGTCGATCCGCTGACGTTCAAGGTTGCCGCGATCGCCTCGTCGCTGAAGCCTTCGTCCGCCGCGACCAGGATCTGGGCGCGCTTGATCTTGCGCGACGCATGGCGTCCCCCGCTCAACAAAGCGGCCAGTTGATCACGTTCCGATTGGCTAAGCTCTATGTGAAACTTTATATTCATCGACACCTCCTTCAGCGCGGAGACGCAGATGAATCCGAAAATGAGTCCCTCACTTGACCCGCAAGCCGCAACGGCAACACATCGCCTTACGCAAATCCAAGGCCAGTACCTGGCCTTCATCTACGCCTACAGCCGCATCTTCAAACAGCCTCCGGCCGAAGCCGACATGCGTCGCCACTTCGGCGTTACGGCTCCGTCTGTTCACCAGATGGTGCTGACCCTCGAGAAGGCGGGTTTCATATCCCGCGTGCCAGGCGCCGCACGAAGCATCCAGCTTCTCATCCCACCAGAAGCCCTGCCCATTCTACGATAAGACAAACCGTCATAATCTCTGTGGCGCGGTACTAGCGCGCCTTGGCGCCGCCACAAATCATCGAAAGCGGCCTGCCGACGGATCGGCTGCTCGCGTATATCGCGGTGTCGAAATACGCCGACGGCCGGCAGGAGGCAATTTTTGTAGGCGATGGTGTCGAGGTCGGTCGATCGTTGATGGCCCAATCGATGGGGCATCTGAGGTTCGGGTTGCAGATATGCGCCGATTACATCCACGAGCGCGTCAAGGAGGGCAAAGGGTCTTCGCCGACGAGACGACCTTGCCCACTCTTGCCCCGGGTCTGGGAAAGCGACCAAGGCCTGGCTATGGGCATACGCAAGGGATGATCGACCCCATGGCGGAACCAGTCCGCCGATGGTTGCCTATCGGTTTGAGGACAGCAGAGGCGCCGCTTATGTGGCGCTTCATCTTTCCGGCTTGCGGCATGGCCCGCCAAGGTCGCGAAGGGTACTTGCACCGATCTGTCGGTGCAGAAGGGGTCACCGAGTGCGAACGAACTGGCAGGGACGTTGCTGACGACTTGTATGCCATCAGTGGCGATAGGAGAGGGGGCGAGTACGCAGCGACGAGGGCCAAAATCACAACGTAGGCGTCTGTCAATGCGAAAGTCTGTAATCTTTTGCACCCGATGAGCCGGCGCGCTACCTGCGTCGCCAACACCGAGGTGGGAAGGGGCTACACTGATTCACAGAATGCACGGAAAGGTGGCGCTTTAAGAAACGAAGCTGTGCGCTTAGTGTTCAATCACATCGACATGCCCTACAACCCGAGGAGCAAACGCGTCGGAAGCGGGTTCGTGTTGCCGGTCGTACGACGATCAACAAAAAACGTGACCGACGATGTTTGCGGAACTCGGGGCTGTTAAGGCAGCAGATCGAGTGCTACGACACCGAGCGTTGACTGAAAGATGACCATGAAGCGGACGGCAATCACTGCGATCCTTAATGCACATCGCGAAGGGCTCCTTGCACGAGCATCGTTGCAAAGCTTGAAAGAAATGCGGACCTCGCTCGAGAAACGGGCTTCTCGGTCGAGATCATCGCAGTGCTCGATCGCGGCGACCAGCACACGCTGGATGTGATTGAGCAGAACATGGATGAGAATTCACGCCTGTTTGCGACCGACTACGGCGACCCGGGCAAAGCCCGGAATTTCGCGGTTTCCGAAGCCCATGGTGACTACATCGCATTTCTCGACGCAGACGACCTCTGGGGCGCCAACTGGCTTTCGGAAGCGGCCAGATGTGCGTCCCTGCGTGAAGACCCAGTTATCTGGCATCCTGAACTATCGGTCTATTTCGGCGAGGCCAAACACCTGTTCCGTCACATCGACGTTGAAAGCGACGAATTTTCACTGCCTTCGCTGATGGTGGAAAACTATTGGACGATGCTGAGTTTCGGGAGGCGGGAACTTTACACCTCCAATCCTTACCCCCTAACGGATATTGCCGCCGGGTTCGGATTCGAGGATTGGGGATGGAACATGACAACCGTGAGTAGGGGCATCCTGCACAAAGTGGTACCGGGAACCGGTCACGTGATACGGCGCAGACCAGGGTCGGTATCTTCAAAAACCGTGCTCGCGCATGCCGTGCCGCCGCCGACGAACCTTCTGAAAACATATCTGGAGAAACGGGACGCGTTGTCCGCAAAGCTCTGATAGAGCTCCGGAATGACTTCGCGGAACCGAGCCTAGAAGCTGTCAAGACAACGAACTGTTTAGGAGGAATCCAGCACCTCCAGCGAAGCCCCGGTAAAAAGCTCGCGTGCTCGCGAAATAATC
The DNA here is from genome assembly GCF_017488845.2 of Ensifer canadensis. Taxonomy (NCBI): domain Bacteria; kingdom Pseudomonadati; phylum Pseudomonadota; class Alphaproteobacteria; order Hyphomicrobiales; family Rhizobiaceae; genus Ensifer; species Ensifer canadensis. The sequence goes on from NZ_CP083371.1 coordinate 885,118, forward strand.
GCTTAAAATGAACTCCATTGCAACTTCGTCAGGATCGTTATGCAGGAACCTGTTAATCACGCGGCCGGACCGGACCTCTACCTTTTTGTGGGTGCCCGGCCGGAGAGTTTCGCATCCGGCGGCGGAGCGGATGAGGTACTTCTTCTGCAACCGGATCCGACGGTGGCTGCGAAGCTCGAGCGCGCCATCGAAGGACAGGCTGGCGTTCGTGTCATCGCTGCATCGCTCGGCAAAGCCGCAGGACAGGCCACGCTCAACATGATGAACATGGCGGCCCTGAGTAGCCTGCGCCAGCCGACCCCAGCGTTACTGGACCTTTTTCCCGGACTGAAGACTGTTGCGACGCGGGACGTCCGCATCCTTCGCGTCGCGGATCTCGATATTCCCATCGCCATAGACGGCTTGCCGTATTCGTTGCGCGTCCAGATCGACATGCCGGGTAGCGAGTTCGACATTCTGTCCTGCCTCGACGAGACAGGGTTGTTAGCAAAGGTGACGGAATGCATCGTGCTGTGCGGAACAGATGTGTTCTTCGAAGGTGGCTGCAATTATCAAGCAGTAGTTGATTTCCTTGCCGAAAAAGCGTTCGTGCAAACGGATCGAGACGACAGCGATCCGGATTGGCCCGTCCTGCGGTTTCGCGGCAATCCACAATCCCGGCAAGCGATGCTCGCCCGCATCTCAAGTCTGGAGAACGAGCTTACCGAACTGAAGGAGACGGCGGACAAATCCCGGATACTCTTCGGCGAGCTGGAGGCAGAGCGCAACAAGCTGCGTCAGCAGGTGGCCGCCCACACCGAAGCCGCCAAGGTCCTGGAGGCAACGGCGGAAGAGCGAAAGAAGCGTATTGGTGTGCTTGAAGTGGAAAACAAGCGCACGGTAGAGCTGCAGGCCGATGTCGGTTTTCAGATACGCATGAACGCACTGCTTCGAAATGACCTGGACGAGCTCGCCGGCCGTTTCGAGCAGAGCGAGAGACAACGCCTGCGTCTTGAGGAACTGCTCCGTACCCTGACGCCCAAGTTGCAGCAGGCCGCTGAAGAGCTGCATCTGTTGCAGGCATCGCCTCTGTCGAAAGCGAAGATGGTGGAGGTCGCTGGCGGCAAGCCGAAGACGAAGCGGGGAAGGCGCGACCGCAATGCCTGATCGCCAAAGCTCGGCAAGGCTGGCTGCTGAAATAGACGAGGCGCTCTCGCTTCTCGACGAGTTCCGGTCCACGTCTTCTGCTGCGCCCGGTGATGCGCCCTTGCCAAGCCTGCTCGATGAGTGCCGCGCCCTCTGCGCCGCCCTGCCACGGCCCGAGCCGATGCGCAGTCTGCATCATCCTGCCTGCAGCGGGGGAACGTTGATTTCCAAGACTGTCGCTGCGTTGTCGGGCGTGGTTCTGCTGAGCGAGATCGATCCCCTGAGCACCATGGAGGTCCGTAGCAAGCCGGGTTTTGCACCCACCGACCTGCTGCTTGGACTGCGTTATGCGACACGGCATATCAATGATCGCACGCTGGTGGCAACATTCCAGGGTGCGATACGGGCGATGCATGAATCACTCAGCCTTTCCGGCCGCAGGCTCGTTTTGCGCGATCACACGCACTCGCATTACTTCACCAACACCAATCCAGACCGTCCAAGCGTGTATGAAATGCTGCGCGATACGCTGCCGGTGCGCTCGCTTGTCACCGTGCGACATCCGCTGGATTGCTTCATCGCGCTCGAAGCAAATGGCTGGCGCCACTTCGATCCCTTTACTCTGGAAGAATATTGCCGGCGTCTCAAGGCCTTTCTCGACCGACACGAGGATCTGCCGCTAATCCGCTACGAGGATTTCACCTCCGATCCCCCGACGACGCTCGAGCAGATCTGCAAGGCTCTCGAGCTACCATTCAATCCGCTGGCGCTCGATCTGCTGGGTCTCGTACGTTTGTCCGGTGACAGCGGTCGAAGCTGGCATCGTATCGAGACGCGTCCTCGTCGGGACGTGCCGCCCACGATCGAGGACCAGAGAGTTTCCGAATTATATTCAGAGACCTGCCAAAGACTTGGATATACGCCGTAGCGCGCCAGGAATGCTCTGGGTCAGGGAGCGGCGCGTTAACCGAGCAACATCGCCACGATCTGGTCCGCCGCCTCTTCCGCTGTCAGATTCACGGTATCGATGATCAGTTCCGGAGATACGGGCACCTCGTAGGGGCTATCGATCCCCGTGAAATTCTCGATCTGTCCTGCGCGCGCTTTTTTATAGAGGCCCTTGACATCGCGCGCTTCGGCAACTTCGAGAGGGGTGCACACGAACACCTCGAAGAATTCTTCTGCGCCGATCAGTTCGCGTACCATCTGGCGCTCTGAGCGGAAGGGCGAAATAAACGCGGTGAGAACGATAAGGCCGGCGTCGGTCATCAGTTTCGCGACCTCTCCGACACGGCGGATGTTCTCGACCCGGCTAGCGGCGGTGAAACCAAGATCGCGGTTCAAGCCTTGCCGCACGTTGTCACCGTCGAGAAGGAACGTATGCTTGCCCATGGCGTAGAGCTTCTTCTCGACGAGGTTCGCGATAGTGGATTTGCCAGCGCCAGAAAGGCCGGTAAACCAAACGACCGCAGGCTTCTGGTTTTTGAGCGCAGCATGGGCCTCGCGACCGATATCTAGGGCTTGCCAATGGATGTTGCGCGCCCGGCGAAGCGCAAAGCGGATCATGCCGGCAGCCACGGTCGAATCCGTGGCCACATCGATCAGGATGAATCCGCCCAGGTCCGGATTGTCGGCATAGGCCTCAAACGGAATGGGCCGGTCGGTCGAAATGTTGACCAATCCAATAGCGTTCAGGCTGAGCGTCTTTGACGCCAGATGTTCAAGGGTGTTCACGTTCAGCTCGTATCTCAGATCGGTCACGGTCGCCATGACCGTACGGGTCCCGATCTTCATGAGATAAGGGCGCCCGGACAACATGGCATCCTCGGACATCCATACCAGCGTGGCAGAGAATTGATTCGCGACCTCGATGGGCGCGTTAGCTGCAGTGATCAAGTCGCCGCGCGCACAGTCTACTTCGTCCTCGAAGGTGAGTGTCACGGACTGTCCTGCGATCGCGGTGCTCTGCGGGCCATCGAAGCTCGGGATTTCCTTTACAGTCGTATGCCGGCCGGAAGGCAGAATCTGCACGGGATCGCCGGGCTTGACGTGACCGCTGGCAATTTGCCCGGTGAAGCCGCGGAAATCGGGATGGGGCCGGTTGACCCATTGGACCGCCATACGAAAGGGCGAATCCTGTAGGCGACTCTCGTTCGATGGTACGCCTTCGAGATAGGAGAGAAGTGTCGGTCCGTCATACCAGGGTGTATGCGGTGACGAAGAGACGAGGTTGTCGCCCTTGAGTGCGGAAATCGGGATCGCTTGGACGGCCTTTATGTCGATCTCTTTGGCGAAACGCGAATATTCCGCCACGATCTCGCTGAAACGCTCGGCCGAATAGCCGACCAGGTCCATCTTGTTGACCGCCAGCACGACGTTTCGAATGCCGAGAAGATTGACCAGAAAAGAATGCCGGCGGGTCTGGGTCAGAATGCCTTTTCGCGCATCGACAAGGATAGCCGCGAGGTCTGCCGTCGAGGCGCCGGTGACCATGTTCCGTGTATATTGCTCGTGGCCAGGGGTGTCGGCCACGATGAATTTCCGCCTGTCGGTGGAAAAAAAACGGTATGCTACATCGATGGTTATGCCTTGTTCCCGCTCGGCGGCAAGGCCGTCCGTCAGCAGTGCGAAGTCGAGCGCGCCTCCCTGTGTACCCATCGACTGGCTGTCGTGTTCGAGCGAAGCGAGCTGGTCTGCCAGGATGGCCTTGCTATCGAAGAGAAGACGCCCGATCAAGGTCGATTTTCCATCATCGACAGAGCCGCAGGTGAGGAACCGAAGCATAGTGTCGCTGCGGTGCCGTTCCAGAGAGGCATTGATCTCCGTTGCGTCCGCGCCTTTTGGATGACCGCCCGCTCCTTCCATCAGAAATATCCCACTTGCTTCTTTGTCTCCATGCTCGCGCCGCCTTCGCGGTCGATCGCACGCCCCTGGCGCTCGGAGGTCGTTGCAGTCAGCATTTCCTGGATGACCTGCGGCACCGTCGTCGCCTCGCTATCGACGGCGCCGGTCAGCGGATAGCAACCGAGCGTGCGAAAGCGCACCGACTTCATTTCCGGCAACTCGCCGGGGCCGAGTGGGAAACGATCGTCGTCAATGACGATGGTGAGGCCGTTCCGCTCGACCACCGGGCGGAGCGCGGCGAAATAGAGCGGTACGACTTCGATCCCTTCGAGCTGGATATATTCCCAGACGTCAAGCTCGGTCCAATTGGAGAGCGGAAAGACGCGGATGCTTTGGTCTTTCGCCTTCCGAACATTGTAGAGCTTCCATAATTCCGGGCGTTGGTTGCGCGGATCCCATCGGTGGTTTGCCGCGCGGAAAGAGAAGATACGTTCCTTGGCGCGGCTCTTCTCCTCGTCGCGCCGTGCACCGCCGAAGGCTACGTCGAAACCAAACTTGTCAAGCGCCTGGCGAAGTCCCTCGGTCTTCCAAAGATCGGTATGCAGCGTCCCGTGATCGAAAGGATTTATGCCCCTCTCAACGGCGTCGGGATTGCGATGAACCAGAAGCTCCACTCCGGCATCCTTCGCCGCCTTGTCCCGTGCCTCGTACATCGCACTGAATTTCCAGGTCGTATCGATGTGGAGAAGCGGGAAGGGGGGCGGTGCCGGCCAGAAGGCCTTCTTCGCCAAGTGTAGCATACATGCCGAATCCTTGCCCGCCGAGTAAAGCATCACGGGGTTCCCGGTCTCGGCGACCACCTCGCGCAAAATCTGGATACTCTCGGCCTCCAGGCGCTGAAGATGGGTTAGGTGACGGATCTCGGCTGCCGGCATGGTCTACCTCCACTGCTTCTTGTGATGGCGGGACTGGCGAGGCATCCGGCCCAGTGTCATTCTAGGATGCCTCGGCCAATGGTCTACTTCAGGCGCGGAAGTCCTTCTGCGACTTAAACCACTCATAGGTCTCCATGATACCCGCCTCCAGGCTGATTTTTGCGGTCCATCCCATCCGCGCCAAGCGCCTCACGTCCATAAGTTTTCGCATTGTACCATCGGCCCTGCCGGTATCTGTCGAAATCCGTCCTGTAAAGCCTGTTGCCTTGGCGATAAGGTGTGCAAGTTCGAGGATTGTTACGTCCGTGCCTGAACCGACGTTAATGTGGCTCAACATCGGTTGTGTATTTGCCTCATAGACATCCTTTGGCAACTCAAGCACAAAAAGAGACGCTGCCGCCATGTCATCGACATGGAGGAATTCACGCATCGGCTTGCCCGAACCCCAGATTGTTACGACCTCGGCGCCGGTCTGGGCCGCCTCGTGGAAGCGGCGGATGAGCGCAGGCAGGACGTGGCTGTTTTCGGGGTGGAAGTTATCGCCGGGACCATAGAGGTTGGTCGGCATCACCGAGCGATAATCTGTTCCGTGCTGGCGGTTGTAGCTTTCACAGAGTTTTATGCCCGCGATCTTGGCAATGGCGTAGGGCTCGTTGGTCGGTTCCAGCACGCCGGTCAAAAGCGCATCCTCGCGCATGGGCTGGTCGACCGCGCGAGGATAGATGCAGGACGAACCTAGCTGCAGCAGTCGCTCGACCCCTGCGGTGAAGGACTGATGGATCACATTGGATTCGATCATCAGATTTTCGTAGATGAAGTCGGCCGGGTAGGTGTTGTTTGCATGGATGCCGCCCACCTTCGCTGCGGCAAGGATCACCACGTCGGGGCGCTCGGCTTGCATGAAATCATGCACGGCCTGCTGGTTCGTCAAATCGAGTTCGGCGTGGGTGCGGGTGACGAGATCGAGTACCTCACCCGCGTCCTTGCGAGCCTGCAAACGGCGCACGATTGCGCCCCCCACCATGCCGCGATGGCCTGCGATGTAGATTTTAGTCATCAAGTATCCTCAAGCGGAGGGAGGTTCTTCAGTGGCTGAACTGAGAGAGGCGTCGGACGCATCAGATCGTTGTTCGATTGGGCCGCCGCGGTTGGACGTCATCGCTGTATATGTACGGGTGAATCGAGGGCTAGTTAAGGCAGGTCACGCTGCTGCGCCGAGCAAGTGAACCGTGTCGTCTGCTCGACACTTGCATCCGAAGCACGGAGAGACCATTCATCACCCCTCCAGGCTTACCGGTACGTCGTGCCCGTGTGCCTTCAAAAAGGCGTGGCGCTGGGCGACCTTGAGATCCTGGGCGATCATTTCCGCGCACATCTCCTGCGCAGTGATCTCAGGTACCCAACCGAGCTTTTGCCGGGCCTTTTTTGCATCACCGAGCAGCGTCTCCACTTCGGCAGGGCGAAAATAGCGGGGATCAATACGAATAATCGTGTCGCCTGGCTTCACCGCTGGTGCATTGTCGCCCGTCACGGAACACACTGTGCCGATCTCATCCACACCCTCGCCGGAGAAGACCAGTTTAATACCGAGTTCGGCGGCGGACCATGTGATGAATTCGCGGACCGTGTACTGCAAGCCGGTGGCGATGACGAAGTCCTCGGGTTCCTCCTGCTGCATCATCATCCACTGCATGCGGACATAGTCCTTTGCATGGCCCCAGTCGCGCAGGGAATCTATGTTCCCCATGTAGATGCAGGATTCGAGGCCTTGCGCGATATTGGATAGTCCCCGGGTTATCTTGCGCGTCACGAAAGTTTCACCGCGCCGCGGGCTCTCGTGATTGAACAGAATTCCGTTGCAGGCATAAAGACCGTAGGCTTCGCGGTAGTTCACCGTGATCCAGTAGGCGTAGAGCTTTGCAACCGCATAAGGGCTGCGCGGGTAGAAGGGCGTCGTCTCGCGCTGAGGCGTTTCTTGGACCAGTCCGTAGAGTTCGGAGGTGGAAGCCTGATAGAATCGAGCGGTCCGCTCCAACCCGAGAAAGCGTATCGCCTCAAGAAGGCGCAGCGTGCCGATCGCGTCCACGTCCGCCGTGTACTCCGGCGCCTCGAAGCTCACGGCAACATGCGACTGAGCCCCGAGATTGTAGACCTCGTCCGGTTCCACTTCACGCAGAATGCGCGTCAGGTTCGACGTGTCCGAAAGATCGCCGTAGTGCAACTTGAAATGCGCGTTGTTGATATGCGGGTCCTGATATATGTGATCAACGCGCTGTGTATTAAATAGTGATGCCCGTCGCTTGATACCATGGACCTCATAGCCTTTCTCGAGCAGTAATTCAGCAAGATAAGACCCGTCTTGACCTGTGATCCCCGTGATAAGCGCGCGTTTTACCATGAACTCAGTTCCAAATATACTTTGATGTAGCAGTTACAGGCATGCGCCAGTATCCGCGTGAGGAAAGCTAACAGCTTGTCGCTGCAAGGTCGAGCCGTATAATTGGTTCTCATCACAGCGTAAAGTCCGCGAGTCTTGAGAAACGATATCCAAATCATTGGCGGGTTCGGCTTCAATCCCTGGGCCATTCTAATGTTGATGGCTGGTTGCAATCTTTCCCACACGCGGCGGCGATCTGCTAAAGAAGGCCCAATGATGGGCATGCCATAAAGTATCAGTTCGGGATGCAACGATGAGACTGCTTTCACAGATCAATCGAATTCACGAAAAGGCATGGAGGCTGGCCGACAATATCGGCAGTTTTTCAACCCGTAAGGAAATTGCCAGGTCAGGCTTTTTCGATGCCGATTGGTACCTCCTGTCCCATCCTTACCTTGCCCGTGACGGAATCGACCCGCTAACACATTTCATCAAGAATGGCCGTAGGCATCTGCTGTCGCCGAGCCGGAAATTCGACACGGCTCGTTACCTGGACCAGCACGCTGATGCGGTCGCCTCGGATATCAATCCGTTGGTGCACTACCTCAGGCAAGGAAAGCGGGACGGTCTTTCGATCTGGGAGACGCCACCAAGCGCCGCGGACCGGATAAAATCCTCCGGATTGTTTGATGAGCGCTGGTATCTCAACACGTACCCGGACGCACTGGAAAGCGGTCAGCCGCCTCTACTGCACTATCTCGTGCAAGGATATCGGGACGGCAAATCACCAGGCCCTGATTTCGACGCCGCATGGTATTCGGGCCACTATCCCGATATCGGTGGCATCGATCCGTTGCTGCATTACATCGACCATGGACGCGACGAAGGAAGGGCGCCGGTACGACCATTACGGATCCTGCAGCTGGCCAAGGAAACAGTCGGGAGCGTTGAAGACCTCGAGCCGGAGCTCTACTCGACTGACTTTTTCGAGCGTGCAGACAACATTGCCATCGCTGGCGGCCCTGCACGTCATCCTCTTTCACGGTCGTTCGAAGAGATCGTAAAGGCCGTGCCTGCCCCACCGCGCGCAATCGTCTTCGTGCCGTGGCTCATTCATGGCGGCGCCAACCTCGTTGCGTCACATGCTGTCGAAGCCCTCGCGAAAGTGCACGGTCCCAGGTCCGTCGTGGTTGTCACCACGGACGATGATCGTCTCGAAGCGCTGCATCTCGTCCCAGAGGGGGTCACGGTGATCTCCCTCGTAAGAAGCGATGAACGCCTTTCTGAGGGCAGTCGCAAGGATCTCGTCGACCTTATGGTGCGAGGGCTCCGGCCCGATGTCGTGCTGAACGTGAACAGCCGGGCCTGCTGGGAAGCGTATAAATATTTCGGTCAGCGCCTGTCGAACTTCAGCCGCTTGTACGCAATGCTGTCTTGTCCTGATTATTCGGAACGCGGTCGCAGGACTGCCTACTCCGATCTGTATATCCCCCACTGCCTGCCGAACCTGAGCGGTGTTTATTTCGACAACCGCACCTACATCAGCAACTTGAGCTCGCAGCTCGGCGTGCCGGGTGAACTTCAGAGATTGTTCGTCCCGCTGTATCAGCCCGCGCCCCGGCAAACACCCCCCGATCCGAGAGCTGAGAAATCCCGCCGACTGCAGGTCTTATGGGCAGGTCGACTTGCCCGACAGAAGAACGTGCAGTTGCTGGCCGATATCGCCAGAGACGCCCCGCAGTTCGACTTCCACATATGGGGCCGCGGCGAAAAGGAGTTCGAGAAGATCGTAACCGATCTCCAGGAGCGTTGTGACAACGTTCAATTTCACGGGCGCTACGACAGGTTCGATGAGCTTCCGTCGCCGGAATACGACGCGCTTCTATACACCTCGCTGTGGGACGGGTTGCCGAACGTTCTTCTCGAAGCCGCAGCCGCAGGGCTCCCGATCGTGAGCTCAGATGTGGGCGGCATCGGGGAATTGGTGGACCAACAGACAAGCTGGCTGGTGTCGAGCCTGACCGATACGGCTCCCTATATCGATGCCCTGAGCACCATAGCTGGTGATCAGGAACAGGTTCTCGCCAGAAAAAAGGAGATGGCACAGCGGCTGGAGGACCGACATGGCTGGGACCGCTATCTTCAGACGCTCGCTGCCGAGCCAAGAAAGACGTTTGGCTTGTTGATGCCGAAATCTCTTCTAGGCTAGACGCGGGATTCAAGCGGTTCCATGGCGGATCGTCTGGACGATGGTAGGCTTTCCACCTTCTGAACGTACTGGACGACTTCAACCGTGGGGGGCGGGGTGCGAAGTGGATTTCTCGCTTCCAGCCGAGCGCGGATCGGCGCCGGCGCGCTACTGCGACGTGCCAAAGCCACCGTCCGGCCTGCTCAATGCTCGATCATAGCGGTTGAAATGCGCATGCCCTAAAATTGATACCTGCCTCTACCGCAACGGCGGAGAAATCAGATGGCACAAAAAGTGGAAGCTAAGGGCAAATTTTTAACGAAGGTATCGAAGTGGAACATACAGAAAAATTTGTTGGCCAATACTATAGATATCCAGATTTAACGGGATTTCGCCAAGCTGAAGGAGGAAAGCGGTTACACGAGCCCAGCCTTCGCACAAGCTCCGATACTCCGTTGGTTACTGTGATAACTGTTTGTAAAAATTCTTCAAAAACAATAACGCAGACGATTAGTTCGGTTATAGATCAGGATTATAATAATATTGAATACATAATCGTGGATGGGGTTTCTACTGATGGAACTATTGAAATAATAAAAGATTTCGAAGGCGCGCTGGATTATTACATTTCCGAGCCGGATACAGGAATATACGATGCGATGAACAAGGGGCTGAGGTTGGCCCGGGGCGAATACATAATTATTGTAAATTCCGACGACTGGTATGAGCGGAATGCTGTCAGTTCGCTGGTGTCCGCAATCCGCTATACGGATTGTGATTTCGTCGGCGCTTTGGCGCGATACTTCAACGAGGATGGGCAGTCCTTCGTGTTGCCGACCATGTCTTATAACAAATCGACCTTGTTGCGGATGCCTGTCCGCCATGAATCCCTCCTCATCCCGTCGCGCATCTATGACGAGGTGGGGCCTTACTGTGATGTCTATAAAATCATTGCGGACTATGAATTCTGCGTCCGCCTCTACAGGAGCGGCATGCGATATTATGAAGTTCCGCACCCTCTCCTGAACTTCAGAACCAGTGGCGTATCCAATACCGATATCAAAAACCTGCATAGCGAACACAGCGATCTACTGCGCCGTATCTTTCCCTTTCTTGCCGCTGACGAGGCGTCTCGCCTCAGCAATCATGTCGTTGCCCGACCCTATGACTTCATCAGGGTAATCGAAAAGAATCTCGATCAATACGATTTTGTACTCGCGGGTCGCGCGATGCTCCAGGATTATCGAAAGGTGTGGGGCGGTCCATGGTCGCACGGACCGCTTGATCATGCGACGAAGTATGTCTCGTATATCTATCCCGAAGTCAGCGTCATAATCCCGCTGAAAGATGCCTTATCATCGCTGGAAAAAACGATCAGATCTCTGTTGAATCAGGCGTTATATGACATTGAAGTAATATGCATCGATGATGGAGTATCCAGCGACCGTTTAGCTGTCGCGTCTGATCTTTCCCAAGGCGACAGAAGAATACGGATCGTAAAAACAACTACTGATGACGTCGGTTCGGGTGTGGCGCTAAACGCAGGCATCCGGGAGGCGCGAGGGGCGTACATATTTTCGTTCGATGGTCGGTACGAGTTGGCCGACAACTGCCTGGTAAATTTCTACCAAGCGGCAACGAACAACCAGAGCGATGTCGTTTTCGGCGCGTTCGCCAACGGGGATGGGCATAAAGCGGAGCGCGCCGAAACAGATGACCGCCTCCTCACTGGAGCAGGCTCTGTCGTTTCGAACCTTACGGTCGAGCAATTCGCTGGATCGGTGGATAGTTTGCAGCTCGTCTGGGGGAGCTTTTGCAAGCGCGATTTTGCCGAAATGATCCTTTATCCGGAGAAACTTGGCGCCGCCTCCACAAGTGTTTTCCTGTTGCGGGCGTTTTGCACGGCGAATGTGGTTACGGTAGTCGAGGAGACCGGACGCGCCGGTTCGGCGCAGTTTGATGAGCAGAATGCCCGACGTTCGCTGAGCAGTTGTCTCGATGAGCTGGCATGTCGCCACATGATCTGGGGGGTTCTCAGCGCGGCCGGGCATCTCAAACTCGCAAACCACCTCCTCTTCGACGATTGGAACCCGCAGACTTTTCGGGATGTGGAGAACGGCTTCTCCGAGGATGAGAGAAGCCAATTTTACCGGGCACTGTCTGATGTGTTCCAGCGAACGGGACAGCCCGAGATGCAATCCTGCGAAAAGCTCGACCTTCGTGCCATGTTCATACGCAACTTCGAGATTTACGGATTGCCCCTGCCCTGAGGCCAAGGTTGGACCGCCGGAAATTGGAGTTTTCCGGCTGCGAGAAGATGGTGCAATTGCCGACACCAAGCTGACCGATGCCGGACCGCATGGTGGACGCTGGCCTTCTGGCTTACATCTTGGTCTCGAAGTTCGACGACCATCTGCCGCTGTGTGATCGGACAAGTTCTATCAATTCACTATGCACGACCAGGGCCCCGCTTCTGTTCGTGGTCGGCCACGCTGCCACAAGATGCGAACTAAACAGGTGGATGGCACGTCGTTCCGTGCTCTAAGCGACGTCGGCAGACGCGTGCTCAGTCAACTTTCGTCCCTGCTCGGGACATCGCATTCGACATGCCTGCGTTTCCGCGTCGGACGAGACTTGATCAAACGAACGCTTTCTTTTCATAATTGGCAAGCTGAGGCCGCTCAGGCAGCGTAATTCAGGACATGAGCGCGTCGATTTCGCTGCGAGCCATCGTGAGTGCTTGCGTGTGATGGTCTGGGGCCTGATGGCCCCGTTCGACGCTGTTGGAGTCGAGCTCGATGCGGCTGCCGGAGCATCATAACCGATGCCCGGCCTCGCAAACTATAAGCTCGGCAGGAAGACATGCCCTGTCGGGAGGGATTGCCCGTTCTAAATTAGGAATGAACTTGAATGGCAAAACGCGGGTGTATGGCCTGTGTGCAGCCGCGCAGGCGGGCAGTTACGGCTTGACGATAACCCCATCCGCGTATAGTCAGATCCAACTCTTGCCGGACGGTCCCCGCGGCCTATGGTCAGGCAAATCGCCAACGGAAGCATGATATGTTCGAGACTGAAGCAGTTGACTTTCCAGAAGAAAATCTGGGTCACCTCGCAACCGATCTTGTGAGGCTTACCCGTGATAAGCTGGAGTCTGCCGAAGTCACCGTGATCGTGGCGTCGGGGCCGAAAGGGGCCGATTTGCTTGAGCGAACCATCGCCGAAACAACCCGCGGCCCCATCTTGGCGCTTTACGATTCTGCCCAATATGCAGTGGCGCGCGATATGGATAGCTTTCGCCTGCCGTCTTCCAGTCTTGCTGCCTGGAAGGCCGACGCTGCAATGCTGCTGTTGCTATATCGGAAACATCGCCGCCGCATCGTTTTTGTGTCGCTGGCCGCAGCTCAGGCAGAGCCGGAGCAATTCTGGTCCAAGGTGATCAGCCATTTCAAGATTGCCGACGACACAGTGCCCGTCGCGGCGTTGCCGTCTTGTACGCAAGCCCGGAAGGCATGGCACACGGTTCTGGCGCATCAGGCGGTTTCTGCCGATGCAGAGGCGCAAGCACTAGATTTTGAACTGGAAGCGGCTGCGTTGCCGTTGGAGCTCAAGAGCTTCGACAGCGATTCCGCATTTGCCGAAATCAGCGAGATGATCACAGGCAGAGAGGGCGCCGAGTCCGAGCGCCAGAACCAGCTGGCGCGGTTCGAGGCATCCTTGCCGACAGAGGCCACTGAAATTGCGGCGGTGAAACAGCGTCTCGTCTTGCTTGGTGCCGAACGTGATCTGCTGCTACAACAGTTGTCCGATATGGAGGATGCTTTTCTCGATCAACTGCCGGCAGCCGGTGCCGACAGTGATATCCTAGTGAAAAATGGCGTAGAGGGAATCGACCAGGCAGCATCGATCCTGCCCGACACCGCCGCGCGGCAACGGCATACGCGAGGGGAACGTGCATTGCTGCTCGATCAGCTATCCGAAATGGAAGCTGTCCTCGTTGATCAGCAGCGGACGATCTCCGAACAGCGGGATAGCATCGCCAAGGTACGTGACGAAGCCAAGGCGGCCGGTCGCCTGGTAACGTTGCTACAGGCAAGGCTGGTGGACGAAGAAATGCAGCGCGCGTCCGCCAAGACAAAGCCTTCCATGGACCAGAGCGCTGCCTTGGGTTTCCTTGATGTTCCGGCCCATATCGGTGAAACCATTCATGCGCTCCTCAACAACTCTGCATGGAACAAGTTGCCGGCAATGCTGCGTCGCCGCTGGCAGATGCGCGTCCTGAAAGCGTCCGGCCTGGTCGATCCGGCGTGGTATCTGGAACATCACAAGGATGTCGCTGAGGCGAATGTCGACCCGCTCAAACATTATATGGAACACGGCGCAAAAGAAGGGCGCGCGTCCAATCCCAGCTTCGCTGAGAAACATGCGCGCATGCTCACTGAAACGGGCCTCTTTGATCCCGTGTGGTATCTGAGATACTATAAGGATGTGGCAGAGGTGAAGATGGACCCGGTAAGGCACTATATCGAGCATGGGGCAAAAGAGGGGCGGGCGCCGAACGCAGGCTATCTCTAGCATCTTCCCGCCGACCTCGTGAAGCGTACCAGTGGTGCGAGACACGCACGTGGACCGGTTTGTCTTTCGTTGATGGTGCCAACTCCCTAACCAATTGGATTGGGAGGCTATCGTTGCCAAGAATCCGCGCGTCACTTCATTGACAACGTTTTTTACGTGGAAGTCGGCCACTAGCGAACTGATTGTTGGCGAAATTCAGAGACCAGCGAGCAATTGCCGACGACGCGCCGCCTGACTTTCCATCTCGCCGAAGCAAGATAAACAGCGAGGATAGCTGAAACGCCGTCGCTCGTTTGGCTCGCGAAATCGGAATGAAAAGTTGAATTTTCTCGGTTGTATGATCGAGGGCGGTTTTGATGAAGACGAGCAGCTTCAGCGAACCCCAAATCCTCGCCGACGACAACCTCACCGCTTTCCTCCGCCCGGCACGATCGCGAAGAAGAGCGATGTTGAAGGGCTGTGCGTCTCGTTCAGCGCCGGGTGTATCGTGCATCTTCGCCCCTGCGGCAATGCGCCGGAGATGTGCTGCTATGTCGAGGCGGGGAAGACGCAGCCGCAAATCTTCGATCCCGGGGGCTAGACCTGATCCGCTGCCGCGTGCAGACAGCACATCCGACAAATTCTAGCGACAACCTTTGACGCCCCCTTGACGATCGGGGCAATGAACTGGAGGCTTTTTTCATGACGAGCAAGATTATCCCCGTGATCATGGCAGGCGGCAAGGGTACACGGCTGTGGCCACTGTCGCGCGCAACGGCGCCGAAGCAATTCATCCAGTTCGTCGGCGACCGCTCGTTGTTCCAGGCGACGTTGTTGCGAGTCTCCGATCCCGCACTCTACGAGTTGCCGATCGTCATCACCAATGACGATTTCCGCTTTCTGGCTGCCGAACAGGCCCGTGAGATCGGCGTTGGGCTGTCGGCTACGCTGCTCGAGCCGATGGCGCGCAACACCGCCGCCGCCGCTGCCGCCGCCGCCGCCTTCATTGCTAAAAAATTCGGCGACGACGCCCTGCTTCTGGTGCTTGCCTCCGACCACGAGATCACCGCAGACGCCAACTATGTTGAGGCCATCCGGATCGCGCAGAAGACGGCCGCATCCGGCAAGCTCGTCACCTTCGGCATCACCCCGACCAAGCCCGCTACGGGCTATGGCTATATCGAGATGGGCGACAAACTTTCCAACGGCGCAGCCAAGGTGAAGCGCTTCATCGAGAAGCCGGCTCTTGCAGAAGCAGAGAAGATGTTGGCCACCGGCGGCTTTGTCTGGAATTCAGGCTTTTTCATGTTCAAGGCAGCGGATGTGCTGCAGGAACTGTCTGTGCATGCGCCGGATGTTGAGCTGGCTGCTACGCAGGCCGTCGCCAAGGCCGCCAGTGATCTCGACTTCATTCGCCTCGAAGCGGATGCTTTTGCCGCAAGCCCGGACATTTCTATTGACTACGCGATTATGGAAAAGACCGCTAACGCCGCCGTCGTGCCAGCCTCCTTCATCTGGTCTGACATGGGCAGCTGGGATGCAGTGTGGAAGGGGGGAATTCAGGACAAGGCCGGCAATGTTGCTTCCGGTAATGCGACGCTAATCAACACAAAAAATTCGCTGGTCATCTCGCGCCATAGCCATCTGGCGGTGCAGGGCCTGGAAGGCGTCGCAGTCATTGCCAGTGAGGATGCGGTCTATGTCGGCCGCCTTGAGGATAGCCAGAACGTCGGAACGCTGGTGAAGCAGCTTGCCGCCGCCAAATCGACTGCGGCACTGACCGTGACGCATCCGACATCCTACCGACCGTGGGGCGGCTATACATCGATCCTGACCGGCGACCGTTTTCAGGTGAAGAGGCTGTTTGTAACGCCGGGCAAGAAGCTTTCGTTGCAGAAGCACCATCACCGCTCGGAACACTGGATCTGCGTGAAGGGTACGGCTGAAGTGACCGTCGGCGATCAGGTGAAAATGATATGCGAGAATGAATCCGTCTACATTCCGCAGGGCGAAGTTCACCGTCTAGCGAATCCCGGTAAGATCATGCTGGAGATGATCGAGGTACAGACGGGATCGTATCTCGGGGAGGATGACATCATCCGTATCGTCGACGAATTCGGACGAGGTTGAAGGCTTGGGCTGACTGACCAGTGTCGTCAGCTCTCGCGCAACGCGACGACCGGAGATCGAAATGTCAGGGATTTCGACCGTGTACTGGACATCCCAAACCGGAGAACCTATAGACGCACAGTAAGTTTGCCAGCTTTTCGGTAGCATGAATGTCTCAGACGCAAATCACCGCTCTTATCCCGCTTCGAGGTGGATCCAAGAGCATTCCGGATAAGAACATCAAGACGCTTGCCGATCGTCCCCTTTGCGCGTGGGTGTTGAAGGCGGCTTGCGATTGCGACGCCATCGGCAGCGTGTATGTGTCGACCGACAGCGACAAAATACGGCAGGTCGTCGAAGGGCTGGGTCTCCCAGTCACGGTGATTGATCGCCCGCAGCAACTGGCGCAGGACCATTCGTCAACCGAAGACGTGATGATGCATTTCGCATCCGTCGTGCCATTCGAAACGCTGGTTACCATTCAAGCAACGTCTCCCCTTCTTGAAGGCCGTGACCTCGATAAAGCCTTGAAGCTTTTCGAGGCTGGCAGTTATGACAGTATGCTTTCTGCTGTAAGACTAAAGCGATTCTTTTGGAATGATGATTTCACGCCAGTGAATTACGACCCACTACATCGCCCACGGCGGCAGGTCTTTGATGGAATATTGATGGAAAACGGCGCGTTTTACGTCACGACACGCCGAATGCTGGAAACGAGCAAATGTCGTCTGGGCGGAAAGACAGCTGTGTATGAAATGGGCGAACACACAGCGGTGGAAATAGACGAGCCCGAAGATTGGGTTTTAGTGGAACGCGTTCTGCAAAAGCGAGGTTTGAGATGATTACCCTCAAAAACTACTCCAAGTTTGTGGTTTTCGTCGAAGATAGTATGTCGCTTGCGTTGAATAAGATCAGCGAGAACAAGAGCCGTATCATATTCGTCGTAACGAGCGGCGGTCACCTTGAAGGTGTTCTCACGGACGGCGATGTGCGTCGTTGGCTCGTCAGTTCCAACGAGATCAATCTGGATGTCAGCGTTTCCAAGGTGATGAACCGGAATTACGCCTCGGTGGCCCATGACGCGCCGCGGGAGAAGGTCATGGCGATGTTGACGCCTTCTATCCTCGCGCTGCCCATGGTGGATGACAATCACCGTCTGGTGGGAGTCACGCTGCCCAGAACGCTGCGGCTCGACGTCGGTGCGCGTGCGATCGCCGAAGATGCGCCATGCTTCATCATCGCGGAAATCGGGAACAATCACAATGGAAGCCTGGAGGCTGCGATCAACCTGATCGATCTCGCGGCTAACGCCGGCGTGGATTGCGCCAAGTTCCAGATGCGCGACATGAAGACGCTGTATCACAAGCACGAGAAGCACGGCGATGCCGGTGAGGATCTGGGCGCGCAATACACACTCGACCTGCTCGCCAAGTTCCAGCTCAGCGACGACGATCTCTATCGGGCCTTCGACCATTGCGCAAAACGTGGACTGGAGCCGATGTGCACCCCTTGGGACGAGGCTAGCCTCGAGAAGCTGGAGGCATACGGCGTGCCGGGTTATAAGGTCGCGTCCGCGGACTTTACCAACCACGCGCTGCTGTCGCAGATCGCTTCCAAGCAAAAGCCGATGTTGTGCTCGACCGGCATGTCCACCGAAGCGGAGATCAGCGAAAGCGTTCGGCATCTCGAATTCGTGGGCGCGCCCTATGTGCTCCTGCACTGCAACTCGACATATCCCACTCCGGACAAGGACGTGAATCTGCGTTACATGCAGCATCTGCGGGGCCTTAGCCGCGGCTTGGTCGGCTACTCCGGCCATGAGCGCGGGATCCATGTGCCGATTGCTGCCGTTGCTCTCGGCGCTAAGGTCATCGAGAAGCACTTCACCACGGACCGGGGGATGGAAGGCAACGATCACAAGGTCAGCATCCTGCCAGATGAGCTGACCGCCATGGTTCAGGCGATCCGTCAGATTGAAGTAGCAATGGGTACGGAGGAGGCGCGCACGATATCGCAAGGCGAGCTCATGAATCGCGAAGTCCTGGCCAAGAGCCTCGTAGCCGGCCAGGACATCCCGGCCGGCGTCGAGATCACCGAGGCAATGCTTGACACGAAGAGCCCCGGCAAAGGTCTTCAGCCGAACCGGCTGCGAGATCTCGTGGGCCACAAACTTAGCGCTGGAAAGGTGAAAGGGGATTTCTTCTTCGAAAGCGATATTTCCAGCATGGGCGTGACGGCGCGCAACTACTCCTTCGATGCGCGATGGGGTATTCCCGTGCGCTATCACGACTTCGACAAGCTGCTTTCCATGTCGAACATGGACCTCGTCGAAATCCATCTGTCCTACAAGGACATGAATGAGGATTTTCACAAGTACATACCGGAACCGCTGGACCTCGGATTGGTCATCCACGCCCCCGAACTGTTTGCCGGCGACCATACGCTGGACCTGTGCACCAGCGACGAGGACTACCGCCGTCATTCGGTCAAGGAACTCGCCCGCGTAGCGGAACTGACGCGAAAGCTTGCTCCTTACTTTAAGAAGACCGAACGCCCGTGTATCGTCGCGAACGTGGGTGGGTTCACGCACCACGGGCACCTGAGCCGCATGGAGGCCATGGCGCTTTACGAAAAGGTCCATGCGAGCCTGCAGGAAATAGATCTGTCCGGCGTCGAGATCATTCCGCAGACCATGCCGCCCTATCCCTGGCACTTTGGCGGACAACAATTCCACAACATCTTCACGCACGGTGACGAGATTGTGGAGTTCTGCGAAAAGTTCGGAATGCGGATCTGCCTCGATGTGTCGCATTCCAAGCTCTCGTGCAATCACCAAAAGGTTTCGCTGGCCAGCTTCCTGACCAAGGTCGCTCCCTACACCGCGCACTACCATATTGCCGACGCAAAGGGTGTCGATGGCGAGGGCCTGCAGATCGGTGAAGGCGAGATTGACTGGATGGAATTCTTCAGCATTTATAAAAAAGGTTCGCCGAACGCGACCTTCATCCCGGAAATCTGGCAGGGTCACAAAAATAATGGCGAAGGCGCGTGGATCGCCTTGGAGCGTTTGGAGGAGTTTGCCAACGCCTCAGGTGCTGGTGCCAGCAATATATCCAATAATGTGCCTTATGAAAAAGCGCGTAATTATTAATATTACAGTTTATAATTAGCTCATATCAGTTGCGCGCCACGCGTCTTGGCCGCTTAGTTGGTTTCAGCGGAGATCTTATGGACGTCTACGAAATTTTAAAGGATTCTATTGGGAAGTCGAAAAATAACCTGCACTTCCTCAGCCATTTTGCAAACAGTCTCAGTAACGATTTCCCCGGCGAAGCTTCTGCGGTCACGAACTGGAAGGAAGCGGTCCAAAATCGCGACGGCGCCAATGAGCCAACCGTCAGTGATGCGCCCTTTGCGTGGGTAGGCCCTCATCGCGTCAACGAAGAGAAGCCCGTACAGGATTTCTTCGATCTGGTTCTCGCCGCTCAACAGCAGTTTTTCACCGCCGAAAACTATCGCTTTCTGGCGGAATATGGTGGCCGGCAAAGGGTGTTTTTGCACACGACGTCAATCGCCAGTGATGCGGGGCGAATGAAATCGCCTTTGCTGTCCGAATTCACGATACTGGTCTACAAATACTCGCAAAACACGGGTGCCCACCTCAATATCAAACGTCTCGAAACGATGTTCGAGAACCTCGCGATCTTGGATGTGAAGGATCTTTCTGCCGCATCCGCCTTCGACGGATGCTCGGGAAGACCCAACATTCTCATAAATACCATCCAGCCAGTAACGCTCTGGCCCGAGTTTGAAAACTTCATAAAAAGGGCCAACGAAAAAAACATAACGATCGTTTACTACTTCCATGAGGGCGATGACATCATCGGCCGGTTTGCGGCCGAGGAGAGCAGGTCTCTTTCGGCGTTCAGGGCGAGTTTGCCGCGCGCTCACTTCTTGTCGCTGACCAACGACCAGGAATTGGTTCTCCAGAAGCATTTCCCAGAAATATCCAGCGATAGACTGCATTTCCAAGGCAACGTTCTGTCTCACGATGACTATGACTTTCCGCCGCGCGTGCTGAGCGGGGCGCAGCGATTTATGGTCGTCATAGGCTCAATTCAGCCCCGCAAGGGAATCGATTTTGTAAAGTGCCTGACCAGGGCGATCGAAAAAG
The DNA here is from genome assembly GCF_017488845.2 of Ensifer canadensis. Classification (NCBI taxonomy): domain Bacteria; kingdom Pseudomonadati; phylum Pseudomonadota; class Alphaproteobacteria; order Hyphomicrobiales; family Rhizobiaceae; genus Ensifer; species Ensifer canadensis. The sequence goes on from NZ_CP083371.1 coordinate 905,421, forward strand.
CCGATCCCGATATGCATGTGCTGTGGCTTGGCCTGCCAAACAGGTATGAACCGTCGTATTGGCGCGACATTCCGAAAAACCTTCACTTCATGGGCGACTTGTCCGGTGCAGCGCGCAAAGTCGTGTGTGCGAGAGCCGATGCCTTACTGATGCCGTCAGAAGTGGAGCCATTTTCATTTTCGGTTGCCGAGGCAATCATCGCGGGTCTGCCCATTGTTTTCCGTCCGGATCGCTGCGGGTTGCTCGAGCAGATCGAAGCAATGAAGGAGCACGCCAGCGCTTGCTTCGGCCTTGAAGAGATCACCGACGAAAGTGTCTCTTCGCTCCTCCAATTTCTCGATCGCTCCAGGGTCAACAAGACAAATACCCTGTCGGCGAAAGTCGAAGAAATTATGGAGCCAAATCGATATGCACACCGAATTCGCCGAAATTTGATGCGGATATTGAATACGCGTGCGACGCATGAAGTAGCAAGAAAATCACCGCCGAAACCGTCGCCTTCAAAGTATTTTTCAGGTGACGGGTACGACAAAGAAAAAAGCACGAGTAAATGGCGCAAGGTTTTCGAGAGAAATAGATGAATTCTACCTTACCGCGAATTGTTAAAAATCTTCTCGTCCAGAATGGCGCCAAACGCTCACCCATTGCCTATGCCATCGTGCACGATCTCGCACATACGCTCGTGGTCGGCAATGACCATGACCGGACGCCAGCCTATTCGGTCGAAAAATTCAATCAGCCGATAGCGCGCTTACGAGCGCTCGATCGCGACATGCTGGCTGCGCGGCGGGATACGTATAAAGTCGCGTTCCTTTGCCAAAACACGCAGC